>JBEBKA010000005.1:0-62816 GCA_040079595.1 Gallionella sp.
CCCCGATGGTGATGACCCCCATATCTTCAATTTCTTTGCGGCTCACAATGACTTTTTGTGTAAGGGCTTCACGGCGTTCGGCGAGCGTGTCTTTTGCCCCCGTAACCGTAATTTCGGGAAGCGTTTGCACCGCTTCGGCAGCCCATACTGGCGCGCTCGTACACATTAACATCAGGCTTAACAAACGGCTCATCTCTTACCTCAATTTCGAATAATTTTAAGCTGGGTGCTCTCGAATTGACCGCATCCCCAGCTCACTTGGATGATGAGAACCCCAAGGTCAGGCTTGTAGGTGTCTGCACTTAGATTTACTGACTCCGCCGCAATGGCGAGCGCAGGCAATGTAATGAGCGCAATAACTTACGACAGAAACTTAAGCATTCGATTACTCCTGTGAACCCCCAGCGTAATTCTAGAAGCCACCAAGTGCTGCACGCATCGCCGCACAGGTGCGTTCAACATCGCTTTCATTCATCGCATAAAACATCGGCAACGATACGATCTGTTTGCCGACTCGCTCGGCGACGGGGAACATGCCTTCTTTGAAACCCAATGCGCGATACAGTTTGAACAAGTGTATTGGTGCGTAGTGGAAGCCGATGCCGATGTTGTGCGCTTTCATTTTTTCCATGAACTCGGGTCGGGTGATGCGTTCGGGTAGCACGACTTGGAACAGATGCCAGTTGGTGTTTTGGAATTCGGCAGGCGGCAGTTGTGCGCCCGTTTGCGCTTCAAAATCTTTGCCGAGGGTAGCGAAATAATGTTGGGCGAGTGTGCGTCGTTGTGCGGTTATTTTTTCCAGTTGCGAAAACTGTCCCAGCCCAATTGCAGCGGCGATGTCGGTCATGTTGTATTTTCCACCCAGCACATCTACTTCAATGCCGTCCCAGCCGCTGCGTGTTACACCTTGCAGGCGATACTTTTCCGCGAGCAACGCTTCAGCCTCATTGTTCAACACCAGACAGCCGCCTTCGGACGTGGTGATATTTTTGTTGGCCTGAAAACTAAATGAGACAAAATCGCCAAATGAGCCTATTGGCTTGCTCTGCCATGTTGAACCCATCGCTTGTGCGGCATCCTCGATCACGCGCAGCTTGTGCTTGGCAGCAATCGCATACAGCCTATCCATATCCAGCGGCTTGCCCGCCAGATACACGGGAATAATGGCGCGGGTTTTGGGCGTAATCGCGGCTTCCACTTTATCCAGATCAATGTTGCGCGTAATCGGGTCGATGTCTGCAAACACCGGCGTAGCACCCACTTCGAGTATCACATTCGCCGTTGCCACCCAAGAGATCGGCGTGGTAATCACTTCATCGCCCGCACCGATGCCCGCGATGCGCAAAGCAATTTCCATCGTGCAAGTGCCAGAGTTAAACGTGCGCACTGGACGACCGCCAAAGTAGGCAGATAACTGTTTCTCAAACTCCGCCACCTTTGGGCCGCTGGTAATCCAGCCAGAACGTAGCGTGTCTGCTACGGAATCGATGGTCGCTTCGTCGATGGTGGGTTTGGAAAAAGGTAAAAAAGTATTCATAAGAAATGTCCACAAAAATAAATACTGGTGAAAAAAACTGTCCACGAAAGACACGAAAAGCACGAAAAGCACGAAATAGGAAAATAGATGAACGGGGCACTTTTACCAAATTAGGCTACTTCCTCGTGTGAAATTTATCCTCCCGAACAATGAGGATTTAATTTTTTCGTGCTTTTCGTGTCTTTCGGGGACAAATTTTTATTCAAATTTAAGCCCGCGAAATAATAATCACACCCAGAATAATCACACCCATGCCTATCAGCTTGGTTGGATTAAATCCTTCATCCAACAAATACCAGGCCGCCACTGCATTCACCACATACGCCATCGATAACATCGGAAAGGCAATGCTTACTGGCACGCGTGACAGTGCCAATATCCAGATCATCACGCTTAATGCGTAGCAAAATAGTGCGGCGACGATGTGCCACTCGGTAGCCAGCTTCCAGCCTATCGGAACAATGTTTTCCATATTGAAATCAAAATAGCCGATGGCATTTGTTCCCGCCTTCATCAGTATTTGCGCGGTAGCATTGAGCATCACGCCAGTGAATATCAAAGCAAAGCTAATCAGATTCATAATTTTTTCACCACGATATTTTGCGAGTCTTGAAAGATTATTTGCATGGACAATCCCAATTGTTGCAGTCGCGGGTAATCGTGTACGCGAATAATAGCGTATGCCTCGGTTTGATCTGCCCACACTGGTGCGAATTCCTCCACAGACGGTATCCAACGTTGTGGTTCTTGTCCCAGTCCAAATCCCATCTCATCTTGATACTGCACCAAAGTAAAAGTGCGCTTCAGATAAAACGGTAAGGTTTGTTCATAATCCAGCACGGAATAAAACGGTACGCCTGTTTTGAGTTGTGGTGCAATGGCTGCGGCGATGTGCTTGGCGGAACGCTCACTCGCCAGCACGTTGTAACCCGACAATCCAATTTGTCCGAACAGCAACGAACTGATGGCAAGTGTTGCGACGGCAATCATTTTTTTCTCACGACGCAATAGCCACATGCTGATCAGCAGTCCGGCCAATAATGTCAGGGATGCCACTACCAGCCAGCTGGTGTATTGCGGATACAGCTCTTTTTGCAGCGGTGTATCGGCGAGTTTTCCTACGTTCAACGCGAGTACGAGTAATGCAAACACAAACAAAATCACGGGTGCAATTTGTTTAAGTAAGGTTTGTGAAGACATCTCCGCAATACGCTTACCCATCAGTAATGCCAACGCGGGAAAGATTGGCAGCAAATACGAGGGCAACTTGGAACCAGACGCGGTAAAGAACAGGTAGATAAACACTGACCAAATCAGCAGGAAGCGTGCGGCATTAAACACTTTGGCTGGCAACACATTAGTTCGCCAGGTTCGCCATAAGGTATCCAGCATCAACAATGTCCACGGCAACATACCCGATAGCAAAATCGGCACGAAGTAATACCAAGGTTGATAGCGTCCATGTTGCTTGGTGGTAAAACGAGTGAAGTGTTCGTAGATAAAAAACTTGTCGAAGAATTCGGGGTTAGCTTTCATTACAAAATAAAACCACGGTGCGCTGATGAGGAAAAATACCGCCAAGCCTGATAACCAGTGCATACGTTTCAGCACCGAAAAATCTCGCTGCACGATGCAATAAATGAATATCGCTGTGCCTGGCAAAATCAATCCCATTAAGCCTTTGCTCAATACGGCGAGAGCCATGCCTGCCCAGGCCCAGAGCATCCAGTTACGCTGGGATTTTGTTTCGCCTTCGTTTTGTGCAATCAAAAATGCAAAAATTCCCAGCGAGATAAAAAAAGTCACACCCATATCCAGCGTGTTGACGTGACCAATTAGCACGTACAACAAACTGCTGCCTAATAGCATGGCAGCGTAGGCAGCCGCTTCTCGTCCGAACAAACGCAGCCCCGCAAACCATACCAAAAAAATTCCGAAGAAACCTGTCAGCCCTGCCCACAAGCGCGAAGTCCACTGATGTTCGCCAAACACCTCATAAGCCACCGCAGTTGCCCAGTATTGCAGCGGCGGTTTTTCAAAATACTTGATGTCGTTCAGGCGTGGGGTTGTCCAATCACCGCTCGCCACCATTTCGCGTGGGATCTCGGCGTAACGGCCTTCGTCGGGCTTAATCAGAATGCGGTATTCGAGATTGGAAAACCAGATTACCGCGACGGCGATAATCAAATACCACCATTGTTTATTGGAAATAAGATTCATTATTTTTCTGTCCAGGTGGAACGCACTTCGCGTGCCTTGTGAAAGGTTCTTTCAAGTTGATTTGCATCACTTGTGGCAAGTGCCGCGCTGATTTGATTTAATTCCGCAATGTAAAGCTGCAACTCTTTTTGTAACGCGTCGCGATTCGCTAAACAGATGTCGCGCCACATTTCTGGAGAACTGGCAGCGATGCGGGTGAAATCACGAAAACCGCTTGCAGCAAAGGATAACAACACATCTCGATTATCACGTTGCGCCAAATCATGCACCAAAGCGAACGAAAGCAGATGCGGCAAATGGCTTACTGCGGCGAAGATTTCATCATGCTGTTCGGCAGTTAGCTCACTCACCTTCGCGCCGCACATCTCCCAAGCCTTGCGCACACGCGCCACCGATTCAACGCTATTTTCTGGCAAAGGGGTCAGTACCACTTTTTTACCCGTATACAAATCCGCACGTGCTGCTGCCGCGCCGCTTTGCTCTGCGCCTGCAATAGGATGTGCAGGAACGAATTGTGCGGCTTTATTACCAAGCTGCGCGTACACCTCGCGCACCACATCGCTCTTAGTGCTGCCTCCATCAGTGATGAGTGTGTGTGTGCCGAGATGCGGCGCGATGCGCACCATCAACTCCGCCATTTGACCTACAGGCGTTGCCAGCAGAATCAAATCTGCGTCGCGCACTTCAGCCGCAATGTCCTGCCCGATACGGTGAATGATGGCTAGTTGTTGCGCTTGTTGCAGCGTCTTTAGGCTGCGTCCGAAGCCCACCAGCTCGCCGACCGCATTCGCTTTGCGCAATGCCAGCGCGAACGAGCCGCCGATGAGGCCAACACCGAAGATAACGACTTTTTTGAATTGGAAGTCACTCATGTTTTTGGGATATGAAGTTGGTCACGAAATGGTCGAGATATCGCAACGTGAACACCGAATTTACATCCACGTTGGAATCATTTTTCCTTGAAAGGCGGCATATTGCCAGAGATGTGCTTCCCTTCCAAATGTAACGCTAATTTTGTGTTTTCTCGGATGTTATTTTATTGATGTTACGGTAACCTCATCGACCACCCCGTTGTTGGGCTTAACTACTGCTTGCTTTTGCCACGCTTTTTGACAAGAATGGCGACAACCTTAGCGAGCTACTTCATGCCCACAAACACCGTTGCAGATTTTTCACTTCCCGCCACCGACGGTGAGACGTTCACTTTATCCGCCCCGCGCGGCAAGCATCTGGTGATTTATTTTTACCCCAAAGACAACACGCCGGGTTGCACCACACAAGCCCAGCAGTTCCGCGATTTGTATGCGCAATTCCAAAAAGCACATTGTGAAATCGTTGGTATTTCGCGCGACAGCCTGAAGTCGCATGAAAATTTCAAAGCCAAGTTCTCGCTGCCTTTTGCGCTACTTTCCGATGCGGATGAAGTTGCCTGCACTTTGTTCGACGTAATCAAGATGAAAAACATGTATGGTAAACAAGTACGCGGTATTGAACGCAGTACGTTTGTGTTCGACAAAACCGGCGCGCTGCGCCATGAGTGGCGAGGGCTTAAAGCCAACGGTCATGCGCTGGATGTTTTAGATTTTGTTTCAACTCTCAAGTAAAAGGAACGTTATGCCACCTCGTAAAAAATCGACCAAAGAGAATGGATCAAAATTATTCGTGCTGGACACCAACGTCTTGTTGCACGACCCCACCAGCCTGTACCGCTTTGAAGAACACGATATTTGCCTGCCGATGTTTGTATTGGAAGAGTTGGACAACAAGAAAAAAGGCATGACCGAGGTTGCTAGAAACGCGCGTCAGGTGAGCCGTTTCCTCGACCAGATTGTGGATGATGCGCCGCGCAACATCGAAGAAGGCATCGCGCTGGAATCGGACTCGCACAAAAACTGCAAAGGCAGGTTGTTTTTGCAGACCAGTTTTGTGAAACAAGAGTTGCCGGAAAATCTTGAGTTAGGAAAAGCTGATAACGCCATTCTCGGCGTGGTCATCAGTATGCAGAAGCAACATCCTGATCGCTCTGTTATTCTGGTCAGCAAAGACATTAATATGCGCATCAAGGCGCGCGCGCTGGGGCTGGAGGCACAGGACTACTTCAACGACAAAGTGCTGGAAGACAGCGACCTGCTCTACACGGGCGTGTTGCAGTTGCCCGATGATTTCTGGGAGCGTCACGACACGGACATGAAATCATGGATCAAAGAGGGTCGCACCTACTACCAGATTCGCGGTCCGTTGTGCGCGACGTTTTTTGTTAATCAGTTCGTTTACAAAGAAGATGACACGCCGTTTTACGCCATCGTGCTGGAGCAAGACGACCAGACCGCACTTTTGTGTACCCTGACGGATTACACGCACAGCAAAAATAATGTGTGGGGCATCACCGCGCGCAATCGTGAGCAAAATTTTGTACTCAATCTGCTGATGAATCCCGACATTGATTTCGTCACGATTTTGGGTCAGGCTGGTACGGGTAAAACCTTGCTGACACTGGCTTCCGGTTTATTGCAGACATTGGAAACCAAGCTGTACTCGGAGATCATCATCACCCGCGTCACCGTGCCGGTGGGCGAAGACATTGGTTTCTTACCCGGTACGGAAGAAGAAAAAATGACTCCTTGGATGGGTGCCTTGGAAGACAACTTAGATGTGCTGAATAAATCCGATGACGAAGGCGGTGACTGGGGACGTGCGGCTACGCGTGATTTGATTCGTTCGCGTGTCAAGGTGAAATCGCTCAACTTCATGCGCGGCCGTACCTTTTTGAACAAATACGTCATTATCGATGAGGCGCAAAATTTAACGCCCAAGCAAATGAAAACACTGGTCACTCGTGCGGGTCCCGGTACAAAAGTGGTGTGCATGGGTAACATCGCCCAGATTGATACACCCTATCTCACCGAGGGCAGTTCAGGTTTGACTTACGTGGTGGATCGATTCAAAGGTTGGGAGCATGGCGGACACGTCACGTTGATGCGCGGAGAACGCTCTCGTTTGGCGGATCATGCGGGCGAAGTGCTGTAAAACACATGTCCGCTCCTATCAAAAAATCGGATGCTGAATGGCGTGCAGAGTTAACGGCTGAACAATACCAAGTGACTCGCCAGTGCGGCACTGAGCCACCCTTCACGGGCATCTATTGGGATTGTCACGACACGGGCGTGTATCGCTGTGTGTGTTGTGGCAATGCGCTATTTGATTCCACCACCAAATTTGATTCAGGTTCAGGTTGGCCAAGTTTTTGGCAGCCGCATCAATCTGGCAACATCGTTGCCCATACCGACACCAGCCATGGTATGACTCGCGTTGAAGTATGCTGCAAACAATGCGGCGCGCATCTGGGACATGTATTTCCCGATGGACCGCAACCCACGGGACAACGTTATTGCATTAACTCCTCCTCTTTGAAATTAGACACCAAATAATTCTTCACTATGAAACTACTCTTCGATTTATTTCCCATCGTATTATTTTTTGTCGCGTTCAAATACCAAGGCATTTACGTCGCCACGGCAGTGGCTATCGCCGCTACGGTCGCGCAAATTATCTGGACAAAATTCAAGCACGGGAAGGTCGATACCATGCTGTGGGTGAGCTTTGGCATCATTGGCGTATTTGGCGGTGCAACGCTGGTGTTGCATGACGAAACCTTCATCAAATGGAAACCAACCGTGTTGTACTGGCTGTTTTCTATCGTTTTACTGGGTTCAAGTGTGCTATTCAAAAAAAATCTTATTCGCACATTTTTACAAGAAAAAATCGCGCTGCCCGTGCATATTTGGAGTCGGTTAAATTTGGCGTGGAGCTTGTTTTTTTTGGTGCTGGGCTTTGTCAACCTGTACGTTGCCTTTAACTACTCCACCGATAGCTGGGTCAACTTCAAACTATTCGGCTTCACCGGGTTGATGCTGGTATTCATCCTCGCGCAAGGCGCATGGTTGTCAAAATATATCGACGAAAAGAAAGAGAGTAATTGATGTGGTACGCGATTACAGGACACGATACGCCTAACAGCTTGGATAAACGCCTTGCAGCGCGCCCCGCGCACCTTGCTCGCTTGCAGACACTGCAAACGGAAGGGCGGCTGTTGCTCGCAGGACCTTTTCCTGCGGTGGATGCGGTTGATCCTGGCGCGGCGGGTTTTACTGGGAGCTTGATTGTTGCGGAATTCACCTCGCTACAAGCTGCCCAGGATTGGGCGAATACTGATCCTTATGTCGCTGCTGGCGTGTACGTATCGGTTGAGATCAAGCCATTCAAAAAAACATTCCCAAGTTAAATCTCGCGCATGAGTGATCGCTTGGAAAAAATTCAATTACAGCTTGCTACGCTTAACCCTACTGCGCTTGAGCTCATCGATGAAAGTCACAAACATGCTGGACATGCTGGTGCGGCAGGTGGAGGCGGGCATTACGTGTTGCGCATTGCCTCCACGCAATTCATCGGCAAAAATACGATCACGCGACACCGTATGATATATTTAGCACTTGGCGATTTGATGAAGCACGACATACACGCGCTCACCATACAGGCACTTGCGCCAAATGAAATTTAGCAAAAACTTAGTAACTTTTTCGAGGACTCACAATGTTAAACACTAGCAAATTAGTCGCACTCACCTTATTCAGTACATTAGCTGTCAACACTGCTTTTGCCGAAGACAAAGCCGCTATTTTAGTTAATGGAATCGCTATTCCGCAGGCTCGTCTTGATGCGCGCATCAAAGCGGCCGCCGCACAAGGTCAGCCTGATACACCTGAGCTGCGTAAAGCGATTCGTGATGATGTGATCAATTTAGAAGTGCTTTCGCAGGAAGCGACACGTTTAGGGTTGGATAAAGATTCGGAAATAGCTCAGCAATTGGACATTGCCAGGCAGTCAGTGTTGGCAGGCGCGTACGTGCAAAACAACATGAAGGAACATGTCATTACCGACGATCAGCTTAAGCAAGAATACGACAAAATCAAGGCCACTGCGGGCGGCAAAGAATACAACGTGCGCCATATTTTGGTGGAAACGGATGTTGATGCGCGCGCCATCATTGCCAAGCTGAACAAAAAAGGTAACTTCAATGCAATTGCCAAAGAAAAATCAATGGATACGGGTTCGGCTGCGCAGGGCGGAGAGCTGGGCTGGACCGTGCCGAGCAGTTTTGATCCTAGCTTTGCTGAAGGTATGGTGAGTCTGAAAAAAGGCGAATACTCTAAAACGCCCGTGGAATCGCAATATGGCTGGCACATCATCAAGCTGGACGATGTGCGCGATTTGAAAATCCCACCGTTTGAAGAAATCAAACCACAAATCGCACAACGTATGCAGCAACAAGCCATACAAGAAGCGGTTGCTACGTTGCGTGACAAGGCCAAAATAGATTAACGAATCTCTTGCAAATTTGTGTAAAAAGGACATCTTGAGGATGTCCTTTTTTATTGCCACCGTTATTCGCAGTGCCATTTTTCGGTCAACATGACCGCATCTCGTCAGATTTAGCCGCACATTAGCGAGTACAATGCAGTAAAGATTTCCTAACTTCATAAATCTAATGCATAAAAAACCTTGTGGCACACTCCCTGCTAAAGTACTATCCGACTGAGATGGCTCAGGCATAGGACTTTTGTACTGGTCGGCATGGGTGTGATTGCCCTAGCTGCATCGCCAAAACTCAAGTAAATTAAGGATATGGATACTTTTAGGTAAAGGTTTAACCGCACGAAAATGAACGGCTTTATTTGCGCTGTCACACGCTTGCCCACTCGCCTGATAGGTCTGTGGGCTTTGTTGTTATTGGCATTTGCGCCGTGCGGCTGGGCTTTAACCGCCTCAGGAATCGTGATTACCAACCAAGCTAGCGTGGATTACACGATGGGTGCTTCGCCCGTTTTTACTATCCCCAGCAACCTTGTTCAATTTGCTGTGGATAAAAAAATCGACTTGCTGGTCTCTCACGCAACGGGATTATTAACATCGGTCAATGCGGCGCAAGTGGATGCCGTCACAACCTTCACCGTCACCAATTTAGGCAACGATGCGCAAGGGTTTAGCCTGTTGTCCGCTATTGCCACGGGTGATCCTGCTGTGGGGGGGGGTGCACCGTTTACTGCAAATGATTTTAATGCGACCAATTTACGTGTGTTTGTTGATTCAAACAACAATGGCACTTATGAGCCTTTGTTGGATATGGCAACGTCCCTCCCCACGTTAGCGGCAGGCGCAACTTCACCCATTATTTTTATCGTCAGCGACATTCCTGCCAGCTTAAGTGGTCAGCAATCGGTGGTTGGTTTAACTGCTACCGTCATTCCGCTGATCGGTGATCCAGTTTTGCCCACGCCCGCAGCGGCATTGGCGGTGATAGATACGCCGAACGGTGTGGAGGTGGTGTATGCCGACATCGCAGGAGTGACGGATGGCACACGCAATGGACAACACTCGGCGTATGGCGGCTATCTCGCGGGTGCGGCGGTACAAATCAGCAAAACCATTGTGCGCGTTCAACCCACTATCGGTTCGACAGTATTAAGCCCTGTCAATAGTGGCGACCCCGCATTGCGTCCTGGCTCAATCATCACCTATCGAGTCGTGGCAAGTTTTGTTGGCACAGGCACGTTGGATAATTTGACCATTACCGATCCTTTGCCTGCCGATACCCAATACATAGCAAACAGCATCACGGTTGATGGCATCGCAAAAACCGACCTCGCGGATGCGGACAACGCTAATTTTACCGCCAACCTGATTACCGTTGCACGTGGCTCAGTTACCACCACTGTTGCCGCCCCTGCGGCAGACATTGTTATCGAATTTCAAGCCACCATTAAATAACTACTGGAGATTCTCATGCGCATAATCAACCTCATATTCACCAGCATTTTCTTGATCGGTTTATCGTTCAACGCTTCTGCCGCAGACGGCGCGATTAAAGTCTCCAGTACTGCCCAAGTTGAATTGGAGTTGGTTAAAGATGGCAAAAAAACATTAATGCGGCAGCCCGTAGAAAAAGCCGTTCCCGGAACGGAAGTCATTTTTACCAACACCTTTGAAAACACCAGTGATAAAACCGCGAGCGACATCACTATCAACAACCCCATTCCAAACAGCACTATCTACAAAGCTGGTAGTGCGTTTGGAACGGATTGCGACATTCTGTTTTCGGTGGATAGCGGCAGAAAATTTGCCCATGCGGAAGAATTGAAAGTTATCGACGCGGAAGGCAATGAGCGTATTGCCTTGCCCAAGGAATATACCAACATTCGCTGGGTATACAAAAAACAATTGCCTACCGGAAAATCCAGCGAAGTCGGCTTCCGCGCAACCATCAACTAAACAAAATTATGAATCTTCATTACTCAACTTACCAAGGGCGATACCTCATGCCCCAACCCATGACCGATCCGCCTTGCATCGGTTCACCGCATGCTGGGTGTGGTCCACCGCGAGGTTTTGACCCACCTTTGAAGCAGTAATTGTTTGTGGTTTTTAAGTTGTAAGAATGTAGATTTAAGCAGTAATTTTTCGAGTGGTAATTTTTAAGGAGAAGCAAAATGAAAACGAAACAAATACGCAAGCCAGCCAAGCTTGCCGCACTGTTGGTTAGTGTGGCGATGCTGGGCTTGGTGTCGCAAAGCGCGTTGGCGGCACTGGCGGGTTCAACAATCAGCAACTTGGCAACGTTGGACTACACCGTAACAGTTGGTGGTTTACCTGTGGCACAAACGCCAATTGGTTCTTCGGCAGCTGGTAACACTTCTGGAGCGGGTACAGCTACTACCTTCACCGTCGATGCCAAGGTTAATATGTTAGTCACGGCGGATAACGTCGCGGCACTTACCAGTGTTGTGCCTGGGCAAATCAAAGCGGCAACGCCATTTACCTTAACCAACACGGGCAATGCCACAGTGGGCTACAACTTAGCTGCTGCGAATTTAGCTCCTGCTGCCTATACCGTCGGCGGTCTTCCTGTGACAGATATTTTCGACACCGTGGCGGCCCCCGCGATATACCTTGATGTTAATAACGACGGACTTTGGGATGCTGGTGACACGCTGGTTACTTCCATTGCTACCGTTGCGCCAGGTGGTGCAGTTAACCTGATTGTTGTGGGTGATGTGCCTGCTACTCCTGTGAATGGTAATCACGCTGTAGTGAGCTTAACTGCGACAGCGGTATGGCCAACACCACTGGTCGCAACCGAGACACCAGGAAATCTGGCGAATGGTGTGGCGATTGCTGCGGGTGGTGCCATTACAAATGGTGGTGTAAACAACGCAGGGGTTGATGTGGTATTGGCTGACGTGGCAGGTGCGGCTGATGCGGCGGGTGCGGCGAATCATTCCGCATACGCGGCACTGAAGGTGGTTTCGGCAGGTATCAGCGTAGCTAAAACTGCAACGGTGTTGTGTGACCCTGTAAACGGTACAGCAAACCCGAAAAACATTCCGGGCGCGATTGTGCAGTGGACGATCACCGTTAGCAACTCGGCTACAGCAGGTGCTTCGGCAAACTTGACCAGTATTGCCGATGCCTTGGATGTGACCAACACCACCTTTGATTTGGGTACAGCAACAGGTCCAACAATAGGCAGTGCAACCTGTGCGGCAGGTGCTGGTACAAATGGCTTCAAGATTGTATCTAGCGCAGGTGGTCGTGCTTTGGGCGGTGTGGCAGGTGTGATGAGCAATGCTGGTCCGGCAATTGGTGGTGACGGTGCAGCGTTTATTACGCCAAACGTGACGATCGACTTCCCAGTCGCCTTGCCAGCTGGTGGCGCATACACTGCTGGTGAACTTAAGCCTGGTGAAAGTGCAACGGTGACTTTCGATGTGCTTATCAACTAACAGCAGATGAAGTTTAGCTTCACAATGAGTCCATCCCTAACCCGCACAGCACTACGTGCGGCTGGGGATGGTTTTGGCAGGTTGACCGTAAGGTCAGCCCGCCTTTTACTGCGCACTTTGGGTGTGCAGCAAAAGGCGATTTCACTGGCTGCGTTATTGGCTATCAGCGCATCGGCTTTGGCGATCACCCCAGCCAATAGCCCTATTAACAATACCGCGACGGCAAGCTATACCGTCGGCACGAACAATTACAGTCGAGCAGGTTCAAGTTTGGTCAATACCACCAGCTGCTTTGCGGGCGGAATTAAAATTGACTTGCTGCAACACATTCCCGCTGCACGTGCAGCCAGTGCGCCCGATGCATTCAATGTTGCCGTGCAAACCAGCCAGTTTGCCAGTGGTTCAGCTACAGGTGCATTTGTGTCACAAGCCAATCCCACCTTGCTCAATGCTGCTGCGCCCACCGTGTTGCCCAGCACTTTGTTGCTGACCAAGCTCACCGACGCATCGGGCAATCCCATTTCTGCTTTCTCGCGCAACGAACCAATTTTTGTGCGTGTGGAAAGCTATGACGGCAACACCAATGGCGCGGTAAAAGACACGATTAGCATCACCGTCAGCACGTCGATAGGCGGTGACGCTGAAGTAATACAGCTTACCGAAACGGATATTTCCAGCGGTGTGTTTGCGGGCGTAATCCCCACCACGTTTTCTCTTGGCACAACTGCTACGCCTTATGACGGCAACATCAACATCACCGCACACAACGAAACCATCAAAGCCGAATTTACTCATTCAAACTGCGGTACAGGCACGATAGCCAGTTCCAGCAGCGGCTTGATTGATCCTTATGGCATTGTGTTTGATTCAACCACAGGCGCGCCTGTACCCGGCGCAAGCATCCGCATGGTTGATAGCGCGGGGGCATCGGCTGTGGTGTATTGCGATGATGGCGTAACTGTTTTGACGCAACCCGTTATCTCTGGCTCAATAACCAATTGCGATACGAATCCCGCCACCATCTCTGCGGGCGGCTTCCGTTTTCCGCTTGCGCCTGCGGGCAGCTATCGTCTGGTGATTACCCCACCCAGTGGCTACGTCATTTCAACCAAGCCCGTTGCCAGCTTGCCCGCCCTAGTTGGCACACCTGCCGCTGCGCCCGTCATTCTGGGCAACCCAGGTACGCCAGCGACGGCGGGCGGATCGTATGGCGGCTTGTTTACCTTGTGGGGGCCCGCACTCAAACTGGATATTCCGCTGGACAGCAGCAGTGCTGTTTTGAGCATTGTCAAAACGGCTGAAAAATCCGTGGTCAGTACGGGCGATTTTATTCCTTACACGCTCACCATCAGTTCAGGGTCGGCGATTACGGCGAACATTGTGGATCATCCTCCTGTCGGCTTCCGTTACCAAAAAGATTCAGCGCGGTTGAATGGTGCGGCGATAACTGACCCTGTGATGGCAGTGGATGCCAGCACGCTGACTTTCAATCTCAACAACGTTGCCAGCCCTGCAACAATACGTTACGTGTTGGAAGTGACTTCTGGGGCGCGCATGGGTGCGGCTGAAAATACCGCAACGGCAATCGGCGCGACCACATCCAACACGGCGCGTGCCAGCGTGGTGGTGCGCGAAGATTTGTTCCGTAACAAAACTATCTTGATTGGTCGCGTCATCGACGGATCATGCGATGACCAAGTTGAAAATGATGCAATCGGCTTAAGCAACGCGCGCGTAGTAATGGAAGACGGGACGTATGCGTTAACGGATAAAGAAGGTCGCTGGCATATCGATAACGTTCGTGCGGGTACACACGTGGTGCAGTTGGATTTGGATTCATTGCCCAAAGATTACGAAGTCGTCGCGTGCGAAAAAAACACGCGCTTTGCTGGACGCAGCTATTCGCAGTTTGTGAACTTGCATCCGGGCGCGTTGTGGCGTGCTGACTTCCATGTGCAGAAAAAAGCACCTGTTGCGTTGCGCCTCTCGCAAACCCTCAGCACTCACACCCAAAATGATTTAACCATTGTGTCGTTGGCTATCGTGAGCAGCACCGAAGTGACGGGTTATTCAGCCACCGTGATGTTGCCGGAAGGCACTGTTTACGTGCCTGGCAGCGCGAAGCTCAATGGCGAAACGATTGCCGACCCAGATAGCACTTTCAGTGCACTCACCTTCCGCAGCCAAGCGCGCCCATCGCGTTGGCAAGATCAATACACGATTGCGGTTGACGGTGTTGGTCCACGCGCCACGCTGAAATCAATGATGCGTTACACCACGTTGGGGCAAGCAGGGAAAAATTTGCCCGTGGCTCAAGTTGATATCGTGAATCATGCACCGATGAGTCATGGTACGTCCGCAGAAGTATTGGTAGAGGCTGCTGACAGCCGTCCGGCCAAAGCGACTAACGATGACGATCCGTCGCAATTGATGGAAATATTACCTTACGATGAAGTGTGGCTGGCTGCTGCACAGCCGAGCGTGGAGTGGCTGCATCCGCAAGAAAGTTTTCACCCCAATTTACCTGTGATGAACATGGCAGTTAAACATCTGCCGCAACAACGCTTGTCCATGACTGTAAATGGTGAGCCAGTGAGCCCATTGTTGTTTGATGGCGCGAAAATGAATACGGCACGCACCGTGTCATTAAGTACTTGGCGCGCCGTGCCCGTAAAAGAAGGTGACAATAAAGTTGAGTTAGTCGTCATAAATGCCAATGGCTCTGAAGCCAGTCGCACCGTACGTATCATCCACTTTGCTGCTACGCCTGATCGCGTTGAATTTGTAGCCGCGCAATCGCGCTTGATCGCCGACGGCAAAACTCGTCCTATCATTGCCGTGCGTTTCCTCGATAAAGACGGCGTGCCAGTGCGTCGCGGCATCAATGGTGATTACCTGCTCAATGAACCGTATCGTTCCTACAACAAGCACGAGGCCATCACCCGCAATCCGTTGACAGGCAATTTGGGCGGTAAGCCACGCTTTGAAATAATGAGCGATGGCTTGGCGATGATCGAACTCGAACCGACCACCCAGTCGGGCGAAGCGGTACTCAATTTCAACTTTAACGATACCCGCAAACAAGAATTGCGTGCATGGCTGGAAGCGGGCCAACGTGATTGGATTTTGGTAGGGTTTGCGGAAGGCACAATCGGGCAGAAAACCCTGTCGGGCAACATTCAAGCCCTGCAAGATGCCAATGCGGATAAAGAATTGTTCGACAGCAACAAGCTCGCCTTCTACGCCAAAGGTAGCATCAAGGGTGATTTCCTGCTGACGCTGGCTTACGACACTTCCAAACAAACAGGCAACAAGCTGCTCAAACAAGCTATTGACCCCACGCAATACTACACACTGTATGCCGACGCGATGCAGGCTGGTTTTGATGCCGCGTCGTCCAGCCGCTTGTATGTAAAGCTGGAGCGCAAACAGTTTTACGCAATGTTCGGCGACTACGATACGGATCTCACCGTGACTGAATTGTCACGCTACAGCCGTACTTTGAACGGTGTGAAGAGTGCGTATAAAGGCGAACAGTTTGGCTACACAGCGTTTGCTTCCGAAACCGCGCAAGCCTATTTGAAAGATGAAATTCCGGGCAACGGCACTTCGGGTGTTTACAAATTATCGCGCGGTAATTTGATGATTAACTCCGACAAAATCCGCATCGAAACGCGCGACCGTTTCCAGTCACAAATTATCGTCAGCGTGCAAACGTTGACCCGTTACCTGGACTACGATCTGGATTACGACAAAGGCACGCTGACTTTCCGCGAGCCGATCAATTCGCGTGACAACAATCTCAACCCGACTTACATCGTGGCGGAATATGAATCGGCTGACCCCGCCGAAAGCAAAATCACGGCGGGTGGACGCGCCAGCTTCAAACCCACGCCGCAAGTGGAAGTCGGCGCAACGTTAATCCATGACGGCACAGTCGGCGCAACGGGCAATTTAAAGGGTTTGGATGCAACGGTTCAATTGAACGAACAAACTAAATTGCGTGGTGAAATCGCAGCCACCAGCCAAGACCGTGCCGGTGTGGCAAACAGCGGCAACGCTTGGTTGGGCGAAGTGAAACACCATGAAGCGCAGTGGGATGCCAACGCTTACGTGCGCCAGCAACAGAGCGGCTTTGTGCTTGGGCAAGTCGGTCAACAAGCCGCATCGGAAGTGGCGACACGCAAAATGGGTGTGGATGGGCGCTTAAAACTTTCCGACAAAACGCAATTGCAAGCTCAGGCTTACCAGCAAACCAACTTGAGTAATGACACGAAAAATAGCGTGTTGGAAGGTCGCGTGGAAAATCGCTTCACCGACAATCTCAACGCATACTTGGGTGCGCGCACTGCACAAGATCAACGCAATCCGGCAGCGGGTGGCAACAGCCAAAGCAACCAAGTTATTAGCGGTGCAAGTTACATCACCGACAACAAAAAACTCACCTTGCACGGCGCGGGCGAATTCACCAGCGGCACGGCAGGTAGCGCGAACATGCCGAATCGCGCCACGTTGGGCGCGGATTACAAACTCACCGAGCAAACCAAAATGTTCGCCGAACAAGAGTTTGCGCGTGGCGAAAACATCGCTGCCAACACTTCACGCTTTGGTTTGCGCACCCAGCCTTGGACAGGCGGCGAAATGTCGGCATCCGTAGGCGGCAACACCAGCAACGATTCCGAGCGTATCTACAGCAACCTCGGCCTGGTGCAACGCTGGCAGATCAACGAACATTGGCAAACCGATTTCAGTCTGGATCGCACCCACACGCTGAAAAATACTGCCAGCTCGCTCAACTTGGATACCCCGCTGGCATCGGGTTCTGGCGGCACAACAGGCTTGCCTTCTACCTCCAGCGACTATACTGCATCGGCAATCGGTGGCGCGTACAGCAACGAATTGTGGGGTGCGAATGGTCGTATCGAATTGCGTAATGCCACAGATAACCGCCAACGTAATCTGCAACTGGGTACACAACGCAGCTTAGATGCGGGCCGCAATCTGGCGGCGGGTTACACCCTGCGCCAAGCCAATGGCTTGGTTGCCAACACCCGTGACACCGACTTGCGTTTGTCTTATGCACACCGCCCTAACGACAGCCGTTGGGTATGGTTCGATCGTGGCGACTACATCACGCACAGTAACCAAAGCGCGGGGCTTTCAATCAACGGCAAAAAATGGGTCAACAATTTACACGTCAATTACATGCCGAGCCGCCGCACGCAAATCAGCCTGCAATACGGCGCGAAATACGTGCTGGAAAACATCAACAACACCGAATACAAAGGCTACACCGATTTATTCGGTACCGAAATTCGTCACGACCTTACCCAGCGTTGGGACATCGGCGCGTGGGCTTCGGTGATGAACTCGCATAACTCAGGTGTGCGCAACTACGGCTTGGGTGCATCGATAGGTTTCAAAATTATCGACAACGCATGGGTGGCATTCGGCTACAACGTTCGCGCGGTAAGTGACCGAGATTTCTCTGCCGCATCGTATCGAGCAAAAGGCCCATATCTCACCTTGCGCATGAAAGTCGATCAAGACACCTTCAAGTTAAACAAAGGCGGTGAGCAAACCCGCCCGATGACGCACGAGTAGGGGCTGATTATGGCGACCATGCAATTTCAAATGAATATGAACCTCACCCGAAAAATTTGGCAGGTCATTTCCTTCATTTCAACGCTTGTGCTGTTGTGCGGCGTGCAAACCGCGCGTGCCGATAGTGTTGCTCAAGTGCAGACTACCAAATATTTCGCGCCCGAAACCGTGGCGATGATTAAACAACGGGTACAGGACGTGGCGAATGGTGTGCCAGGCGCAACGCTGGGTTTCAAAACGGGTGATCCCATCAGTTACATTATTCAGTTCACGCCTATCGCCAACACTTCAACAGTGGGTGCGGGCGGTTACATCACTGATTACATTCCAGACGGAACTCAAGTTACCAGCGCATCATTTGTTCAGCCAGACGGTTTCGGTGGATTTTATTCCGTTGCGCCACCCACTTCGGCGCAGATGGCAACCGATAATGGGGTAGGTGCATTTACCGGTTGGACGATGGATGCTGCCACGCTTGCCATCTGTACTGCGGCAGGTAGAACCGCAGCGAATTGCTCTGGGCGATTTGCCAATTTGGTTGCAGACACGGGTATCTTTTATTCGACTGACTCTCGTACTGCCGTATTTACCGACCCCAGCACTGACGGGCGGGTGCGCCAATGGGGTGTGGCTTCAGGCGGTAACGGCTACTACGTGTTCCCAGCGCGTGGTGGCACACAACTTCCCCCGAAGATGGGCGCGCCAGCGGGGGCATTGCCCACCACCCATAATTATTGGGATGCGGCGATGACTAACGCATTCGGTACTGCAACTGGGCAAGCCGTTACTAGCCCAACTGCAACGGGTACAAGAATGAATGGAGCGGGCACAGGTCCTGCGCCGTTTAACGCAGGCTCACCTGTTGCCGGTCCGGATACAGGATACAAACTTGATTACACGGGCAGTGTTGGACCTTGGCAACGCATTTCTTATTCAGGCTCTACCATGGGCCCCACAGGCTTACCCGCCACGGGTGTAGTCGGTGCGAATGGCGTGGTAGGCAGCTCAACTTTGGCAGGTGCATCATTCCCTTTACCCAGCAATACCAATGCGGTACGTTGGGCAGCAGGTCGCCTAGTCGTTGGCTCGCAAAGCTACGTCAAAATCACATTAGAGCTTACTTCCGCGCCACCTTCCGCTGGCTTAGTCAATAACTCCGAAGTGTTCGGTGGCGATGGTAGCCCTGAAAGTGGCTTGGCAGCTGCCCCTGGTGGTAACGGCAACGTGGATAACCCATGGTCGTACCACGTCCCCAGCGTCGCCAGCAACATCTCAACTTTGTATGTGCTGAAAGATATTGTTTGCGTTTACGATGCCACAGGGACATGTGTACCCAACAATGGCGCGAATCTTCCTATTGCTGGGACGCCTGCGACTGTTGGTCCTAAAGTGCGCTACCGCATCTCTTACATTAACAGCAACAATGGCACACAACACAATGTGGTTGTTTGCGACCGGTTGCCGAACGGCGCAATCCTGACCCCTGCCGCCGCGCAAGTGAATTTTGCAACGGGGGTCACCCAAGTTAGCGCGCTGCCCAATATCGGCACACCTGTTAGCCCCGCCAATGCAGCCTGCGGTTTTGCGGCGGGTGGCACAACGTTTAGCTACCTTGTCATTCCCGTGTTTGCAGGCGGTGCGGCGGGCATTGTGGAATTTGATGTGCAATACCCGCTATTTGCCGTAGGCAATGCAGGCGATGCGTTGACGAACACCGCAAAAGCGGTGAGTACTGAATTGACGGCAGGTGTCACTTCTTTTGTGCCGTCTAACTTGGTTTCATCGGCGGCGGCAAACCTTAACATCAGCAAAAGTGTCTCTCCAGCCAACGCCAACAAAGGCGACACCGTCACCTACACGGTTACCGTTTCCAATCTCGGCAGCTTGCCTGCGAACCTAACCACCTTGGTGGATACTTTGCCGGCGGTCAATCCGGCCGGAACTGCAAACGACCCCACCAGCCGTTTCAATTATGTTGCCACCACTGCGATTGCGGTGAATGGCGCACCCCTGTCCGGGGTGACTTCCGCCATGTTGCCCAATGCGACCAATAACGAAGTGGTCACCTGGACATTCCCTTCGGGTACGACTGTCCCCGCCGGGGGGCAAATGACACTCGCCTTCACTGCCACGGCGGGCGGTCCATTGGCGGCGACCAACCTGATGGTGTACGGCACGGCATACAGCAACACCGCAACCATCAATTGTTCGGGAAATTGCGTGACGACACCAGCAGTTGCCGCCACCAAAACCACTGGCTTGACCGCACCTGTAACGCTGACCATCCCCAACTTGCAAGTGGTCAAAACCATAGATTGCGTGTTTGCTGGCGCGGTTTGCACACCGGGTTCATACGTGGCAGGCAGTAGCATTCCACCGAGTGCCAAGCTGCGTTACAAAATCGTTTACACCAATCCTGAAGTGGCGGCACAAACCATTACGCTCACCGACACCTTGCCTCCTTCCACCACCGCAGCGGGTAATTTGTACGTGGCCAGCGGACCGGATATTCGCGTGAACGCGCCCGCCGTGGCGATGTCGCTCAACGGGCAAGCAGGCGTGGGCAGCGCGCGCGTCGATGTCGCGCTCGCAGTGGGCGCAACGGGTACAAAAACGTTCACCGCCGCAAGCTTGGCGGGCGGCAGTTCGGGTACGTTATATGTGGATGTGCAAACCAGCGCAGTCGCGGGTACGGTAGTTACCAACAGTGCTTCTATCAGCAGCACACAACGTACCGCTGCGGGTGGCGCGGTCATTCCTCCCGCCGCAGTCAGTGCCACCGCATCTGCTTTGACCATTACCAAAACATCCAATATCGCCAATGTTGCACCAGGCGGAAATGTGATTTACACCGTCACGGTAACCAATCCGACTGTGGCGGGAGTGGTGTTGACCACTGTGGTAGATACGCTGCCTAAACCGTTGGCGGATTTGGCGGGACGCACGATACAGTGCGGTACGACAGTCCCTACTTGCTTGGCAACAACGGCAGTCACCATCAATGGTGTTGCGGCGGCAGCTCCCACACTGGTACAAACCGCAGCGACTGCGACAGTGGGGCAAGTCAATACGTGGACGCTGGCAGGTGCTGCCGCAGCTCGCACATTGAACGCGGGTGCGACGATGACACTAACTTTCACCGCGACTTACAGCGCGACAGTGCTACGCGGCAATACCTACAGTAACGTAGCTACCATCAACTACACTGGCGGATCATCCGCGACCGGGTCTACTGCAACCGTTGCCGTGCCATACAATACCTTGAGCGTGAGCAAAGCAGTAGTCACTCCCGTCCCCGCTTCTATCGCACCCAATAGCGCGGTGACTTACGCGATCACCGTCACCAACACAGGCACAACACCCGCACCGGTTACCAGCGTGGTGGATTCGCTGCCCGCTGCGACAGTGGGAACAATTGCGTACTCATCAACCACCTCGGTGTTGGTAAATGGCGTGGCTCAAACGGGTGTGGCGGGTGCGCCCGCTGCTGGACAATACACCAACCCCAACCCCGCCGCTGCCGCACCCAATGTGCAGCAAGTGGTGACATGGACGTTTCCCGCCGCAGGCACAACGGTGATCAATCCTGGGCAAACCATGGTGATTACTTTCGTTGCACAGTTCGGCGCGATCCCGACTGATGTGGTGTATCCCAACGACGTGGTGGTGAACTACACGGGCGGTACAACGCCCAACGTGAATCAGCAAAATCTCGCGCCCGTCACCGTGCCACCGCTTTCTAAAGTCACTAAAACCATAGACTGCGTTTATGTTGGCGCAGTCTGTACGGCAGGCAGTTATGTGGACGGCACGCCGATCCCTGTCAATGCCAAACTAGGCTATAAAATCGTGTATGAAAATTTATCCGCGTTGGCTGCCAGCGGCATTACCATTACCGATATTTTGCCGACACAAGTGGCGGCAAATGCGATCAGTGCTTTGATTGTGAATGGCGTGGCAGCAACCGCCCCGACCCACGCAGCGGGCGGTGGCACGGTCACCCTATTGACAGCTGGTACACTTACCGCCGCACCCGGTGCAGGCGCAATCGGCATGATCACCTTCGCGCTGCAAACCAATGCGGTGGCGGGAGCGGGCGTAACCAACACGGGCAAGATGGTCAGCACGCAAGACCCGTTAGGTGTGACCAGCTTGGCAACGGCACAAGCCGCAGGCGGCAATCTCACCGTGAGCAAAGCGGTTACCAATGCCACCCCTTCGACCGTGGCACGGGGCGGTACGGCTTCTTACACCATCACCGTGACCAACTCTGGCTCGGCAGATGCAACGCTGACCAGCTTGGTGGATACCTTGCCTGGAACGCCTTCGGTTGCACCCGGCACAACCACCCGTTTTAACTATGCCGCAACGGGCGTGACCACGCTCAACAACGTGGTCATCACCTCACCTGTTCCTGCCATCACATTACCCGCTGCCCCTGCCACACTGAATAAGGCAGTGGTGACGTGGACATTTGCGGGCGGCGTGATTATTCCCGCTGGGCAAACACTGACGCTTACTTTTACCGCGACAGTCGGCACGGCAATGGTGAATACCACACCCGGTGTCACTTATACCAACGATGTCACGGCAAATTACACGGGCGGCGCATTTGCGAGTGCCTCGGCCAACGGGCAAGCTCCCATCTATGTGCCGTTCGCCACGTTGACCATGAGCAAGACCATTGATTGCGTGTATGACACCCAAGCGATACCTGTTTGCCAACCTTATGTGTCGGGCAACCCGATTCCGCCGAGTGCCAAGCTGCGTTACAAATTGCTCTACAGCAATATCTTGCCGTCTGCGCAAACAGTGACCATCAAAGACACGCTCCCCACATCCGTCACGGCAGCGGGTAACTTGTATGTAGGTAGCGGCCCAAATGTGCGCCCCAGCGTACCTGCGTTGTCTCAAAACGCGGCAGCCGCAGGTGCGCCACGCGGTGCAGATGTTGCGCTAACCGCCATTGCAGGCGGCACGGTGGTCGCAATGACGGCAACCAGCCTGCTCGCAAATAGTTCTGGCAGTTTGTATATAGACGTACAGACCAATGTTGCCGCAGGGGGATCAGTGGCAAACTGCGCTTCAATCAGCACCGTCGCAGGTGATACATGTGCAACGCTGGGAGCGGTAACCAGTACCGCCACTGCCAGCGTACAAAACGTGGCGGTGTTGAATATCAGTAAAACCACCAGCACGCCCAATGTTGCACCGGGCGGTATCGCCACCTATACCATTAGCATTACCAACACAGGGACTGCCGCAACGCAAAGCTTGGTGGTGTATGACTTTTTGCCATACAGTGGCGGTGTGGTCGATGCCACGAAACGCTTGGCATACAGCAGTACGACAGGGTTCACAGGCGGTTTGCCTGTAGTCACCCCCACCACTTCAGTTGCGCCAACCGTCGCACCCTATAGCAGCAACGTGAACCAGCAGCAAGTGAAATGGGACTTCGGTGCATTTGCGCTAGCCGCTGGTGCAACTGCCACGATCACCTTTAACGCCACTGTCGGTAGCGCAATGCCCGCAGCCAGTTATTACAACAGCGCGCGTTTTGAACAAACTAGCGCGGGAATTGGATTCAACGGCAATGCCAATAATCAAGCCTTGATTACGGTAAGCAATCCAACGCCCTCCCTGATGTTCCTGAAAACCGTGGCGATTATTTCCGATCCCATCAATGGCTCAACCAATCCCAAGTTTATTCCGGGTGCGGTGGTGCAATACACCCTCAGCGTCATCAATTCAGGGACGGGATCAGTCGATAACAATACGACGCTCATCACCGACCCCGTTCCGATGAACACGGCATTGTTTGTGAATGATATTGGCGGTACACCAGCAGGCCCAATATCGTTCACGCAAGGCGCAGCATCCAGCGCACTGACCTACGTGCCAGCTGACGTGTCGTATTCAAATGACAATGGCACGACTTGGACTTACGTACCTGTTGCAGGCACGGATGGCTGCGATCCGCTGGTCACGAATATACGGCTGAACCCAAAAGGCTCATTTGTGGGAAACCCTACACCGCCCAACCCCAGCTTTAATTTGAATTTCCGTGTGTGTGTGAAGTGATGCTGATGACTTACTATAATCGCGTGTCATCAAATGGAAGGAGTTCATCATGTTGCAAACCATAGAGGTTGAAATTGATGCGCAAGGCGGGATTCATCCTCTGCAAACTTTGCCGCCAACTGCGGAACGGCGTGCGTTACTTACACTTGTGATACCTGAAATACCTTTGGTCAAAATGGATTGGCGAAGCTTTGTTGGGACGTTAAAAAACTCCTCTTGTTTTAATGAAGACCCCGTTGAAATTCAGCGAAAGATGCGCGATGAGTGGCACTAAATGGTTGCTCGACACGAATGTTGTTATTGGCTTGCTCAAGCAACAAGCCGCTGCAATTTCGCTGATTGAATCGTACCAATTTGATTTAAGCAGAGCCGCAATCAGCCAAATTACTCGGATGGAGTTGTTGAGCTTTCCTAGTTTAGTCGGTGATGAAGAGAGGGCAATTTTAAGTTTTTTGCAAAGCTGCCAAGTGCTGCAAATTGATGATGCTGTTGAACATTTAGTTATCCACTTGCGCCGCACCAGCCATTGTAAATTGCCTGATGCCATTATTGCGGCAACTGCACAAGCACATCACCTTACGCTGTTGACTCTGGATGAGCGGTTGGTAAAACTTAACGAGCAATTCAATAATTTACGATCATTATGAACAAACTTTCCCAACCAACCCATTTTGCTCTGATAGGTAGCGTTCTCGCCTTATTGTGTACGCTGTCTTTTTCACTGGTTGCTGGCGTAGATTTGCCTGCCAAGTATCTGGATGAAATTGTTGCGCTGCAACGTCGTGCCGATACGTTGGCTTTCGGCGCGGTGGGTTCGAATAATTATCATCTAGCCAAAGCGCGCACTTGGCTGGATATGGCAACTAGCGAATATCACGAGGGGGACGGCAGTGGTGTGTTACAAGCGGCAGTGATTCAGGCAGAAACGTTGATTGCCGCGTTGGAAAATAAGCAAACCAACATCAGCGTGGATAACCCAGCAGATTTTCCAGGCAGTGAAATTGTGCGCGCTGACGTGTGGAATAAAGTTGCCGCGATTAAGAGCAAAGCCGATTACAAATGTGGGCAACGTCCGCTTGCCGAAGGTGAAGTGCAGTTGATTTGGGCGGGACACGAAAAGGTTGAGTCCGGCTGGAATCACGCAGAGTCATACATGCGCATGGCAGAAAATTCGATTTCTGAAGCACAGACTGCAATCAATATCTGCAACGCGCCTGTCGTTGCTCCGCCTACAAAACCCGTTGCGTCTGTCGCGGTGATTCCCACACCTGTTGCACCAGTCACACAAACTATCACGCTATCAGGTGATGCTTTGTTTGCCTTTGGTCAGTCAACTTTGAGCAAAGATGCAGCCCCGCGACTCGATGAGTTGGCGGTAAAAATTAAGCAAGTGCGCGGATATGATGAGATTGTATTAGTGGGTCACACAGATAGGCTGCGTAGTGACGGGCATCTTGAGCGCAATCAAAAGCTATCTGAAGACCGTGCCGAAACCATCAAGCAGTATCTCGTTAGCAAAGGCATCTCAGAGCAAAAAATGAATGCCAGCGGCGCAGGTTCATCACAACCTATCGTGCAATGCAATGATCCCAAGATGAACAAAACCCAGCTGGCAGCCTGCCTGCAACCCAACCGCCGCGTGGAAATTATTTTTCACGGGGTGAGGTAACGACGATGAAAAAACCTGCTCAAAAACTAATATGCACCCTTCTGGCTTGCTTGCCTGTGACGCTGCTTGCTGAAAGCGCGTTACCGCAAAACTTGGAGCAAATTGTAGCTCTGCAACGTCGTGCAGACACCTTGGCGTATGGTTCAATTGGAGCAGACAACTATCACCTCGCCAAGGCACGTATTTGGCTGGACTTGGCGACCAGTGAATATCATCAAACCGATACCAGCGGCGTATTGCCCGCCGCGATTACGCAAGCAGAGACGTTAATCACCTCGCTGGAAAATAGAACGGCAATACACGAAGACATGCTCACTAATTTCCCTGGCAGTGAAAAAGTACGTACCGATTTGTGGGATAAAGTGGCGACGATAAAAGGGCAGGGCAGTTACACTTGTGGGCAACGCCCGCTTGCTGAAGCTGAAGTGCAGCTAGTTTGGGCGGGACACGAAAAAATAGAATCGGGTTGGAATCACGCCGAACCTTACGCAAAAATTGCAGATGACTCGATCAAAGAAGCACAAGCCGCCATCGACATCTGCAACGGCAAAGCAACGGTTACCGCGAAACCTGTCGTTGCACCCGTCGTCACGCCTATTGTTGAGACTTCTAAAAACACACACCGTGTGATTGAAAAAATCACACTCTCAGCAGATACATTGTTTGATTTTGACAAGACTTCATTGACGCGTTATTCCAAATCCAAATTGGATGATCTCATGCGCAACCTTGCACACGTTACCTCCCTGGATAGCGTGAGTTTGGTGGGACACTCTGACCGTCTGCGCAACGACGGCAAGTTGGAACGCAACCAAAAGCTTTCGGAGAAACGTGCGCAGCGGATCAAAGAATATCTGATCAGCAAAGGCATGCCTTCCAACATGATTTCTGCGCAAGGCGTAGGGTCGCAACAGCCTGTTGTAGAATGCTCATCCACACAGTCTAAAGCGGAGCAAGTCGTATGTTTGCAACCGAATAGACGTGTGGAAATTACTTTGCGAGGAGTACGGTAAAGATTTTTTGTCGAAGGACTTAGGGCGAACGGACTTAAGCAGCATTTCCCTAACCTTTGTCAACGCGTGAGGGCAACGCATTTTCTTGCAATAGTAACTCCGCCAACTTAATATCCTGAGGATACGTCACCTTAAAATTCGTTGCATCACTTAGTACCAGCTTGGGCTTCAAGCCCAACGCTTCAACTGCGGAGGCATCATCCGTCACCGCTTTGCAATACTGCAATGCTTGCGCCAGCAAACCTGCGCGAAACATCTGGGGGGTTTGTGCCTGCCATAAATTCTCGCGGTTCTCGGTACATTGAATTCGCCCCTCACCATCCGCGCGCTTCAAGGTATCTGCGACTGGCACTGCCAACAGCCCGCCCACCGCATCGTCGCGCAATTCGCCAATTAGTTTGGCAAGGTGCGTCTGCGTCAAACAAGGTCGCGCTGCGTCATGCACCAGCACCCAATCGTCTGGCTCAATTTCACTTGCCAGCAAGCCATTCAGCACCGTGTCCGAACGCATTGCGCCACCGCAATACAGCGGCTGCAATTTGTCACCGAACGCTGACCAATCGTAGTTATGAAACAGCGTGTCATCAGGCGACAGCACCACGAACACGGTGCTAATTTCCGCACATTCACACAGCGTATTCAGTGCGTGAAAAATCATCGGCTTTCCCGCCAGTGGCAGATATTGTTTGGGTAGCTCGCCACCCATGCGCGCGCCAAAGCCAGCAGCGGGGACGAGTGCGTGAAATTCAACCATTACCAAATCACCTTAGCAAAATGTTTTTGTATCAATTGATCTTTGCTCACCAGCATGGCATTGGCAACCGTGCAATGCGCCACAATCATGCGGTCAAACGGGTCGCGCGTCCAAGTTAAGCCTTCGGCAATTTTCATCACCTGCGCGAAAGACACATCCGCCACGCTCAAGCCGATGTCCTTTACCAACGCTTCCAGCACAGCATGTCCGCCGCGATTGATGCGCCCAATCTCATGCAGGTAGGTCAACTCCAGTTGTACCATCGGGGAGACTTGCAGCAATCCGTCTTCAATCGCGCGCAGCGCGGCGGGGGTGAGCAGCTCAGTGCGTCCCTCGTACAACCAGCACACGATGTGCGTGTCGAGGTGGATTACGCCAGATTTTGCGGTTCGCGCCATTCCCCGACCTTCTCTGCCACTAACGATTCCGCATCACCATTGATGAGCTTCCTGCGTTTCAACTTCAAATGCTTGCTGGGCTGGGCTGGGGTAGCCGAGCTTAATAGCAGCACTCTGCCATTGCGCTCGATACTCACAGGCACACCCGTTACCAACACCTCATCGGCGATCTGAAAAATCTGTTGGCGCAATGTGGTTAATGTCAGTTTCTTCATAAACCCTCCTTCTCATGTACATCGTTAATGCTACCTGTACAGGTTAAGCAAGTCAAAGGCGTTTAGGAATTAAATTGCTTTATCCCCCCCCTTGAATATAATGCCTCTGGTGGGTAGATTTTTTTGCATCCAACACTTTTGAAGTTTCTTAATCGTTAAAAATGGAGATAAGCATGAAGACAGTTTTTAAGAAGCATTTGCTGGGTGCATTTGCTGGGTGCGTTTGCAGGGTGTTCAGGCGTGATCATGTTAGTGGCTGCGCCAAGCGTCATGGCACTCGGAACGTTCCCAACGACGGGCACTTGCGCAATTTTGGTGTCCCATGGCTCTCCAGAGGGAGCTACTGTGCCCATTCAGATTGGATATAGCTCGTTCATCGCGATAGGTTGCGGTGAAGGGTGGATTGAAATGCATAGCGGTACAACAGATGGATGCGCTTTATGAACCCAGACAGATTGTGATAGCGTGCGAAGCGTTTTTCGCGCTGTCGCATAAAGCGAGCTTTGATGCGAACAAGCCGAATCAACGCTTCGCGGTCTTGAATAAAATCATCACGGATTTATTTGGAAAGGAGAAGGTTATGCACGCCTTGCTGCACTTGCCACACTCAAGCCGCAACCTCTCACGTCGAACGTTCGTTCAAGCGGACACCGCTCGCTTTGCTCGCGGCTACGCCCCACTGGTGCGGGCGAAGCCAACCACAAATCATGTTGGCCTCGCACTACCCCGCACTGCGGGGATGCCGCTTAACTATATTCGTTAGCCACTATAGACTTTAGCGCGGGTACGATGCAAAAAGAGACAACCAAGCTAACGTATAGTGCTACTGGACCTACAGTTACAGCAATCACATCCGCAACTAAAAGTTTCACCGTTGCCGCAGGATCATTTGGATCCAGCAGCAGGGTAGTAATTGTCAATAATTCTCCTAACCTGAATGACAACTATAATTTGATTGCGGTTAATGGTGGCAACACTCTTTTAGTGCAAGGTATATCAAACCCCTCTCACGGTGTTTGCCAATTCTAAGGAGGTCACTATGCCAAAAATCCTTAAACAACTTTGTCTAGTGATAGCTTTGTCGTTGATTCTGGCGGCTTGTGGTGGCAATGATTCCCCCGCAGCCTCCTCCGCAACAAACGATGCGGTTGCAACTACGGTGATTTTGACCACCGTTCAGTAAGCCACGCAAGGTAAAATCAAAGGGGATTGCACTAGATGTATGCAATCTTTCAGTTTCCTTGTTCGTTGTCACTTCCATATGGAAACTGGTGCAATGCGCTGTGCTTATTGACACCCTGTTCAGGTTAAAAGCCAAACACAAAAGGGTGGATTCAGGATGGCTTTACATCATCCAAGCATTTCAAAAAATCCCGCTTCGGCGGGATTTTTATGGCTAGCTAAATCACAGCGGATTCGGTAGGATGACTTACACAAACATCTAATGGAGGTTGCCATGTTACAAGCTGTTGAAGCTGTCATTCGAGAAGGTCGCGTTCAACCTATTGAGCCTATCGACATGGAAGAAAATTCCCGCTTTTTACTGATACGACTTCAGTCGAATATCATGCCTTCTGTGACACCTACCACCGCTCACCGTCATGCGGGAAGCGCGAAGGGAAAATTGCGCGTGATAGAAGATGACGATGCTCATTTGAATGACTTTTCAAGTTATATAAAATGAAGCTGCTGCTTGATACCCAAGCGTTCCTATGGTTTTTACTAGATGACGAGCGACTTAGCACTCACGCCAAAACATCTATCGAGCAAGCCGAAACTCTTTACTTGAGTCCTGCAAGTCATTGGGAAATCGCCATCAAAATTGCACTGGGCAAATACAGTCTGCCTGAATCCTTCACTCAATTTATGGCGCGTGAACTTGTCAGCAATAACATGACTATCCTGCCTATCGAAATCAGTCACACTGCCCGACTAACCGATTTGCCATTTCACCACCGCGATCCGTTTGACCGTCTAATCATTGCTCAATCGCTTGCCGAGCAATTACCTGTTGTGAGTATCGATCTTCAGTTTGATACTTACGGAGTAAAACGGGTTTGGTAGTAGCCAAATTAAGCAGTCAAGTTCGAAACAGCTCCCTCTAAAAACCTCCCGCCACTCGGCGGGAGGTTTTATGCCCTCAACAATGATTCCATCACGACGCTTATAATGCACGCCCTTAGCGCATCACGATTTCTTTCATGCTGTTTTCGTCCAAACACTCCCGCCCTCGTTACACCCATTTAATCGGTTCTTCTGATGCCTTGGCATTGGCACAACTTGCCGAGATAAAATCTCCGCTAATTGTGATTGCTGCGAACGCATTGGAAGCGCAGCGGCTGATGGAGGAGATTCCATTTTTCTCACCCAAGCTACGTGTGCATCTGCTGCCCGATTGGGAGACGTTGCCTTACGACCATTTTTCACCACACCAAGATTTGGTTTCCGAGCGTCTTGCCACGCTGCACCATATTCGCAGCAATGCTTGCGATGTGGTCATCGTGCCGCTCACTACCGCGCTCTACCCGCTGCCGCCTGTTGAGCATCTCGCAGCTTATACGTTTTTTATCAAACGTGGCGAGAAGCTCAACGTGAATCAACTGCGCGAGCAACTTACTTTTGCTGGATACAGTCACGTGTTGCAGGTGCTCACCCCAGGCGAATACTGCGTGCGCGGCGGCATCATTGATCTGTTTGCGATGGGTAGTGTATTGCCGTATCGCATCGATTTGTTTGATGATGAAATTGAAACCATTGCCACCTTCGATGCGGATACGCAGCGCACTTTGTACCCCGTGCCAGAGATACGCATGTTGCCCGCACGTGAATTCCCGATGGATGAAAAGGGACAGGCGACTTTTCGCCAAAATTTCCGTGACCGCTTCGAGGGCGACCCATCCAAATCGCGCATCTACAAGGATGTAAGCAAGGGCATTGCCCCCAGCGGCATTGAGTATTACCTACCACTGTTTTTTGAGAAAACCGCGACGCTGTTCGACTATTTGCCAAAAAATTCCACGCTGTGTTTGCATCACAATGTGGATGGCGCAATTCATCAATTCACTCAAGATGCTGCTTCACGCTACAACTTGCTGCGCGGTGATCCGCAAAGGCCTTTGCTGGAAACGAAGGAATTGTTTTTGGATGCGGAGCAGTTTTTTATTCGGATTAAAGAATTTGCGCGTGTGGATATTGTCACGAACGAATCGGGGACGACGCTCACCGCTTGCCACACTGCCACGATTCCACCCATCGCCGTTGATCGTCGCGCCGACATCCCCACACACGCCTTTCAAAATTTTCTGCAAACGTACACAGGTCGCGTACTACTCCTCGCCGACAGCCTAGGTCGTCGCGAAATTATTTCTGGCTACTTAAAAGAATACGGACTCTCGCCCGTTTTATGTGAAGACTACGCAGCTTTCCTCGCCAGCAATGAAAAATTTATGCTCGGCACGGCACTAGTACAGAGCGGTTTCATCTTATCTGATGACCAGCTCGCCATCGTCACCGAGAGCGAGTTGTATGCCGCACAGCCTAGAAGCCGCGCAGTGCGTGCCGCGAAGAAAAGCAATGTTGAGGGCATGTTACGCGACTTGTCCGAACTCAAAGTGGGCGACCCAGTGGTTCACGAACAACACGGTATTGCGCGTTATCGGGGTTTGGTGAATCTCGACCTCGGCGATGGTGAGAACGAATTTTTGCTATTGGAATATGCGGATGAAGCCAAGCTGTACGTGCCCGTTTCGCAACTGCACGTCATCAGTCGTTACAGCGGCGGTGCAGCGGAGGCCGCGCCGTTACACAAGCTCGGTACAGGTACATGGGATAAAGCCAAACGCCGCGCCATGTTGCAAGTGCGCGATACCGCTGCTGAGTTGCTGAACATTTACGCACAGCGTGCGCTGCGCAAAGGTCACTCATTCAAACTTACTTACCACGATTACGAGGCATTTTCTGCTGGCTTTGGTTTTGAAGAAACGCCTGACCAAGCCGCTGCGATCGAAGCGGTGTTGCTCGACCTGCAATCCGGCAAACCGATGGACAGGCTGATTTGCGGAGATGTGGGTTTCGGCAAAACCGAAGTCGCGTTACGCGCTGCGTTCGTCGCGGTGATGGATGGCAAGCAGGTCGCGGTGTTAGTCCCAACCACGCTGCTTGCCGAGCAACACTTCCAGAATTTTTCTACCCGCTTCGCCGACTGGCCGATCAAGATCGCCGAACTGTCGCGCTTCAGAACCGCCAAAGAGGTTACACAATCGCTAAAAGATTTGGCGGATGGAAAGCTGGACATCGTTATCGGCACGCATAAATTGATTCAAAAAGATGTGAAATTTCACAATCTCGGCTTGGTTATTCTCGATGAAGAGCATCGCTTCGGCGTGCAACAAAAAGAGAGATTGAAAGCCTTGCGCGCCGAAGTGGATGTGCTCACGCTCACCGCCACACCCATCCCGCGCACACTGGCAATGTCGCTGGAAGGCCTGCGTGATTTCTCGGTAATCGCCACTGCACCGCAGCGTCGACTTTCTATCAAAACGTTCGTCAGCGGCTTTAGTCAGGGCATTATCCGCGAAGCCGTGTTGCGCGAACTCAAGCGCGGTGGGCAGGTTTACTTTCTGCACAACGAAGTCGATACCATCGCCAACATGCTGGAGAAATTGGAGACACTGCTGCCCGAAGCCCGCATCCGTACCGCGCACGGACAGATGGGCGAGCGCGATCTGGAAGCGGTGATGCGCGACTTCACCCACCAACGCTTCAACGTACTTCTCTGCTCCACCATCATCGAAACCGGTATCGACGTACCCACCGCCAACACTATCATTATGAATCGCGCTGATAGATTTGGACTGGCGCAATTGCACCAGTTGCGCGGCCGCGTTGGTCGTTCGCACCACCAAGCTTATGCTTACTTGTTGGTGGACAACATGGACGGCCTCACCGCGCAGGCGAAGAAACGCCTCGAAGCAATCCAGGCGATGGAACAACTCGGCAGCGGTTTTTTCCTCGCCATGCACGATCTGGAGATACGCGGCGCGGGCGAAGTGCTGGGCGAATCACAGAGCGGCGAGATGCAAGAGATTGGCTTTAGCCTTTACAACGACATGCTCGCTGCCGCTATCGCCTCGCTCAAGCAAGGCAAAGAGCCGGACATGGCGCACCCGCTGGGTGTGACCACCGAGATCAATCTACATACACCCGCGCTACTACCTAACGACTACTGTGGTGATATTCATCAACGTCTGGTCATCTACAAACGAATGGCAAGTTGCAACACGCAGGAAGATTTGGATGAAATGCACCAGGAACTCATCGACCGTTTCGGCCTGCTGCCCGAATCCGCGCAAACCCTGCTTGATAGCCATCAACTGCGCATCCTCGCCAAACCGCTGGGCATCAGCAAGGTGGATGCGTCGTCGGAAGCCATCGTTATCCAGTTCGTGCCTAACCCGCCTATCGACCCGATGAAGGTCATCACTCTGATTCAAAGCAAGCGCCACATAAAGATGGCGGGGCAGGACAAGTTGAGAATTGAATTGAAGTATGGTGACTTAAATCAGCGGGTGCTGGCAATCAGAAGCTTTATTGCTGAATTGGGATAAATCTGAAGCCCTCTGATTCCACGTCCACTTAAATACTTAAATGAAATGACCGTGTTTCATGGTAGAAAGCTCCTATAAAAAAAGGTACTCTCTGCCATGACAGGCTTGCCAACAAACTCTAGTATTCAAGATGAATCGTTCGTTAAGTGACGCGTTTTCCAATGAGATAGGTCAGCGTAGTATTTTGATGAAATCGCAAAACATCGCGTAAATGCGTTAAATTATTGCGGGAAAGTGCTAATTCTGAAACAATGGCACTGAAGTAAATTTTTAATAAATCAACGATTTACTTTATTTTCAGTGCATTATCGCTTCACTCATAAACCAATTTATGAACGATGTTTTGCAAACTCAACAAAATTTATTTTCCAAACAATGTTCGTGGAATGCACTGCTATCGTCAAAATTATTCGTAAAAGCACAGCTTTACCCCCTTAGTTCATTTTCTGCGTTTCTCGTTATAGGCTTCACTGCGGGGGATGTACCGTGAAGCACTACGCCAACAATCCTAATTCGACCACGCTGCGCCAAGCTTTTAACCGCAGGCTATTGTTGTTGCTCGCGCTGTTTTCTATCGTCATCAGCGGACTGGTTGCATTGTTGTACCAAAATCAGGCTGATAAAGTGAATCGCGCAGCGATGGATGATCAGCTGTCTTATTTGATTCCGCGTATCAAAGCGCATCAAGCCTCTTTAGATGCCGATGCTAGTCATTTGGTGAGTACGCTTGAATGGTCTGGCTTGCTGGCGTTGCCAGAACCGCAGCGCAGCGAAAAGCTGAACGAATTCTTTGTTGCTCAAGCTAACAGTATGCGCTTTGAGGGTGTGGTGTTGAGCAATGCCAAAACAGGGCAAATGTTGTTTCATTATTGGTCACTTAAGGACAAACCTGATTTGCAAGCGGCACTACAAGAAACTGATCCATTATGGTTGGACGGAGACCATGATGAGATGTTTTCGCAAATCAAAAAAATTACCCGTATGCCGGACGATGGCATCAATATCCATTTCTTTAAGGAATGGGACACGGAGATTCTGAAGAGCTTAAGCCCCCTGAACACGCAAACTTTTATTGCACTGGGCAACCGCACGCTGGTTAGCTCTGAAGGCAATTCGGCACTGATTTCGTTTCAACCCAATAGTAGCAATTATTCGGAGTATGAAATTGAAGGAGTCAAATTTCAGGAGGGTAGTACTGACCTTACCGAAGTGACGATAAAACCTGGCTTGACTTTGCCGATGAAATTGGTCGCACGTTTACCGCTGAAAAACGAATTCCCATTGTCGTATTTACTGGTTGCATCGCTTGCTATTACCCTGTTATTGGGCATATTGATATTGATGGTGTTGGGTAACTGGCTCAGACAGATCGGCGGTCGATTGAATGAGTTAGCGAATGCTGCACTGCATTTCAAAGAACAGCAACGGAATGAAATTACTGCCGAAACAGATCGGCTATTGCATCTCGCGGATGCGGGCAAAGAAGATCAAATCAGCTTGGTGGCGCAATCGCTTGCTTCACTAATGTCATCCGAAGTCATACACGGTGAAGAGCAGCAGGCTTATCTGCAAACGCTAGAATTGCTGCAAGATGCGGTGATTGAGTTGTCACTGGATGGACGCTTGCTACGTGCTACCGACGCATGGAATACCTTCACGGGATCGACGGAACTCACCGCAGGAAACATTAACAATTGTGTGCATCCTGAAGACAGACCAGAATTGCTCGAACAAATTCGCTCCTTGGCATACGAACAAAAAGATCAGATCAGTATTCGTTTCCGTATCTATCGCCAAAACGATTACAACAAATTCTTGTGGGTTGAAGGTCGCTTTGCTGCGGTGATACAAAATGACCAAGTGATTTGCATTCGAGGCATCGTGCGTGACATCACGACGACGCACACGCAAGAAAGCCAGATTAGCCATATGGCCTTACACGATGCGCTCACCGATTTGCCGAATCGCGTATTGCTGGAAGACCGTATGGATATGGCGATTACGCGTGCTGAACGTAGCGGACAAAAAGTCGCTTTGGGCTTTATCGATCTCGATCACTTCAAGCAAGTGAATGATAATTTTGGTCACAAGGTGGGGGATCGTTTGCTGAAAGAGGTTTCAGCAAGGTTGGCTTCTGCATTGCGTGGCTCAGACACTTTGTCTCGTTGGGGTGGCGATGAGTTCGTGGTACTCTGTCCAGACCTCAACAGTGCTGACGACGCGAAGGAAATTACGCAAAAATTATCCGCGCTCACACAAGAACACATCCACATTGACGGCACAGATTTTCCGTTCACTTTCAGTGCGGGTTTCGCAATTTATCCGAATGATGCAAATGACAGTGAAATGCTCCTTGCACAAGCAGATCGCGCCATGTTCCATGCCAAAGAACAAGGTCGGAATAACATCCAATTTTTCAGTGCGATTGCCGATCAAGATTCTGGGAAAGAGGCATTTTATTTACAAAGTCACTTGGTACATGCGGTTAATCACGGACAAATTCAGTGTTGGCTACAACCTATTTTCTCCGCAAAAAATGGAGAAGTACTCGGTGTGGAGGCACTTGCGCGTTGGCATGAGGCGGAACATGGCTGGATTGAACCCAATGTGTTTATCCCCATGGCAGAAAACGTAGGCGTAATAGATAAGTTGGGGCAAGCGGTATGGCAACAAGCCTTGCAGGTGCTTGCCAAGATGCCTGCGCAACTGCGTTTGTCGATTAACTTATCCAAGCGGCAATTGTTTTCTAACACCATCGTCCAGCAATTGCTCGACGATGTTGCTCATGCCCAAATTGAGCCTAGTCGCATCACGTTGGAGATTACGGAAAACCTTGCGCTATCGGAAGTGTTATATGCCCGCGAAAGGATTGCGCAACTTGATTCGCATGGCTTTGGCATCTCGATTGACGACTTCGGCGTGGGCTACTCCTCACTATCACAACTGCATGAAATTCCAGCTAACGAATTGAAGCTTGATATTTCATTTGTCAAACGCATCCACGAAAGAACCGGGTTCAGCATGGCAACAGGCGTGATTTCAATTGCCAAATCGTTAAATCTAAAATGTGTGGCAGAAGGCGTGGAAGATAAGCGAACCGCCGAACTGCTGATCACGATGGGTGTTGAAATGATGCAAGGATTTCATTACGCCAAACCCATGGCTATTCCCGATTATTTGGCGTGGTTGGAAATCTACGAAAACGAAGCGCGCTGCGCATAAGCTGCGAGCGCATTTCTGTAATCCCTCCGTATTAAGACACTTCGGTTCACCCGTGTTACTTCACCTATGATTACTATGAATCTCATCGTTCAATCCACTCGCAGTATTTACCCGACACATTTAGTACATCTGGCAAAACTCTCGCAATGCGAGCGGCACGAGCAAATTACCGATTGCGCTTTTCGCTTAATCGACGCACAAAATCACGCTGACATTGCAGGCTACTGTTTCGCTAATCAACTCGATTATGGTTTCGTGCCAAACGACCAACAGTTATCCGATTTCGGACTGGTGGTAATGGACATGGACTCCACGCTTATCAGTATCGAGTGTATCGACGAAATTGCCGACATGCAGGGCTTAAAGCCCGAAGTATCCGCGATAACTGAATCGGCGATGCGCGGCGAAATAGACTTTTCTGAAAGCTTGCGTCGCCGTGTGGCGTTGCTGAAAGGTCTGGATGAAAGCGCGTTACAGGGCGTGTATGACGAACGTCTGAAACTTAACCATGGTGCAGAAATTATGCTTGCCGCGCTGAAAAAACACGGTATTAAAACGCTGTTGGTATCGGGCGGATTTATTTTTTTTACCGAGCGACTGAAAGCGCGCCTTAACTTGGATTTCGCTTATGCCAACACGCTTGAAGTTGCGAATGGGAAACTCACCGGTAACGTGTTGGGCAACATCGTCGATGCGCAAGCCAAAGCCGATTTTCTGGTGCAAACACGCGACGCGCTCAACCTGAAACCCGAACAAGTAATCGCCATGGGCGACGGCGCAAATGATTTGAAAATGATGGCGCAAGCGGGCGTGAGCATCGCCTACCACGCCAAACCTGTGGTGCGTGAACAAGCTAGCTACGCGCTGAATTTTATTGGGTTAGATGGGTTGGTGAATTTATTTCAGCAATGATTTTGTCCACGAAAAACACGAAATTAAAGCACATCCGACTTCGGTGCTTTATACAGCAAGGTAGATAGTTTCCTCATTACCTTGTGTCACCTTTTCGTATTTTTCGTGCCTTTCGTGGATCAATGTAGTTTTTGTTTCAAGGGGTACTCACATGACACAAGAAATCAGCACCGAAATCCTATTGGAAAAATACGCCGAAGCCAACGAGACATCGGTGCAGGATGTGCGCCGTCGTGTGGCGCGCGGTTTGGCACAAGCCGAAGAAACAGAGCAACGCGCGCATTGGGAAGAAACGTTTTTTCAGGCGCAAGAAAATGGTTTTGTTCCCGCCGGACGCATCAACTCGGCTGCGGGGCTAAAGATTCAAGCCACACTCATCAATTGTTTTGTGCAGCCTGTGGGCGATGCTATTTCCGGCATGAGCGATGGCAAGCCGGGCATTTACGATGCCTTGCAACAAGCCGCCGAAACGATGCGTCGCGGCGGTGGCGTGGGTTACGATTTCTCCACCATTCGTCCCGAAGGTGCGCATGTCAAAGGCACTAACTCGCGTGCCAGCGGGCCGATCTCTTACATGCGCGTGTTTGATCGCTCCTGCGAAACCGTTGAATCTGCTGGTGCGCGGCGCGGTGCGCAAATGGGGGTGTTGCGCTGCGATCATCCCGACATTGAGAAATTTATTCGCGCCAAAGACCAGGGAGATTTGCGCAACTTCAACATCTCCGTTGGCGTGACCGATGCGTTGATGCAGGCAGTGGAAGCCGATCAAGACTTTGAATTAGTGCATATTGCCAAGCCATCTGATGCACTGATAGAACAAGGCGCAGCACAGCGCGCCGACGGCAAGTGGGTATATCGCACCATCCGTGCTGCTGATTTATGGAAGCAGATTATCGAAAGCACCTACGACCACGCCGAGCCAGGCGTGTTGTTCATCGACCTGATGAATCGCGACAACAATCTGTCTTACTGCGAAGTAATCGAAGCGACCAATCCTTGCGCGGAACAGCCCTTGCCGCCTTATGGCTGTTGCTGCCTCGGCTCGATTAACTTAACCCGTATGGTGAAAAATCCATTCTCGAGTCACGCGGGCTTTGACTACGAACCGTTCAAGCAGTTGGTGCGTACTGCGGTGCGCATGTTGGACAACGTGCTGGATATCACCGCATGGCCGCTGCCAGAGCAGCAACAAGAGGCACAGAACAAACGCCGCATCGGGCTGGGCTTCACAGGATTGGGCGATGCGCTGGTCATGCTGGGCAAGCGTTATGACACCGATGAAGCGCGCACTTTTGCCGCTGACATCACGCGCATCATGCGAGACGAGGCGTATCTTGCCTCGGTGGATTTGGCGATTGAGCGCGGTGCGTTTCCACTGTTGGATGCGAATCAATACCTCGCTGAACCGCGCTTCGCTTCGCGCTTGCCGGATGACATCAAAAATAAAATTCGATCGCACGGCATCCGCAACAGCCACCTTCTATCCATTGCCCCAACAGGCACGATTTCATTGGCTTTCGCTGACAATGCTTCGAACGGGATAGAGCCGGCTTTCTCGTGGTTTTACACACGCAAAAAACGCATGGCGGAAGGTGGCACGAAAGATTACGCGGTGGAAGATCACGCTTGGCGAGAGTACAAAAAAATGGGTGGCGATATGGATAAGCTGCCATCCGCTTTCGTCACCGCACTGGAAATTTCCGCTATCGATCACATGAAGATGGTTGCCGCCGTCGCACCATTCATTGACACGTCGATCAGCAAAACCGTCAATGTTCCTGCCGACTATCCTTATGAAGATTTCCAACATCTCTACACTGAAGCATGGAAGGCTGGATTAAAAGGTCTCGCAACTTATCGTCCAAACAGCGTATTGGGTTCGGTGTTGTCGGTCACGACTGAAACCAAAACTGAACAGCCGCAAGATTTCATCTTCGATCAAGACCGGCGCATTGTGCTGGAAGCTACGCCCAAGCCAGCACTCGCCTCATTGCGCTGGCCAGGTCGTCCAAAATTAACGAGTGGTAGCGAAGGCTGGGTGTCGCAAGTGGTGAAGCATCCACTCGGCAGTTTTGTCGCATTTGTATCGCATACCACTAGTAGCGAAAACAACAATGCCAGTCATCATCCATTCGAAGTCTGGGTGAATGGTTCGGAACAACCGCGCGGTCTCGGTGCGCTGGCGAAATCCTTGTCGATGGATATGCGCACCCGTGATCCCGTTTGGGTACGCATGAAATTGGAAATGCTAATGAAGACCGCAGGCGATGACGCATTTGATATGCCCATGCCGCCCGATGGTGAAGTTAAGCGGATGCCCAGCTTGGTTGCAGCGTTCGCTCATTTGCTAAAATTTCGCATCGAACAACTCGGCGCGCTGGAAGCAGGGGAGGGCATCACCACGCCGATGATGGACGCACTCTTCGCCAAGAAAGAACCCAAGACGGGTACGGATGGCACGATGAGCTGGACGGTGGACATCGCCAACGTTGGTAGCGGTGATGACTTCGTGTTGGGTTTGAAAGAATTGGTACTGCCCGACGGGCAACGCCGTCCTTATTCAATGTGGTTGGCAGGCGTGTATCCACGGGCACTGGACGGATTGTGCAAGGTGTTGAGCTTGGACATGCGCGTGATCGACCCTGCATGGATAGGCATGAAGTTGCGCAAGCTGCTTAACTTTGGTGAACCCTTGGGCGACTTCATGGCGCGCGTGCCGGGTGAAGCTAAAATGGAAAGTTATCCTTCCACTGTTTCTTACGTTGCACGGCTCATCATCCACCGCTACGCTATGCTTGGTATTCTCGATGCCAATGGCTATCCCACGCAACAAATGGGTGTACTCGAAATCCCCGAAAAGCAAAGCCGCTCAACTGTGTACAAACCCGTCACAGGCAAGCACTGCCAAGAATGTGGTAATGCCACGCTGATCAAAAAAGACGGCTGTGAATTTTGCACCAGTTGCGGTGCGATAGGGGCGTGCGGGTAATACATACCTAAGGACACTTGGATAGCCAAGCAAAAGCTGGCAGAATGTCGCTCGAATTAGCGTTTCAGAAGTTGATTTACTCGCAACTACCATTCATCAATGCAATAGGGAAAACAAGCCATGCCAACCACACTAAAATTAAAATCTGTTCAATCCAAAAGCCTGCAAATTCCAGGGGCCGAGTCTTGGCATGTCAGCGCAAAAGACCCCGCAATCTCCGTGATGACCGACTTCCATTGGCACTCTTCGGTAACGGTTTCTGAAAATTCGACGATTGATGCGGCGATTGACCACATGAAGCACACGGGTGTGCGTTGCGCGTTTGTGATTGATGGAAAAATGAGTGCGGTGATCGGAATGATCACCGCCTACGACATCTCCGGTGAGAAACCGCTACAGCATATGCGCCTGACGGGTACACCACGTGCCGATATTTTGGTGAAAGACATCATGCAGAAAATTTCAGACTGGCATGTAGCGAACCTCGAAGACATCGAAAAAGCTACCGTGGGCGATGTGCTGAAAGTATTTACCGATACGGGTGTTACCCATGTTCCCGTGATGCAAACCACTGGCTCGAATGAACAACGCTTGCGTGGCTTGCTCTCGTTTGCAAAAGTAAAGCGTCTGCTGGTCGCTTAACATTTCCGCAACCCGCAAAGCCAGCCACAGTGCACCTGTAGCTGGCTTTTTTATTTTGGAAGGCACAGACATGAAACTGCTTGGCACTCACACCAGCCCTTATGCGCGCAAAGTGCGTTTGGTGTTGCTGGAAAAAAATATCCCGCACACTTACCTGATTGATCCACCGCGTGAGCCGGGCAGCCAAGTAGCGCGTGCTAACCCGCTGGCTCGTATTCCCGCCCTGATACTGGACGACGACACTTGCGTGTTCGACTCCCCTGTCATTGCCGAATACCTCGACACACTGAATGACACCCCCATCCTGATTCCGCGAAATGATGCGTTAGCTCGGATGCGCGTAAAACGCTGGGAAGCTTTAGCCGATGGAATAATGGATTCCGCCGTTGTAGTACGCACCGAAAATATCCGCCCCGCAGAAAAACAAGATGCCGATACCATCTCGCGGCACAACAATGCGATTACCCATGCGCTGGAATTTATTGCGCATCAGTTAGGGTCGTCTGAATGGTGCGAGGGAGCATCCATCACGCTGGGTGATCTGGCCTTGGTAAGCGCGCTGATTTATTTGGACTTGCGTCAAGCGAAACGTAACTGGCGTGGGCAACATAGCAATTTGGCAGCGTGGTTTGCCAAGATGAGTGTCAGAACAAGCGTTAGAACCTCGCTGGCTGAATAACTCAACTTTATCAACAAAAAATCACTCAAACCAAGCCGTCATTCCCGCTTTTTCGGGAATGACGAAGGTAGATTTATTTCAGCCCCAGAACATCCTGCATGTCGTACATACCTGCCGGATTCGCTTTTAAGAATCGGGCTGCACGCAATGCACCCACAGCAAACGTCGCTCTGCTGCTGGCCTTGTGGGTGATTTCGATACGTTCACCCGTGCCTGCAAACAGTACGGTGTGATCGCCGACAATATCGCCACCGCGCACCGTGGCGAAACCGATAGTGGAAGGATCACGCTCACCTGTCACGCCTTCACGCCCGTATACCGCGCACTGCGCCAAATCGCGCCCCAAGGTGCGCGCCACCACTTCACCCATACCCAGTGCCGTACCCGACGGCGCATCGACTTTATGGCGGTGATGTGCCTCGATGATTTCGATGTCATAACCGTGTGCCAATACCCGTGACGCGGTTTCCAATAGCTTGAACACCACGTTCACACCCACGCTCATATTGGGTGCGAATACGATGCCGATGTCTTGCGCGGCTGCGCCGAGTTGCGCTTTTTGTTGCGGCGTAAAACCTGTTGTGCCGATCACCATATTCACGCCGAGTTGGCGGCAAATATCGAGGTGATATAGCGTGCCTTCCGGGCGGGTGAAATCGATCAATACATCCGCGCCCTTTAATGCGGCTTGCACATCCGCGCTGATTTTTACATCGCAGGGTGTGCCCACCAATTCTCCTGCATAACGCCCCAACAGCTTGCTGCCCGCGTGTCCCAGCGCGGCGTGTAATACCAAGTCATCAGACTGAAAAACGCCCTCCAACAACATACGCCCCATGCGTCCGCTGCTGCCTGCGATGGCGATTTTAATTTTTCTCATATTCATTTCCTTATTTCACTACCTGCTCTGAAACGATTAACCATGCACCATCAACCTTTTCCAGCTGTAAAGTTTTGCGCGTTGTATCTTGATAGGTATCGGCACGATAGTTTTGTTCGAAAGTCGCGCTTGCATGACTGTCATCGCGCATTTCGACATTGATTTCTTTTAGCGTCACTTCAATCACGCCTGGTTTGCCGATGCGCTGTTTGCGTTGCGTTTGCCATGCCGCTTTACTCATACCGGCAGGTCTAAACGTATCGGCATAGCTGGCAAAATACTGTTCCGTCTCTTGTGACGACCACGCCTCCGCCCATGCTTGCACTGCCCCCATTACATCAAGCGAAGCATCGTTGAGTGGCGGGGTGACTACAGGTGGCGCAACGATGGCTTGGGGCAAGACTGTCGGAGCAACAGTAGGCACGGGCGCAGCCGCTTTCTTGTCCGCCGGATCTGCTTGAATGAGCTGAACACCGTCATCAATACTCTGCAAACTGCTATCGGAAAAGTTTAGCGTCAAGCGTTGCTGTTCGGTCACTTTGCCGCCATGCTCCAAGCGATACACATAATCCCAGCGATTATCATGGAACGGATCGTTCACCATCGGCGTACCCAACACATAACGCACTTGAGTTTTGGACATGCCCAACTTCAGTTTGGCGCGCATCTCCGCTGTGATGAAATTACCCTGATGGATGTCCATTTTATAGGGTTTCAAGCCGCATGAAGTCAGCAGCAGGGCAAGTAAAATTATTCCAATTCGCATAGTCTTCGTTTCAAATTTAAGCCGCAGCATCATACCTCAAGCATCCATACCGAGCATTTCCGCCGCGTGTTTGCGCGTCGTTTCGGTAATCGTCACACCACCCAACATGCGGGCGATTTCCGCGATGCGTTGCCCGCCATCCAACATGGCGATATGGCTTAGTGTCACGCCGTTTTCTACCGCTTTGCTCACTTGCCATTGCTGATCTGCCACCGCCGCTACTTGTGGCAAATGCGTGACGCACAGCACTTGGTATGGCTTGCCCAATTGCTTGAGCAAATGTCCGACAATCTCCGCCACCCGCCCACCGATGCCGCTATCCACCTCATCGAAAATCAGGGTAGGCACGCTAGCGAATTGGCTCATCGCCACTTGTATTGCCAAGCTAATACGCGACAACTCGCCGCCCGATGCAACCTTGGCCAGGCTGCGCAATGGCACGCCGGGGTTCGCGGCAACTTGAAACTCTATCGCTTCCAAACCATTCGCATTGCCCTCAGCAAGCGGGGGCAGGGCGACAGAGAAACTTCCACCCTGCATCGCCAAAGTTTGCATTGCGGCGGTAATTTCACTTGAAAGCTTTGCGGCGGATTGTTGGCGTGCTTGCGTTAATTTTTTCGCGTGTTGCCAATACGTTTGCTGTGCGGCGTTTTCTTGCCGAGTTAATTCGGCAAGGTCAGCATCACCGCCCAGCTCGGCTAATCGCGCCACAATATACCGCAACACTTCATCCAATTTTTCCGGTGCGACACGATGCTTGCGCGCCGTATCCATCACGCTCTGAATGCGCTGTTCAAGTTGCTGCAAGCGTTGTGGGTCTTGCTCCAAGCGTTGCTGGTAGTGGCGCAAGGCATACACCGCCTCTTGCATTTCGGCTTGCGCGCTTTCCAATAAATGCAACGGCTCACCCAGACTGGCATCATGCGCGATGTACTCATGCAATCGCGCCATCAACGCATTCAGTTGTGTCAAACACGCATCGTCGGCTTCGCTTAATGTGTCGATACCAAACGCGGCGGTATCGAGCAAATTGGCGGCATGTGACAGCCGTCCATAGTCTTCCTGCAACGCAGTCCAATCGGGCAAATTAAACCTCAAGCCTTCCACTTCAGCGCGTTGAAATTGCAGCAGCTCGCGCTCGGCTTGCACGGCTTCGGCATTTTCGCTCAGGCCGATACGGCGGCGATGCAATGCTTGCCACTCGCGATAGTGCGCGGCAACTTTCTCGGCATCCGCCGCCACGCCCGCGTAGTTATCCAACAAAGCGCGCTGCGCGTCGGGGCGCAGCAAAGATTGATGCGCATGTTGACCGTGAATGTCGAGCAATTGCTCGCCTACTTCACGCAGTTGTTGCAAAGTTGCGCTACGCCCATTGATGAAGCCGCGCGAACGCCCATTGCTATCTATCACACGGCGCATCAGGCAGACATCGGCATCACCTGCCAATTCTTGATTGTGTAACCAAGCCTGTAGATGCGCCATGCCGGCAACGTCAAACTCTGCCGTGATGTCCAAACGTTCGCAACCGTTGCGCACCATCGTTGCATCACCACGCCCGCCGAGTGCCAACGACAGCGCGTCAATCAGAATGGATTTCCCCGCGCCTGTTTCACCCGTCAACGCGGTGAAGCCCGCAGAGAATTCCAATTCAAGGGAAGAGACGATGATGAAATCGCGGATTGTTAAAAATTTCAGCATGGGGAAGAACGGATTAAAACAGTTGCACAAAGGTTGTATGGGTTGTCACGCTTACAACGTCTGATTCCACAGCAGTTTTTCGCGCAAGGTGTGGTAATAGCTATGCCCGACGGGGTGCAGTAAACATACAGGCGCGGGATGGCGCGAGATAACAATTCTGTCGTGCTCTTGCAAATCATAGTCAGTGTGACTGTCGAAACGAATGTGAATATCGCTGGTGCGATGCGTCAGAATTTCAATGATAGACGAGCTTTTGATAACGATAGGACGATTGCTCAACGTGTGCGGGCAAATCGGTACGAGCGCAAACACCTCCAAACTGGGATGCAATATCGGTCCGCCCGCGGACATCGCATACGCAGTCGAGCCGGTCGGAGTCGTCACGATCAGCCCATCGGCGCGCTGGTTATACACGTACTCGCCATCCACCAACACTTCGCACTCGATCATATTGCTGGTGTAATTGCGATGTACCACCACTTCGTTAAACGCCCAACCGTGATACACCTCGGCATCATCACGCATGACTTTTGCGGCGAGCAACAAACGCTGTTCCTCAATGAATTTGCCATCGAGCATCGCATCCACACTCTCCAGCATGTTTTCCAGTGTTAGATCGGTAAGAAAGCCCAGCCTGCCTTGATTCACGCCTATCAGCGGAATGCCGTGTTGCGACAAAGTGCGTGCGATATTCAGCATCGTGCCGTCACCGCCCAGCACAATCGCCAAGTCAACCGTAGAGCCAATTTCAGCGAGGCTCATTGATTGGTAAGAACTGTCCTTGAGGTGTTCCGCAGTCAGACTATCGACAACAACTTTCAATTGTCTGGCTGACAAAAACGCAGCCAAGCGCAACAGGGGTTCAGCCACCTCAGGAGTCTTGTGCTTGCCAATTAACGCAACGGTTTGGAAGGGAAATTTCATGGCGCGATTAAACCACATCGACCTATGAATGACAAAGCGAGGAGTGAAAGGATAACCTTTCACCACGATTAGACAGCAGGAGATTGGTACAGCGATGGAGAGATTGAACAACCGACCCAGAATAGAGACTTGGATAGCTTGACACCCAGTCAGGTATTTTTCAAGTCAGGCATTGCACTTCAAATTTTAACTCGCGTAACTTTAATAGCACATGCTACAACGATTACGCCTCTTTTTTTAATTTCATAATCGCACCCACTACTGCTAACGATGCTTTGGCATACGTCGTATCCGTCCCTATCATATTGCTTGCATCGAGGTATTTTTTGGCGTTAATTGCATCGGCGACTTTACCCGCCTCAACATGAAATGCCGCGTGCTTAACTACACAGTCCGCGTGACTATTCAGTGAACCCAGCTTGGTTTTACCTTCGCCGTGTAACCATTTGCCTAGTTCGCAGCAATTATCTTTGGAGATCATTGCTGCATCCATCGTTTCTTTTTTTGAGATAGCGGTGCGAAACTTAATTTTCCAAGACGAATGTGTCTGTATTGCCTGATCTAAATCCATGATAGTCCTGAGTGAAATGGTAAGGCGCAGCAACCTGCTGCCCACGATAGCCCGAAGGGCTTATGCGCGGCATGCAAATAGTTTTGAGCTGGCTGTGAGCTTATTGAAAAGAAAATATTGCGGCGGGGGGGCTGCTCGAAACTTTACTTTGATTCAACATGCTCATTACGCTCCCTTCTTTAATTTGAAATTAACAGAGTCGAATAGTCACATGCTAAAACAAGCGTGGTCAAGCAGCATTAGATAACGCTAATAGATTGCCCTTGCTGTAAAATCATCCAATGAGCAAAGCATTCACTCGCGAAAATGATACCGATGAAGATGAGGAATTAACCCCTGCACTTCAACTGCCTGTGGGCGTTAAAAATTACATTACGCCAAATGGCTACCGAAAATTGAGCGAGGAGGCGGATCATCTTTGGAAAGTGGAGCGTCCAGCGTTGGTGAAGACGATTACCTGGGCAGCCTCTAACGGAGATCGCTCGGAGAATGGCGATTACATATACGGCAAAAAGCGGCTGCGCGAGATTGATCGGCGCGTGCGTTTTTTGCGTAAACGGATGGAGTTGGCTGAGGTGGTCGACCCAGCTCAGCGCGGAAAATGCGAGCAAATTTATTTTGGCGCAACGGTGACGGTCTGCGACGAAAAGGGTGTTGAGCTGATTTACAGCATCGTGGGTGTGGATGAGGCGGATGTGGGGCGTGGGCACATTAGCTGGGTGTCGCCCTTGGCAAGAACTTTGATTAAATTACGTGAGGGCGACGTGGCAATGTTGCGCACGCCAGTCGGGGTGAGTGAACTGGAAGTGGTGGCGGTGGTCTATCGCGAAATCGAATAATGGAGTCAGTGCTGTTAAACTGTCCGTGATTCAGTTTCTATCCCGCAACTATTCAAGATAAAGTTAAAAACTTATGGAAGTTAAGTTGTTACGTTTGCTGAACAACCGCGAACAAAATTATCCGCATCAGTTAGAGAAGCAATATCCGCGCGTGCTGAAAAAAATTGTGGCGAATTGGGAGTCACCCGATGCGGATGCGATATTTATGGATTTGTTGGTGGCTGATCGTGCAGGTCGGCAAGGCTTCCCAGCCGATGTGGCAGCGGACATCATGTATTTAAGCATGGTGCATGCGCGGCAGTTTGCCAAAAAAGATTCGGGCGATCCTTGGGCGCACGTCTCTGAAGTGTTCAAGCAAGAGATTGAGTTGCACGGCGTGGCATTTTCGTTGGCGGGGTTTGTCAGTGCAGTCGAATCCGGTAGGCATGATTTGGTTGCGCTATTTCTAAGTTCAGGTGCGGATATTGACACTTATGATGATCGGCTTTGGACTCCGCTGATGATTGCCGCGTTTAATGGCAATGAAAAACTCACTCGTTTACTGGTTAAAATTGGCGCGAGCATTCATCACAAAGATAATGCAGGTTATGCCCCGCTACACTGGGCGGCATTTAATGGCTTTGCCAAGGTAGTCAAGTTGCTACTGACGGAGGACGCAGTAGTGGATGTACGTAGTAATTTTGGCTGGACTCCGTTGCTGCAAGCCGCGACACGCGGACATTTGTCGGTGAGCTATATGTTGATTGAATTTGGTGCGGATGTGAATGCATCTTCAAAAGATGGCTGGACACCTTTGATGAAAGCCTCGGCAAATGGTCATCTGCCAGAGGTGATGCTGTTGCTGAGCAAAGGTGCAAACATCAACGCGAAGCACAGCGATGGAACAACGGCACTCGATATGGCCATTAAAAATAAACATCAAGGTATTATCGCAGCACTGTCTGTTTAGTACACAATAGAACATCAACGCACTTTAGGGAGTCAAGCATGAAAAAAATCGAAGCGATTATCAAACCATTTAAGCTGGACGAAGTGCGTGAAGCCCTTTCAGAATTGGGTGTGAGTGGTCTAACAGTCACTGAAGTTAAGGGTTTTGGTCGTCAAAAAGGTCATACCGAGTTGTATCGTGGTGCTGAATACGTGGTGGATTTTTTGCCCAAGATCAAAGTGGAAGTGGTCGTTGCTTCCACGATGCTGGACACGGCAGTCGAAGCGATCATTAAAGCCGCGCACACCGGCAAAATTGGCGACGGAAAAATTTTCATTTCAACTATCGAACAAGTTATTCGCATTCGTACAGGTGAAACCAACGAAACCGCCTTGTAAACAGCTAAATCAGCCCGCGAGAGTGGGCTGAAGATTTACTCGTTCCATGATGATGCGTATAATCCACGCTTTGCCGAGGTTGTTCGCATGCGTATCATTCAAAAAGCACTTACCTTTGACGACGTTCTGCTCGTCCCCGCCTATTCCAATGTATTGCCGCGCGATGTTTCGTTGCGCACCCAGCTCACCCGCAATATCAGTTTGAACATCCCCGTGCTGTCCGCGGCGATGGATACGGTGACGGAAGCGCGCTTGGCGATTGCCTTGGCGCAAGAGGGCGGTATCGGCATCATCCATAAAAACATGTCTGCACAAGCGCAAGCCGCCAAAGTGGCGAAGGTCAAGCGTTTCGAGAGTGGTGTGGTGAAAGAACCTATCACCATTACGCCAGACATGACGGTGCGCGATGTGTTGAGTTTGAATCGCAAATACAAAATCTCTGGCTTACCGGTAGTGCAGGGCAAGCAGGTGGTGGGCATCGTCACCAACCGCGATTTGCGCTTTGAAAGCAATCTCGATCAGCCCATCAAAAACATTATGACCCCGCGTGAACGGTTGATTACCGTCAAGGAAAATGCCAGTTTGGAAGAGGCGCGCGCCTTGATGCACAAGCATCGTATCGAACGCGTGCTGGTGGTGAATGACGCGTTTGAATTGCGCGGCTTGATGACGGTTAAAGATATTCTGAAATCAAATGAACATCCGCTCGCATCAAAAGATAAATTTGGTCACTTGCGTGTGGGTGCGGCAGTCGGCGTGGGTGAAGGAACGGAAGAGCGTGTGACATTGTTGGCGGAGGCGGGTGTGGATGCCATCGTGGTGGACACGGCGCACGGCCATTCGCAGGGCGTGCTGGATCGTGTGCGTTGGGTGAAGAAAAACTTTCCGCATGTTGAAGTCATCGGCGGAAACATCGCCACTGGTGCAGCGGCATTGGCTTTGGTGGAACATGGCGCAGATGGCGTAAAAGTGGGCATCGGCCCAGGCTCGATTTGCACCACGCGAATTGTGGCGGGAGTGGGTGTGCCGCAAATCGCCGCGATACAAAGTGTCGCCAAAGCATTGCAAGGTACGGGCATCCCGCTGATTGCCGATGGTGGAATACGTTACTCCGGTGACATTGCCAAAGCGATTGCCTCCGGTGCGCATACTGTGATGTTAGGCGGTCTGTTTGCTGGAACCGAAGAAGCACCCGGCGAGATCGAATTATTCCAAGGACGTTCCTATAAATCGTATCGCGGCATGGGTAGTTTGGGTGCGATGCAACAAGGCTCCAGCGACCGTTATTTCCAAGAAGGCGAAGCCAATCAAGACAAGCTCGTTCCCGAAGGTGTGGAAGGTCGCGTGCCTTACAAAGGTAGCGTACTCGCGGTGATACACCAGTTGATGGGTGGTTTGCGCGCCAGCATGGGTTATCTGGGATGCGCGGATATAGCCACCGTACATGACAAGGCCGAGTTTGTTGAAATTACTTCGTCAGGCATACGTGAGTCGCACGTACACGATGTGCAAATTACAAAAGAAGCACCGAATTACCATGTGGATTAGTTTAGAGATATTAGTCGCTAGTCGTTAGTTATGGCAGGGTATAGGGATCTAAAAGTTTGGCAGTTGTCAATGAAATTGACTGGGGATGTATATCGCCTGAGCGTGCAATTTCCGAAACATGAGCTTTACGGTCTTACAAGCCAGTTGAGGCGTTCGGCGGTTTCTCTTCCATCTAACATTGCTGAAGGTCATGGACGTAACTCACGCAAGGAGTTTTATCATTTTTTGGGTATAGCATTGGGTTCGTTGGCAGAACTGGAAACGCAGATTATCTTGGCGCAGCACTTGGATTATTTAACTGAAGCGGAAATTCACCCAGCCCTGCAAAATGCTGACGAAATCGGCAAAATGCTTAAAGGCCTGCAAAAATCCCTCACCACTAACTAACGACTAACGTCTAGCAACTAATGACTATTCATAACAAAATTCTGATTCTCGACTTCGGTTCTCAATACACGCAACTCATCGCGCGTCGTATCCGTGAAACCCATGTGTATTGCGAGCTGCATCCTTGTGATGTCACGGATGATTTCATACGTGCTTTCAACCCGGCAGGCATTATTTTATCTGGCGGGCCTAATTCGGTGACCGAAGGCGATACGCCACGCGCACCGCAGATCGTGTTCGAATTGGGTGTGCCGGTGTTGGGCATTTGCTATGGCATGCAGACGATGGCGGCGCAGCTTGGGGGCGCGGTTGAAACGGGTTTGGTGCGTGAATTTGGCTATGCCGAGATTCGTGCGCAAGGTCATTCCGCTTTGCTGCGCGACATTCAAGATCGAGCCAATGAACAGGGACACGGCTTGATCGATGTGTGGATGAGTCATGGCGATAAAGTAACAAAATTGCCGGATGGATTTTCAGTTATCGCCAGCAATGCCACTACATCATTCGCTGGGATGGCCGATGAATCGCGGCGTTTTTACGCATTGCAATTCCATCCAGAAGTGACCCATACCAAGCAGGGCAAGGCGATGCTGGATCGTTTTGTGCATGACATTTGCGGTTGCGGACAAGACTGGAATATGCCGAACTACATCGACGAGGCGATAGCAAAAATCCGCGCGCAAGTGGGGAGCGATGAAGTGATTTTAGGCTTGTCTGGTGGCGTGGATTCTTCCGTCGCCGCCGTGTTGCTGCATCGTGCGATAGGCAAGCAACTCACTTGTGTGTTCGTGGATAACGGCTTATTGCGTTTGAATGAAGGCGCGGAAGTGATGAAAACTTTCGCCGATCATTTGGGAGTAAAGGTGATCCACGTGGATGCCAGCGCGGAATTCTTGGGCTTCTTGGCGGGAGTTACCGACCCAGAGAAAAAACGCAAAATCATCGGACGTGAATTCGTCGAAGTATTCCAACGCGAAGCTAAAAAATTACCGCAAGCAAAATGGCTGGCGCAAGGCACAATCTATCCCGATGTGATTGAATCGGGCGGTGGCAAAAACAAAAAAGCCCACAGCATTAAATCGCATCACAACGTGGGTGGGTTACCGGAAAGTTTGCATCTAAAATTGCTCGAGCCGTTGCGCGAATTGTTCAAAGACGAAGTGCGTGAGCTGGGCGTAGCAATGGGTTTGGATCACGACATGGTGTATCGCCATCCGTTCCCAGGGCCAGGTTTGGGCGTGCGCATCCTAGGCGAAGTAAAAAAAGAATATGCTGATTTGTTGCGTCGTGCCGATGCCATATTCATGGAAGAATTGCGCGCTACCAAAGATGTCGATGGTAAAACTTGGTATGAAAAATCCTCGCAAGCTTTTACGGTTTTCTTGCCTGTAAAAAGCGTCGGCGTGATGGGCGACGGTCGCACTTACGATTGGGTTGTGTCGCTGCGTGCTGTGCAGACTCAAGATTTTATGACCGCGCACTGGGCGCATCTGCCGTACGATTTGTTGGGCAAAGTTTCCAATCGCATTATCAACGAAGTGCGCGGGATCAATCGCGTGGTGTACGACATCTCAGGCAAACCACCCGCGACGATCGAGTGGGAGTGATTAAAAAATCAGCTATCGCAAAATACGTGTGAATTATTGAGGAGCGAGTTTTGAAGAAAGCATTAGGACAGGTATTTTTTGCATCCATAACGATGTGGGCATTGCTGATTTCTCAAGGTGAAGCAGCGGAAACGCCACAACTGAACGACCAGCAGTTGCAAGTCTTGAAGCAGCAGTATTTGGGTTCGGGCGCAACGCAAGTTGGTGCAATGAACAGCACCAAGCAAGCCAACGACATTGCCGATCAGCAACAAGCTGCCCAACCGAAGCCCGCCGAAGTAAAGATTGAGCCCAGTGCCATAGAAACCTCCATGCGCGCGCGCCTTGCTGCGGATTTGAAAGTAAGCGTTAAAGAGGATGTGCCCAATGAGCTGAAAAATGCTGATTTGGTAGTGCCTGAAAAAACCGAAAAGCGCGACATGGCTAACGCCAGAAAAGAAGATTTGGGTTTGCGTTCTTCATGGGAACGTTTCCTCGAAAACCAGAAGGTACGCGGAGTCGATAGCAATCTCTCGCAATTTGGCTACCAGTTATTTGCGGGTACGCCCAATACTTTTGCACCTGCCGCCGATATTCCTGTTCCGCCTGAATATGTATTAGGCCCAGGAGATGAATTGCAAATGCAATTTTATGGCAGCCGTGACGACAGCATGAATTTAGTGATTGATCGCGAAGGTGTGATCGAGCTTCCTAAGGTTGGCGCGCTTACCTTGGTAGGGTTGAGTTTCGTGCAGGCCAAGGCACTGATCGCCGAGCAAGTGCGGCAAAAAATGATAGGCGTAACCACCTCAGTCACCATGGGCAGATTGCGTTCGATACGTGTGTTTGTGTTGGGCGATGCAGAACATCCCGGCTCCTACTTGATTAGCGGACTGTCAACAATCTCGCACGCGTTATTTTCTGCGGGAGGCGTAAGCAAACAAGGCTCGCTGCGCCACATTCAACTCAAACGTAATGGCAAAATCGTTAAAGAACTCGATCTCTATGATTTTCTGCTGAAGGGTAACAGTCGCGGTGACGAACGATTGATGCCGGGTGATGTGATCTTTATTCCGCCAGTGGGAGCGGTCATCGGTGTGGCGGGGCAAGTAAACAGACCGGCAATCTACGAATTGCGAGCCGAAAAAACAGCACAAGAAATCGTCGAAATGGCGGGTGGTGTTTTGGCGGATGCGGATACCAAGCATATTCAGATTGATCGCTTAAGTGCGGGCGGTGATCGTAACATTTTAGATTTTGATCTAAAGCAAACCGCCAAAACCCAGAATGGCGACATCCTCATGCTGTTTGCGATTCCGGGAATTCGTGCGGACACGGTGAGCCTGCTGGGACACATTAAACGTCCGGGACAATATGGCTTGGCAAAAGACATGAAGCTGTCCAACTTAATTAACTCGGTGGATGATTTACTGCCCGGTGCATTTTTGGATTACGCGCTGATTCAACGTACCGATGCCTTATCCCGCAGCGTGACAACACTGCGAGTGCCGCTGAATGACTTGTTAGTCAAGCAAAACAAGCAAACCGATGTTGCACTGCAAGCTGACGACCAAGTGTACGTATTTTCCAAATCGTCGATTGATCCGCTGAATGTGGTGGTGGTTTCTGGTCAAGTTGTCAATCCTGGGCAATACCCTTACGACGAAAAAATGCGTTTGGTGGATTTGGTATTGGCGGCAGGCGGTCCCAGTGAGCAAGCCTATCTAAAAGTTGCCGAGTTAACACGTTATGAAGTAATCGACGGCAAGCGTCGCCAGATTAACCATTTGGAAGTGAATTTGGGTGATGCGTTGGCAGGGAATGTAAATGCCAATCTGACACTGTTGCCGCATGATGAATTGCTGGTTAGAACCATCTCAAATTGGCGCAGTGCGACGCGAGTAGTCCTGCAAGGTGAAGTCAAATATCCCGCAACCTATTCAGTAGAGGAGGGCGAGCGTCTCTCCAGTGTGCTAGTACGTGCGGGCGGATTTACCGACGATGCCTATTTGCGCGCAGCGGTGTTTACGCGTGAATTGCTGCGTGCCGAACAGCAAAAACAAATTGATGAATTGGCGAAACGCACTGAAAAAGAGGTGAGTAAAATTGAGACTTCGGTGGTGTTGCTAAAGGATGAAGTGTTGCGCACACGTCAAATGGGAAAATTGGAAGCCGCCAAGCGTGTCAGTGAGCAAATGAATACGGTGCGTGCAACGGGGCGCATGGTAATTGAATTGGCGGATATCGAAACGCTAAAAGGCAGCCCATTTGATCTTGCTATGCGAGACGGAGACAGGCTGTATGTGCCTAAGCGTCCCGATGAAGTGCAAGTGTTAGGTGAAGTGTATAACCAGACAGCATTTGTTTACCGCGATCAAGCTGGAAGTTCAGAATACCTTGCCATGGCGGGTGGTGCCACGCGCAGCGGTGATGTTGATCGTATCTATGTGGTTCGCGCCAACGGCATGTTAGAGGTGGTAAACCAAGGCTGGTTTGGCCGGAAATCTATCGCCATGGAGCCGGGTGACACACTCGTCGTGCCACAACAGATTGATCAATTTAATTGGGTCGATTCCACGCTGGATTGGTCTCGCGTGCTGATGCAAGTTGGCGTGAGCTTGGCCTCAATGAAAACCATCGGGGTGTTTCAATGAGCCAGCAGATGAGCAATTCACCTAATCGGATTGATGATGAAGAAATCGACTTGCGCGAAATTTGGCGGGTGCTGGTTCAATACAAACTGATGATTTTGTCGTTTATGTTGGTGGCCGCGCTGATTGCCGCAGGCGTTTCCATGCTTATGCCCAATATCTATCGCGCCGAAGTGTTGCTTGCGCCCGTTAAAGACGACAATGGAAAAGGCGGCGGTATGGCTGCCGCATTGGGCGGCTTGGGCGGACTGGCATCAATGGCGGGTATTTCGCTCGGAGGAGGGGGGAGCACGGAAGAAAACCTCGCGGTGTTAAAGTCACGGGAATTTCTGTGGAAGTTTGTGCAAGACAACAAACTCATGCCGATTTTATTTGATAAAGAGTGGGACGAGTCGCAAAAAAAGTGGAAAGTAACCGACCCCAAAAAACAACCGGGACAAATGGATGTATTTCGACTATTTAATCAAGAAGGTGTGTTGGGGGTGAGTGTCGATAAAAAAAGCAGCCTGGTAACGGTCTCAATAGATGGCAAAGACCCTGTGTTGGCTGCCGCATGGGCGGATCAATTGGTCATGCAACTCAATCAACACCTGCGGCAAGAGGCGATTGCCCGCAGCGAAAATAATCTCAAGTATCTGAATGAAGAGTTGGCGCGCACCCAGCTGGAAGAAATGCGCAAAACACTATTCGACTTAATCGGACAAGAGCAAAAACAAGCCATGCTGGCCAACGCGCAACGAGAATTTGCCTTCCGCGTGCTTGATCCGGCGGTTGTCCCCGATAAAAAAATCAAACCCAAACGCGCCATCATCGTGCTGCTATCGGTGGTGTTGGCGGGCTTTGTTGCCGTGCTGATTGCCTTCATCAAGCAAGGTGCGATTAAGCGTCGGGAAAAAGAAATTGAAGGGCTGCAAACGTGATACGCACCATCAAGCCAGAGGATATGAATGCGTTGCAAATGTCCATCATACGGGCGATTGAGATAAGCGGATTGAGAATGACGGCGGTATATCTACACGGTTCGTTTGGCACAGAATACCTGCGCGCCGATAGTGATATTGATCTCGCTTTTCTTTCTGAACGCCCACTGACGTTTGACGAATCGATGTCCTTTTCCGCTGCATTACAGATGGATGGAGGCGAGTTTAATTTTGATGTCGCTGACTTGCGCCGATGCGATACCGTTTTTGTCGCCCATGTTGTTACAAGCGGCGAATGCCTTTATACCGATGATGAAACGGCAGTACAACGCTTTGAAATGACGGCACTGTCCAAATACGCGAGACTGAATGAAGAACGGGAAGCAATCATTTCCGATATTAAACGGCGGGGTAGCGTCTTTATCTCAGAGGCGCGACCAGCATGAACGACATTGTCCTAAACAAAGCGGAAATCATTGAGCGCGCTTTGGCGCGGGTGCAGGATACCTACACGCGCCATCGGCAGGATTTGGGTCAATCTTACGACGCGCAGGATGTCATTGTGCTGAATCTGCAACGTGCCTGCGAAGCGGCAATAGACCTTGCCATGCATATTGTCAGACTGAAAGGACTGGGATTGCCAAAAGACAGCAAATCCGCGTTTGATTTTCTGGAGCGTGCGGAGGAAATATCCCCATCAATTGCCGATCATCTCAAAAAAATGATCGGTTTTCGCAACATCGCGGTGCATGATTACCGCGAAATAGATTGGGCGATTGTGCGTAAGGTTATCGAAACGCATTGTAACGATCTTGCAATCTTTGCCAATGATATGGTGAAGAAGCATGGCTAACTTTTTTGATGAACTGCACGCCCTTTTACGGGTTTACTGAACCTTGAACCAAATTTAATATGAAAATCGCCATCGCTGGAACCGGCTACGTCGGACTCTCTAACGCAATGCTGCTCGCGCAGCACAATGAAGTGGTCGCAATCGACATCCTCCCCGAAAAGGTGGCGATGCTGAATCGTAAACAGTCGCCTATCGAAGATGTCGAGATCGAAGACTATCTCTCCAATAAAGATTTGAACTTCAAGGCCACGCTGGATAAACGCGAAGCTTATGCAGGTGCGGATTATGTGATCATCGCCACACCAACCGATTACGATCCTGAGACCAACTACTTCAACACGCGCTCGATAGAGTCGGTGATTCAAGATGTGTTGAGCATCAATCCGCAGGCCGTGATGATTATCAAGTCCACCGTGCCAGTTGGCTATACAGCCAAAGCTCGCGCCCAGTTCAATTGCGATAATTTAGTTTTTTCACCAGAATTTTTGCGCGAAGGTCGCGCGTTACACGACAACCTGCATCCCTCGCGTATCGTGATCGGCGAACGCTCCCAGCGTGCTGAAACCTTTGCCAATTTGCTCAAGCAAGGTGCGGTAAAACAAGATATTGCAACATTGTTTACCGACTCCACGGAGGCGGAAGCGATCAAGCTGTTTGCCAACACCTATCTCGCCATGCGCGTTGCCTATTTCAACGAACTGGACACATATGCCGCGACACATGGTTTGGATACCAAGCAGATTATTCAAGGGGTCAGCCTCGATCCGCGCATTGGTGACCACTACAACAACCCATCCTTTGGCTATGGTGGTTACTGCCTGCCTAAAGACACCAAGCAACTGTTGGCGAACTATAGTGATGTGCCACAAAACCTCATCAACGCCATCGTTGCCTCCAACACTACGCGCAAAGACTTTATCGCCGCTAGCATCGTGAAGCGCAACCCCAAGATTGTCGGCATCCACCGTTTGATAATGAAAGCGGGTTCAGACAACTTTCGCGCCTCCAGCATCCAAGGCATTATGAAGCGCATCAAAGCCAAGGGCATCGAAGTGATTGTGTACGAGCCCGCACTCAAAGAGGCGGAATTTTTCCATTCCAGAGTAGTGAATAATCTCGCGCAATTTAAGCATGAGGCCGACGTGATTGTCGCCAACCGCATCACGGACGATATCCGCGATGTGTCTGACAAAATTTATAGCCGCGATCTATTTGGGAAAGATTAAAAATTCTTTTTAATTCGGGTGTCTTATTAGTTTTCAGAATTCAGCCTGATACCATGGTTCAGTAGTGTGGAAGTCTCGTAAATGTATTTTTTTGGCATTGCGCTGCAATGTAATACATTGTTTGACATTGATGAGTGGGCTTTGTATGATGCATTCGTCACAACAACATAGATGGAACCGCTATGGAACTTGTTATTCGAAAAATTGGAAATTCAACAGGGTTAACGCTACCTACAGCTTTATTGCGTGAGCTAGGGCTTGTGGTCGGGCAAGTCATGTCGCTGAATCAAACAGCAGATGGCGCGCTAGTGTTACGCGCAAAATCAACGCGCAAGAAATATACAGCGAAAGAATTGAATGCCTTGTGTAATTTTAAGGCACCTATGCCGGACGACTTGATCGCTTGGGATAGTGTTAAGCAGGTTGGGAACGAATCGTTATGACAACAAGGGCTAAGGGAATTAAGCAAGGCGACATTGTGATGATTGCTTTAGATCCCACTGCAGGCACAGAGATTCGCGGCACTCGCCCGGTGTTGGTGTTATCAAACATTGAGTTCAATCGTAGTGGAAGTGCATTGGTCGCACCCATCACCCAAGGGGGAAATATTCAGCGCATAGCAGGTTGGGCTGTTACGCTGATGGGGGCAGGTACGGCAACACAAGGCGTGGTTGTGGTTAGCCATTGTCGAGTGATTGATCTGGCAGCACGGGGAGCCAAAATGATTGAAGCTGTGCCGGCAGAAATTACCGAAGAAGTGCTTTGCAAATTGCAAGCGATGGTTGAATCGTGATGCGCACCACTAAACCGGAACTATTGAATAGGCTACGACTATCCATTGCCTTGGCGATTGAGGCAACCGGATTGAAAATGCTCACGGTGTACTGCACAGTTCTTATGGCACAGAATACATCCGTGCTGATAGCGGTCTTGACCTTGCTTTTCTTTCTGAAAGTCCACTTGCATTTGACGAATTGATGGAAGAGGTTCCGTGTTTGCCTTGGGGCATATTTGACCATTGGTGGTATAAGTAGTAAATTACCACTTGTCGTAATTGACGGAGAAAATCATGGAGCTCGCACGCGTAACGGCCAAAGGTCAGGCGACAATCCCCAAGCGTATAAGAGAAGCCGCCCATATTAGGGAGGGCGATATGCTGGCGTTTGATCTGGATAGCAACAACCGGATCACCATTAAGCGTATTGATTCCTCTGTTGATGTCGAGTTGTCAGCGTTGCAAGAGACGCTAACCGAATGGAACTCGCCCCAGGACGAAGAGGCGTGGCGTGATCTTTAAAGCATTTGATGTGGTTGCCGTACCCTTTCCATTTACGGATCGTGATGCAACAAAACGCCGACCGACTTTGGTTATTTCCAATGAGAGTTTTAATAAGCAGCATAATCAAATTGTGTTAGCCATGATTACCACGGCCACTGATAACGTTTGGCTCAGTGATGTTGCACTAAGCAATTGGCAAAAAGCGGGGTTAAAAGTAGCGTGCAAGTTTCGCTTGAAGTTATTCACACTGGATCAAAGTCTGGTTATAAAAACTATCGGGCATTTAACACCCAAGGATGTCAAATCCGTACAGGCTGTTTTAACGGAGTTTATTGATGTTGGTTAACTTGAGAACTTTAACAACTCGCTCGCCCTTAAGCTTTTATACTTAGCGCAAGATACGCAGAGTTTGTTATTTCAGCGTGGTGAAGGGTTTCGAGAAATTTAAGTGAGAAGCGGAAGTGATCGTCGCCAATCGCATGACAGATTACATTGCGTGATGTGGCAGACAAAGTTTACAGCCTCGATTTGTTTGGGAAAGATTAAGTTGAAAATAGTAAATAAGGAAGATGAATAAATGAAAATTGCAGTGGTTGGTTTGGGTTACGTTGGTTTACCTCTGGCAGTCGAATTCGGTAAAAAATATCCCACGGTAGGTGTTGATCTTTCCGCAGAAAAAATTGCCGCGTATCGCAATTTTGTTGACCCTACGGGCGAAGTTAGTTCGGAAGAGTTGTGTGCTGCAACTCAACTGACTTGTCACACCGATCCTCAAGTTTTAAGCGATGCGGACTTCATTATTGTGGCAGTACCTACGCCTGTGGATGAGGCACATCAACCCGATTTCACACCGTTGATTAAAAGCTCGGAGAGTGTGGGCAAGCACATCAAACGCGGCGCAATTGTGGTGTATGAATCCACCGTGTATCCGGGGGCGACTGAAGAAGTGTGCATCCCGCTCATTGAAAAGCATTCCGGTCTGAAATGGAAAAAAGATTTTTTTGTCGGTTACAGTCCTGAGCGCATTAACCCCGGTGATAAAGAGCGCACCGTTACCAAAATTGTGAAGGTGGTGTCGGGCGACACGCCTGAAACACTTAAGACTGTCAGTGAAGTTTATGCTTCGATTATCACCGCTGGTGTTTATCCGGCCAGCAGCATCAAAGTAGCCGAAGCTGCCAAGGTAATCGAGAACACCCAGCGCGATTTGAACATCGCCTTGATGAACGAGCTGGCCATCATCTTCAACAAAATCGGCATTGATACATTGGAAGTGTTGCAAGCAGCGGGCAGCAAATGGAACTTCTTGCCTTTCCGTCCGGGCTTAGTTGGCGGGCATTGCATTGGTGTTGACCCTTATTATTTAACTCACAAAGCAGACATGCTGGGCTACCACCCTCAAGTCATTCTGGCTGGTCGTCGTATAAATGATGGCATGGCTGCATATGTAGCACAACAAACGGTGAAAAAAATCATCCAAGCGGGCGGAGTGGTTAAAGGTGCAAAGGTCATCGTGCTAGGTCTCACCTTCAAAGAAAACTGTCCTGATTTGCGCAATAGCAAAGTTGCTGACCTAGTGAAGGAGTTGCAGGAATTCGGCTGCGATGTCAGCGTACATGACCCGCTGGCTGAACCCGAAGAAGCTATCCACGAATATGGCATCACGTTGACTGAATGGAGTGCGCTACCCAAACAGGCAGATGCCATTGTTGCTGCGGTTTCGCACCAAGAATATTCCAGCCAGCCCATCGCAAAATTGCTGGCTAATTTGAAACTGGGTGGTGTGTTCATTGACATCAAATCTGCGTATTCAATTGAAGAGGTTGCAGCGGCTGGCATTACATTGTGGCGGCTGTAACTTCGTCTCGGTAAAGCATTGATGAGCATAATCAAACTTTTTTCAAACCAAGCAAGTTCGATCTGTTTGGGATCAAGAACGTGGGCCTTGGTTTTTTTGCAATGTTGATCTGGTAGATTTCCTAACACATAGCCTACCTAGTCTCGTAAATATTGGAGCGTACTTAAAGTTCGCCCAAAAAAAGATAGTAGCGAGTTGTCTACAAAATGTTGTCAACTGAATAGTCGGTAACACCCGCAAAGAAATTGAAAATAAAATTGGCAAATCTTTCGTGATTACAAAAACTCCAAAATAGCTCAAATAAATGACTGATACCTACACCCAACTCAAAACTCGCCTTGCTGCTGAACCCCACACCTGGCTCATCACTGGCGTAGCGGGCTTCATCGGCAGCAACCTGCTCGAAACCCTGCTCAAGCTCAACCAACGTGTAGTCGGGCTGGACAATTTTGCTACAGGACACCAGCGCAACTTGGATGAAGTTAAAACGCTGGTAGCCCTTGAGCAATGGAATAACTTTAACTTCATCCAAGGCGATATTCGCAATTTGGATGATTGCCGTCGTGCTATGGTTTTCACTCCCTCCCCCTCTCAAGGGGAGGGTTGGGGAGGGGGTAAATCTGTCCCCGTTGAATACGTACTCCACCAAGCCGCGCTAGGTAGCGTCCCGCGTAGTGTGCAAGACCCCATTGCCACCAACGATACCAACATCAGCGGTTTTCTTAACATGCTGGTTGCTGCACGCGATGCTAAGGTGAAGCGTTTTGTTTATGCCGCCTCCAGCTCCACCTACGGGGATCATCCTGGTCTGCCCAAAGTGGAAGACAAGATTGGCAAGCCACTATCGCCCTACGCGGTCACCAAATATGTCAACGAACTGTATGCCGATGTATTTGCCCGCACCTATGGATTCAACACCATCGGACTACGCTACTTCAACGTCTTCGGCCCACGCCAAGACCCAGATGGTGCTTATGCTGCGGTGATTCCAAAATGGATTGCCAGCATGATTAAAAACGAGCCAATTTATATCAATGGCGATGGTGAAACCAGCCGTGACTTTTGCTTTATCGAAAACGTGCGGCAGATCAACTTACTTGCCGCCACTATCAATACACTCCCTCTC
>JBEBKA010000006.1:0-61855 GCA_040079595.1 Gallionella sp.
GATCAACCCAATTGCGATGGAAGAAGGTTTGCGCTTCGCGATTCGTGAGGGTGGTCGTACCGTCGGTGCGGGTGTGGTTGCAAAGATTTTAGAGTAGTAATACAATGCGCGCCCTCGCGTGGTCGGGTTGCAAATCTGACCACGCGATTTTGTTCTTTAATTAGCGGCATTGCCGCATAGACGTAAGAGAAAATTATGCAAAGTCAAAAAATTCGTATTCGCCTAAAGGCGTTTGACTATCGTTTGATCGACCAATCTGCTGCGCGGATTGTTGAAACGGTAAAGCGCACAGGCGCGGTGGTGTGTGGTCCAGTGCCATTGCCAACTAAGATTGAGCGTTTTGACGTATTGCGTTCACCGCACGTGAATAAAACTTCACGCGATCAGTTTGAAATTCGCACGCATTTGAGAATGATGGATATCGTTGATCCAACCGATAAAACGGTGGACGCGCTGATGAAGCTGGATTTGCCGGCGGGCGTGGATGTGCAAATTAAATTGCAGTAAAAATTGAAGTTGTGGTTTGCGGTAGAGATCGGCTGACCAATTGAAGTCAGCCCCTTAATAAAAGTAAAAGGAAACTAAAATGAGTTTAGGACTTGTCGGTCGCAAGATTGGCATGACCCGCGTGTTTACTGATGACGGTTCGTCGTTGCCAGTAACTGTGCTGGAAGTGTCTAATAATCGCGTTAGCCAGATTAAATCTGATAGCGCAGACGGCTATACAGCCGTGCAATTAGCGCATGGTGTTCGTCGTGCTAGTCGCGTATCCAAAGCTGCTGCTGGACACTACGCCAAGGCGGGTGTTGAGGCGGGCAGTCAATTAAAAGAATTCACGGTTTCGGCGAATCAGCTGGCAGAGCTTAAGTTGGGTTCTGTGGTGAGTGTTGAGATATTCAAGGCGGGTCAATTGGTTGATGTCACAGGCACAACCAAGGGTAAAGGCTACGCGGGTACGATTAAGCGTTACCACTTCAAATCAGGTCGTGCATCACACGGCAACTCCAAATCACATAACGTCCCTGGCTCTATCGGCATGGCGCAAGATCCGGGTCGCGTGTTTCCGGGTAAGCGTATGACGGGTCACTTGGGCGATGTGCAGCGCACGGTGCAAAATTTGGAAATTGTGCGCGTCGATGTTGCGCGCCAATTGCTGTTGGTTAAAGGCGCAGTTCCGGGTTCTATCAATGGCAGCATTGTGGTGCGCCCCGCAGTAAAGGTAGGTGTCTAATGGAACTTAAAGTTATTAACGATAAGGGTCAGGCAAGTGCCAACCTCAAGGCTTCTGATGAGCTTTTTGGTCGTGAGTACAACGAAGATCTGGTTCACCAATTAGTGGTTGCCTATCAAGCCAATGCGCGTGCTGCAAACAGCAAGCAAAAGGATCGTAGTGAAATCAAGCACACTACTAAAAAGCCGTTCGCGCAAAAGGGTACAGGTCGTGCTCGTGCGGGTATGACTTCCAGTCCATTATGGCGTGGCGGTGGTAAGATTTTCCCGAATACGGGTATCGAAAATTACACGCAAAAAATCAACCGTAAAATGTATCGCGCAGGCTTGGCTTCGATTTTTTCAAAAATCGTCAGCGAAAATCGTTTGATGGTGGTGGATAGCTTGACGGTAGATTCACCCAAAACTAAACAATTGGCGCAAAAGCTCAAAGGTCTTGGCGTGGACACTAATCGTATTCGCTTGCTGATTATCACTGACAGCATGGATGAAAATTTGTATCTGTCTTCACGCAACTTGCCAAACGTGTTGGTGTTGGAGGCTTATCAGGCAGATCCGGTTAGCTTGATTCGTTTCCCTAATGTTTTGGTAACGCGTAACGCGGTGGCTAAAATTGAGGAGATGTTCGCATGAGTAACCAATATAGTCCAGAGCGTTTAATGCGCGTTGTGATTGCCCCGCAAATTTCTGAGAAGGCAACTTATGTTGCTGACAAGCATGAGCAGGTGGTGTTTCGTGTGTTGAGAGATGCAACCAAATCAGAAGTCAAAGCGGCTGTTGAGATGTTGTTCAAGGTGCAAGTTAACAAAGTGCAGGTCGCTTGTGTAAAAGGCAAGCAAAAGCGTTTTGGTCGCATCATGGGTCGTCAAAACAACTGGAAAAAAGCATACGTTTGCTTGGTTCCGGGGCAAGAAATTAATTTTGCTAGCGAGCAAGGGTAATCGTCATGGCACTCATTAAATTAAAACCAACTACTCCCGGTCAGCGCGCAGTGTTGCGCGTAGTTAATCCTGATCTGCATAAAGGCAAGCCGATTGCGGCATTGCTGGAAAAGAAAACTAAAACTGCGGGTCGTAACAATAACGGTCATATCACCACGCGTCACATGGGTGGTGGACACAAGCAGCATTACCGTTTGGTGGACTTCAAGCGCAATAAAGATGGCATTCCTGCTACCGTTGAGCGTTTGGAATACGATCCAAATCGTAGTGCAAACCTAGCTTTGCTGTGCTACGCCGATGGTGAGCGTCGTTACATCATTGCTCCTAAAGGTGTGGTGGCAGGCGCAACGCTGGTGAGTGGCTCTGAAGCACCTATCAAAGCGGGTAACGCGTTGCCACTGCGCAACATCCCGGTGGGTTCAACCATCCATTGCATCGAAATGTTGCCTAACAAAGGTGCGCAGTTGGCGCGTTCGGCAGGTACATCGGTGCAGTTGCTGGCGCGTGAAGGCAGTTACGCCCAGTTGCGTTTGCGTTCTGGCGAAATTCGCAAAGTGCATATTGACTGTAAAGCGACATTGGGCGAAGTGGGTAACTCTGAGCACAGCCTGCGCTCTATTGGTAAAGCGGGTGCGATGCGTTGGCGCGGTGTGCGTCCTACCGTTCGCGGTGTGGTAATGAACCCGGTCGATCACCCACATGGTGGTGGTGAGGGTAAAACCGCAGCCGGTCGTCACCCAGTTAGTCCGTGGGGTGTGCCAGCTAAAGGCTTCCGCACACGTCGTAACAAGCGCACCAGCGGCATGATAGTGCGTCGTCGCTTTAAGGTTTAAGGGGTAGATAGATATGGCACGTTCGGTTAAAAAAGGTCCGTTTGTTGACGCTCACTTACTCAAAAAAATTGAGACAGTGCGTGCAACTAACGATAAGCGTCCCGTTAAAACATGGTCACGCCGCTCGACGGTCTTGCCTGAGTTTGTTGGGCTGACAATTGCGGTGCATAACGGGAAGTTGCATATTCCTGTTTATGTTTCTGAAAACATGGTAGGTCATAAGTTGGGTGAGTTTTCCTTGACGCGTACCTTCAAGGGACATGCTGCTGACAAAAAAGCAGTGGTCAAGAAATAAGGAGCGATGATGACAACTACTACAGCAGTGGCAAGAAAAATCCACCTCTCTGCGCAAAAAGGCCGTTTGGTGGCAGATCAGATTCGCGGTTTGCCTGTTGCGCAAGCACTTAACATTTTGACTTTTAGCCCGAAAAAGGCTGCAACAATTATCAAAAAAGCATTGGAGTCGGCAATTGCGAATGCAGAGCATAACGACGGTGCGGATATTGATGAGTTGAAAGTTCAAACGATTTTCATAGATAAGGCGGCATCAGGTCGAGGCTTTATCGCTAAGGCTAAGGGGCAAGGTAATCGTCTCGAAAAGCAAACTTGTCACATCACCGTTAAAGTGGGGAGCTAAGGATTATGGGTCAGAAAATTCATCCAACCGGTTTCCGCTTGTGCGTGCGCAAGAATTGGGATTCCAAGTGGTATTCCAATAGTAAGGACTTCTCAGATTTGTTGCTGAAGGACATTGATGTTCGTGCTTACCTGAAGAAAAAATTGGTAACGGCAGGCGTTTCCAAAATTGTTATTGAGCGTCCAGCTAAAAATGCAAAAGTAACCATTTATACTGCGCGTCCCGGCATGGTGATTGGTAAAAAAGGCGAAGACATCGAAACATTGCGTGCTGAATTGCGTAAGCGTATGGGTCTTCAGTCCGTTGATGTGGCGATTGAAGAAGTTCGCAAGCCGGAAATTGATGCGCAGCTGATCGCTGAAAGCATTACTGCTCAACTTGAGAAGCGCATTATGTTTCGCCGTGCGATGAAGCGCGCGATGCAAAATGCAATGCGCCTTGGCGCGCAAGGCATCAAGATTATGAGTGCAGGTCGTTTGAATGGAATCGAAATTGCACGTACTGAATGGTATCGCGAAGGCCGTGTGCCATTGCATACCCTGCGTGCTGATATTGATTACGGCACGGCAGAAGCTAAAACCACTTACGGCATTATCGGCGTAAAAGTTTGGGTATTCAAAGGTGACATGACGAATCAGGAAGTGGCTGCGCCAGTCGTCGCTGAAGCTGAAAAAAAAGTAAGAAAGTCGGGAGCAAAACATGCTACAGCCAGCTAGAAGAAAGTATCGTAAAGAACAAAAAGGTCGCAACACGGGCATTGCCACACGTGGCAATAAAGTGAGTTTCGGGGAATTTGGCTTGAAGGCAATGGTGCGTGGTCGTTTGACGGCGCGTCAAATCGAAGCGGCGCGTCGTGCAATGACTCGTCACATCAAGCGTGGTGGACGTATCTGGATTCGAATTTTTCCGGACAAGCCTATTTCCAAAAAACCTGCTGAAGTTCGTATGGGTAACGGTAAAGGTAATCCTGAGTACTACGTCGCCGAGATTCAACCTGGCAAAATGTTGTACGAAATGGATGGCGTGGATGAAACTTTGGCGCGTGAAGCGTTTCGTTTGGCTGCGGCAAAATTGCCTCTCGCCACCACTTTTGTAGTTAGACAGGTAGGGACTTAACATGAAGGCCAGCGATTTTAAAAGTAAAACTGTTGAAGCGTTGCAAGCTGAATTGCTATCGTTGACACAAGCGCAATTTAGTTTGCGTATGCAGGTGGCGACACAGCAACTGACCAACACCAGCGAATTTCGCAAAGTGCGTCGTGACGTTGCACGTATTAAAACCATATTGACACAGAAGGGTGCGCAGCAATGAGCGATGCCAAAATGAAACGTACCCTCACGGGTATAGTAACAAGCGACAAAATGGACAAGACAGTTACGGTGTTGGTTGAGCGCAAAGTTAAGCATCCATTGTTAGGCAAAATTATCCGCGTCTCGAAAAAATATCATGCGCACGATGAGACCAATGAGTTTCATACTGGCGATCAAGTGATGATTGAAGAGTGCCGCCCATTGGCTAAAACAAAGGCTTGGCGCGTTGCCAAGTTGTTGGAAAAGGGCGTTGCAATTTAATCGAAATTAAATCTTGCATATTTGAAAAATATGCATATAATGCGCGGCTTCGTTGTATCGCCGTCTGCGGCGACCTAACCCTAAACACGGGTTCCAAAACTGGCCGCCGCTAGCGGAAAAAGTTGGAGATTAAATAATGATTCAAATGCAAACTGTTTTAGATGTGGCTGACAATACGGGTGCGCGCTCTGTTATGTGCATTAAAGTATTGGGTGGTTCTAAGCGTCGTTATGCTTCCGTTGGTGATGTTATCAAGGTCAGCATACGTGATGCAGCTCCGCGTGGTCGCGTGAAAAAGGGCGAGGTGTATAACGCCGTTGTGGTTCGCACTGCCTTTGGCGTGCGCCGCACAGATGGCTCATTGGTGAAATTTGATGGTAATGCGGCGGTGTTGCTGAATGCCAAATTAGAGCCGATTGGTACGCGTATTTTTGGACCTGTGACACGTGAGTTGCGTACAGAGAGGTTCATGAAGATTGTCTCTTTGGCACCAGAAGTGCTTTAGGTTGCAAAGATAGGTTTCGAGGAAAATCATGCGCAAAATTAAGAAAAACGATGACGTTATCGTGATCGCAGGTAGGGATAAGGGCAATCGCGGTAGTGTGCTGCAAGTGCTGGATAATGATCGCTTGCTGGTTGCTGGTATCAATCGTGTTAAAAAACATCAGAAGCCAAATCCAGTTAAGGGTTTGACGGGTGGTATCGTCGATCAAGAATCGTCGATTCACATCTCAAATGTGGCGATTTATAACGCTGCTGCGAGCAAGGGTGATCGAGTGGGTATTAAAACCCTGGAGGATGGGCGCAAGGTTCGCGTGTTCAAATCCAGTGGCGAAATGATTGACGCTTAAGGGGTATAGAGCATGGCGCGTTTGCATGAGTTTTATAGAGATAAGGTCGCTAAAGATCTGATGAAGCAGTTTGGCTACACTTCCGTTATGCAAGTGCCGCGCATCGAAAAAATCACCTTGAACATGGGTGTGGGCGAAGCGGTGGCTGACAAGAAGGTGATGGAATTTGCGGTGGGCGATATGCAGAAAATCGCAGGTCAAAAGCCTGTGGTCACGATGTCTAAAAAATCTATTGCGGGTTTTAAGATTCGTGAAGGTTACCCGGTTGGTTGCAAGGTGACGTTGCGTAAGGCGCGTATGTATGAGTTCTTGGATCGTCTAATTTCGGTTGCGATTCCGCGTATCCGTGATTTCCGTGGCATCTCTGGAAAATCTTTTGATGGTCGTGGTAATTACAATATGGGCGTGAAAGAGCAAATCATATTTCCGGAAATTGAATACGAAAAAATTGATGCGTTGCGTGGTATGAACATCACGATCACCACCTCCGCGAAAACTGACGAAGAGGCGAAAGCTCTTTTGTTGGCATTCAAACTCCCATTGAAGAAGTAAGGGGTAATAATGGCTAAGATGGCAGTAATTAACCGCGAGCAAAAACGTCGCGATATGGTTGCAAAATATGCGGCGAAGCGTGCGTTATTGAATGCGACGATTAGCGATATGAGTGCAAGTGAAGAGGTTCGTGTGGCGGCTCGTTTGAAGTTGCAAGCATTGCCGCGTGACTCCAGCCCGGTGCGCTTGCGTAATCGTTGTGCGTTGACAGGTCGTCCGCGTGGCACGTTCAGAAAATTTGGTTTGGGGCGTATCAAGGTGCGTGAATTCGCAATGCGCGGTGAAATTCCAGGCATCGTTAAGGCTAGCTGGTAGGAGAAAAATTTATGAGTATGAGTGATCCAATCTCCGATATGTTGACGCGCATTCGTAATGCGCAGATGGCTGAAAAAACCTCGGTAGTGATGCCTTCTTCCAAGCTGAAGGTGGCGATTGCGGAAGTGTTGAAAGACGAAGGTTATGTCGATGGTTTTCAGGTTGTCGCTGACGGCGGAAAAGCAACATTGGAAATCGGCTTGAAGTATTACAGTGGCAGGCCTGTGATTGAAAAAATTCAGCGCATTAGCCGTCCAGGTCTCCGTGTTTACAAGGGCTCCGAAGATATTCCTAAGGTGATGAATGGGTTAGGTATTGCCATTGTATCGACCTCCAAGGGTTTGATGACTGACCGTAAAGCACGCGCCAATGGTATCGGCGGCGAAGTGCTGTGCGTAGTCGCGTAGTGAGGTAGATATGTCTAGAGTTGCTAAAAATCCTGTTGCAGTACCGAGTGGCGTGGAAGTTGCCATTGCTGCAAATGAAGTGTCAGTAAAAGGCCCGATGGGTACGCTCAAGCAAGCCTTGTCAGGTGGTGTGAGTGTGGTTCGTGAAGGCGATCAATTGTTGTTTAAGGCGCAAAATGATTCCAGTCAGGCTGATGCAATGTCTGGCACGGTGCGCGCACTGCTAGCTAACATGGTGCAGGGTGTAAGCAAAGGTTTTGAGCGCAAGCTGACTTTGGTTGGCGTGGGTTATCGTGCGCAAGCGGCAGGTGATACGCTAAATCTTTCATTGGGTTTTTCCCATCCTGTTTCTTACAAAATGCCAGCGGGCGTTAAAGTTGAAACGCCAACCCAGACAGAGGTTGTGTTAAAGGGTGCTGACAAGCAGCGTATTGGTCAAGTTGCTGCTGAAATTCGTGCTTTTCGTGAGCCAGAGCCTTACAAGGGCAAGGGCGTGCGTTACAGCGATGAAGTGGTAATCTTGAAAGAAACCAAGAAGAAGTAATTTAGGCAGAAATAATTGAGGCTTATATGTTGAACAAAAAAGAATCCCGTCAGCGCAGAGCACGTAAAACCCGTGCGCGTATTGCTGAAAAGAAAACAGTTCGCTTGGCTGTGAATAGAACCAATTTGCATATCTACGCGCAGATTATTTCTGCTTGCGGTAGCAAGGTGTTAGCGAGTGCTTCTAGTGCGGAAGCGGATGTTCGCAAAGACTTGGCGAATGGTGGCAACGCGGCAGCAGCGGCAGTAGTGGGTAAACGTATTGCTGAAAAAGCTAAGACTGCGGGCATCTCACAAGTAGCATTTGACCGTTCCGGTAATCGTTATCATGGTCGCATCAAAGCGTTGGCTGAAGCCGCGCGCGAACATGGCTTGCAGTTCTAATTGGAGTTGAATGATGGCTAAGCCGCAAGGAAAAACACAGCAACAAGAAAAGCGCGATGACGGTCTGATCGAGAAGATGATTTCCGTTAATCGTGTTTCTAAAACCGTAAAGGGTGGTCGCATCATGGGTTTTGCAGCACTCACGGTGGTGGGTGATGCGGATGGTCGCGTAGGTATGGGCAAGGGCAAGTCAAAAGAAGTGCCTGTTGCTGTGCAAAAAGCGATGGATGAAGCGCGCCGCAACTTGGATAAAGTAAGTTTGAAAAATGGCACGTTGCACCACACGGTAATCGGTCGTCACGGCGCAGCTAAAGTGTTGATGCAGCCAGCTTCTGAAGGTACAGGCATTATTGCGGGTGGCGCGATGCGTGCGGTGTTTGAGGCGGCGGGTGTGCGTGACGTATTGGCGAAATGTATCGGTTCGAGCAACCCATACAACGTGGTGCGTGCGACACTGAATGCCTTGAAAGCAATCAATTCACCATCTGAAATTGCGGCAAAACGCGGCAAGAGCATAGATGAGATTTTGGGGTAAAGACATGGTTAAGGCTACAGCAAAAACGATTACCGTCACTCAGACGAAAAGTTTGATTGGCACTAAGCAATCTCACCGTGCAACGATTCGCGGTTTGGGCTTGCGTCGCATCAACCACACCGTGCAGCTGGAAGATACTCCTTGCGTGCGCGGCATGATTAACAAAGTGTTTTACATGGTTAAGTGCGAGGCATAAAGAATGCAACTCAATAATATACAACCTGCACAAGGTGCAAAGCACGCTAAACGTCGCGTGGGTCGCGGTATTGGTTCTGGCTTGGGTAAGACTGCGGGTCGCGGTCATAAAGGTCAGAAGTCTCGCGCTGGCGGCTTTCATAAAGTCGGTTTTGAAGGCGGTCAAATGCCGTTGCAACGTCGTTTGCCCAAGCGCGGCTTTGTGTCGTTGACACGCAATGACACCGCGCAAGTGCGTTTGTCTGATTTGCAAAATATCCCGGTCGATAGCATTGACTTGTTGGCGTTGAAGCAGGCTGGAATTGTTCACGCAAACGCGATGACGGCGAAAGTAATTTTGTGCGGTGAGCTCACTCGTGCGGTAAAGCTGCAAGGCATGCTGGCGACTAAAGGTGCGCGTGCTGCAATTGAAGCTGCTGGCGGCAGCTTGGCTGAGTAAGGCTAATACGTGAGCGCAGTTAAAGTTGGGAGTGCAGGTAAGTACGGCGATCTGAGCAGTCGGTTGTGGTTTTTGCTAGGTGCATTGATCGTATTCCGTATCGGTGCGCATATTCCTGTTCCTGGTATTGATCCAGCGGTGCTGGCGGAGATGTTCAAAACCCAGAAGACAGGCATATTGGGTATGTTCAATATGTTTTCGGGCGGGGCGTTGGAGCGATTTACCATATTCGCGTTGGGTATCATGCCGTATATTTCGGCCTCGATTATTATGCAATTGGGCGCGCTGGCGGTTCCGCACCTAGAGCAGCTGAAAAAAGATGGTGAAGCGGGTCGCCGTAAAACCACGCAGTACACGCGTTATGCAACATTAGTTTTGGCATTGTTCCAATCGTTTGGTATTTCAGTTGCATTGCAGGCGCAGCAGAATTTGGTATTGAATCCTGGCGCGCTGTTCCAGCTAACCACTATGATTACGCTGGTGACGGGAACGATGTTTTTGATGTGGTTGGGTGAGCAAATTACCGAGCGTGGTTTGGGTAATGGAATTTCCTTGATTATTTTTGCGGGTATTGCGGCGGGTTTGCCCAGTGCAATCGGTGCGACTCTAGATTTGGCGCGTACGGGTGCATTTTCTATTCCGTTGGTGTTGGTCTTGTTTTTCGGCGCAATTGCAGTGACTGCCTTGGTGGTGTTTGTCGAGCGCGGTCAACGCAAAATTTTGGTGAATTATGCCAAGCGTCAGGTGGGCAATAAGGTGTATGGCGGGCAAAGCTCTCATCTGCCATTGAAGCTGAATATGGCGGGTGTGATACCTCCAATTTTTGCTTCTAGCATTATTCTGTTCCCTGCCACGATAGCCGGTTGGTTTGGCAGTAGTCCCAGCATGAGTTGGCTCAAAGATATTAGTGACAAGTTGTCACCAGGGCAGCCGATTTATGTGTTGTTTTATGCCGCAGCGATTGTGTTTTTTTGTTTCTTTTATACGGCCTTGGTGTTTAGCCCTAAAGAAACGGCAGATAATTTGAAGAAAAGTGGCGCATTTTTGCCTGGCATACGTCCTGGTGAGCAAACTGCGAAATACGTTGAGAAAATCTTGACGCGTTTGACCATGATAGGCGCGGTGTATATCTCGCTGGTGTGTTTGTTGCCAGAGTTTTTGGTGTTAAAGTGGAATGTCCCTTTTTATTTTGGTGGTACGTCATTGCTGATTATGGTGGTAGTGACAATGGACTTTATGACGCAAGTGCAATCCTACTTGATGTCACACCAATATGAAGGATTGCTGAAAAAGGCAAACTTCAAGGGTGGGTTAACACGCTAATGTCAAAAGAAGACGTCATTCAAATGGCGGGTGAGGTAGAGGAAGCTTTGCCTAACGCGACATTTAAGATTAAGTTGGAAAATGGTCACGTGGTGCTAGGTCACATCTCCGGAAAAATGCGGATGCACTACATCAAGATATTGCCAGGTGACAAAGTGACGGTGGAATTAACGCCGTATGATTTAAGTAAGGCGCGCATTGTTTTCCGTGCGAAGTAGTTAAGTGAGTAATTAAGGAGTTAGTTATGAGAGTTCAAGCATCAGTAAAGAAAATTTGCCGTCACTGCAAAATTGTTATTCGTAAACGTGTGGTTCGCGTGATTTGCGTTGAACCGCGCCATAAACAACGTCAAGGCTGATTGAGCAAAACTGGCGTTGAGTGATATAATTCTCGATTTGCTTACATTTCAATTTTAAGGATAGGGTAGCTGCATGGCACGTATCGCAGGGGTCAACATCCCCAACCATCAACACGCTGTAATTGCTATAACGGCAATTTACGGAATTGGGAAAACTCGTTCGCACGCCATTTGCTCGGCGGCGGGGGTGAATACGGGTACTAAGATGAAAGACTTGACCGACGCAGAAGTGGAGAAGCTGCGTGAACAAGTTGCAAAAATTACCGTTGAAGGTGATTTGCGTCGTGAAGTAACCATGAGTATCAAGCGTTTGATGGACTTGGGTTGCTATCGCGGCTTGCGTCATCGTCGTGGTTTGCCCTGTCGTGGTCAACGCACTCGCACTAATGCACGTACTCGCAAGGGTCCGCGTAAGGCGATTGCTGGGGCTAAGAAGTAAGTTTGCTATAACGCATTAAAGGAATAATTATGGCTAAGCCAAGCACTAAAGTGCGCAAAAAAGTTAAGAAGAATGTAGCCGAGGGCATTGCCCACGTCCATGCTTCTTTTAATAACACCATCGTTAACATTACAGATCGTCAAGGTAACACCTTGGCTTGGTCAACCAGTGGTGCGCAGGGCTTTAAGGGATCGCGTAAAAGTACTCCTTTTGCTGCCCAAGTTGCGGCGGAAGTGGTGGGGAAATCTGCTGTTGAGTGTGGCGTGAAAAATCTTGAAGTACGTATCAAAGGTCCCGGTCCTGGTCGCGAATCAGCTGTGCGCGCTTTGAATGCCGCTGGATTTAAGATCACGAGTATTTCCGATATTACCCCGGTACCGCACAACGGTTGCCGTCCGCCTAAGAAGCGTCGTATCTAATTTAAGGAGTCAATCTTGGCTAGAAATCTTGATGCAAAGTGCCGTCAGTGCCGCCGTGAAGGTGAGAAGCTGTTTCTGAAGGGCGAAAAATGTTTTACCGATAAGTGCGGCGTAGAGCGTAGAGCGTATCCGCCTGGTCAGCATGGACAAAAGAAAAACAGCCGCTTGTCTGAGTACGGTGGTCAGTTACGTGAAAAGCAAAAAGTGCGTCGTATCTACGGCGTGTTGGAAAAGCAATTTCGTTTGACCTACAAGCAAGCGGATAGCCAGCGCGGTATTACAGGTGAAAACTTGCTGGGTATCTTGGAATCACGCTTGGATAATGTTTCGTATCGTATGGGCTTTGGCGCATCGCGTGCTGAAGCGCGTCAAGTGGTGCGTCACAACGCATTATTGGTGAATGGCAAGCGTGTCAACATTCCTTCATATCAAGTGCGTCCGGGCGATGTGGTTGAAGTTGCTGAGAAATCAAAAGTGCAATTGCGCATCAAAGCAGCGATTGCGGCAGCTGAACAACGTGGCTTTCCAGAATGGATTGAAATGGATTCCAAGGCATTTAAGGGAACATTTAAAGCTAAACCACAGCGTTCCGAATTGCCTGCAACCATCAATGAGCATCTCGTGGTCGAGTTGTATTCTAAGTAATCCACGCGGAGTAGTGTATGCCTAAGAATAGTTTTTTGAAGCCCCGTATTATTGAAGTGCAGAGAGTCTCTGCGACCCAAGCCAAAGTAGTGATGGAGCCGTTTGAGCGCGGCTATGGTCATACATTGGGTAATGCATTGCGCCGTATTTTGTTGTCGTCGATGGCGGGTGCTGCGCCTACGGAAGTTAAGATGGCTGGCGTGTTGCATGAGTACGCGACCATTGATGGCGTGCAAGAAGACGTGGTTGATATTTTGTTGAACCTTAAAGGTGTGGTATTGCGTTTGCATAACACGTCGGAAGTGGTGTTAACTCTGAATAAATCTGGTCGTGGCGTAGTCACAGCAGCGGACATCAGTGGCAATGCGGACGTTGAAGTGGTTAATCCAGGTCACGTGATTGCGCATTTGACAGCTGGTGGTAAGCTGGATATGCAGATTAAAGTCGAACAAGGTCGCGGTTATGTGTCGGCGATTTCGAGACAAGCTCCGAATGAATCGCGCTCAGTGGGACACATTGCTTTGGATGCATCTTTTAGCCCGGTTAGTCGTGTAAGTTACGCGGTTGAAAGTGCGCGGGTCGAGCAGCGTACCGACTTGGATAAGTTGGTGATACATATTGAAACCAATGGTGCGATTGACCCTGAAGAAGCGATTCGCAACGCGGCACGTATTTTAGTCGATCAATTCTCGGTGTTTGCTGCATTGGAGGGCACTGAGCCCGTTGTTGAAAAAGTACAAACGCCAAAAGTTGATCCTGTGTTGTTGCGCCCAGTAGATGATTTGGAATTAACTCCACGCTCTTCAAATTGCTTGAAGGCTCAGAACATCCATTACATCGGCGACTTGATTCAATACACAGAAAACGATTTGTTGCGCACCCCTAATTTGGGTCGCAAATCGCTTAACGAAATCAAACAGATTCTTGCCGAGCACAATTTGTCGCTGGGTATGAAGCTGGAAAACTGGCCAGTCGCTGCGGTTTAAGCGACTAGCAACTTATAGAAGTCAGGAAGGTACACCATGCGTCATCGTTCAGGTTTAAGAAAACTCAATCGTACTAGTAGTCATCGTTTGGCGATGTTTCGCAATATGACGGTTTCACTGTTGCGTCACGAAGTGATTAAAACTACTTTGCCTAAAGCCAAGGAGTTGCGCCGTGTTGCAGAACCAATTTTGACCTTGGGCAAATCGCCCAGTTTGGCGAATCGCCGCTTGGCATTTGCGCGTTTGCGTGACCGTGAAATAGTCACCAAACTATTCGACGAATTGGGTCCGCGTTATGCCGCACGTAACGGCGGCTATTTACGTGTTTTGAAATTTGGTTTTCGTCAAGGTGACAATGCTCCAATGGCTTTGATTGAGCTGATGGATCGTCCAGCTGATGCCGTCGCAGTGGATGCTGAGTAAAAAAATATCAGATGCAAAAAAAAACCGGATTCGTCCGGTTTTTTTTCGTCCGTAAAGGCTAAAATACCAAATCACAAGCACTCACCAAAAACAAGAAAGGCACGAAATCTTGCAGCTAGGAGTGTTTTGGACTTGTTCGTGATTTTTGTGGTTTTGCGAGTTTTCACTTAACGGTGAAAGCCCTGCGAGGATCAATTCGTGGACAAAAGATTTTCTAAAATTAAGGGATAAAAATCATGGCGCACTGGTTCGAAGATAATTCTTTATCAATTGGTAATACCCCCATGGTAAGGCTCAATCGCATTGCGAATGATGCACCCGTAACCATCCTTGCGAAAATTGAAGGACGCAATCCTGCTTATTCCGTAAAGTGCCGTATCGGCGCAGCAATGATTGCGGATGCCGAAAAGCGCGGGCTACTGGGCGCAGGCAAACAACTGGTTGAGCCGACCAGCGGCAACACGGGCATCGCGCTGGCATTTGTTGCTGCTGCACGCGGCATTCCGCTCACACTCACCATGCCCGAAACCATGAGTATTGAGCGACGCAAGTTGATGCTTGCGTATGGTGCGAAGTTGGTACTCACCGAAGGCGCAAAAGGCATGAGTGGCGCGATTGCCAAGGCGGAAGAAATCGCCGCGACCGATCCGAGTTACGTGCTGTTACAGCAATTTAAGAATCCTGCCAATCCCGCCATCCACGAAGCCACCACAGGGCCGGAAATCTGGAATGATACGGATGGGAAAATTGATATTCTGATTTCGGGCGTGGGGACGGGTGGAACGATTACAGGCATCTCGCGTTACATCAAAAACACTAAAGGCAAAGCGATTACCTCCGTTGCGGTTGAACCCTCGGCAAGCCCCGTGTTGACGCAAAAACGTGCGGGCTTACCGCTGCAACCTTCGCCGCACAAAATTCAAGGCATAGGTGCAGGCTTTGTTCCCGACACATTGGACATGTCATTGGTCGATGAAATCGAGCAAGTCACCAACGAAGAGGCGGTGCTATTTGCGCGTCGCTTGGCAAGCGAAGAAGGCATTCTGTCTGGAATTTCTTGTGGCGCGGCAACTGCGGTGGCGGTGCGATTGGCCAAGCGACCGGAAAATGCAGGCAGAACTATCGTGGTAATCCTGCCCGACTCAGGTGAGCGTTACCTTACTTCGATATTGTTTGACGGCATGTTTGATGACAAGGGCATTGCAGCTTAGAAAGCAATGCAAACGCGGCAGGAGTTAATCCTCAATCCTGCCGCGCAATGTTTTTAACTCGCCGCGCCTGGCTTTTCCTTCCAAGCGTTTTTTCTTGGCGCTTCTGTGAGGTTTGGTTGCGAGCCGTTTTTTGGGCGAGAACCCCGCGCTGTTTATCAAGGTGGTGAGCCGCGCAAGAGCGTCTTCGCGGTTTTTATCTTGGCTGCGAAAGCGTTGCGCTTTGATGACGATGACGCCGTCACTGGAGATGCGTCGATCCGCAAATTGCTTAAGTTTTTCTTTGTAGTCATCTGGCAGTGACGACGCTTTGATGTAGAAGCGCAGGTGAATGGCAGAGGAAACCTTGTTGACGTTCTGCCCACCCGCGCCTTGTGCACAAATGGCATTCAGTTCAATCTCGTCATCGGGTATTGCAAGGTGATTGTTTATTTCAAACATCACTAATCACTTTGCCGATTTCAATACCGACCGCAAATACTTGCCTGTCACGCTGTCATTATTTTTAGCGATGTCTTTTGGCGAACCTTCTGCGATGATGCGTCCTCCCCCGTCGCCGCCTTCAGGACCCAGGTCAATTACCCAGTCCGCTGTTTTAATCACATCGAGGTTGTGTTCGATTACTACCACTGTGTTGCCTTGATCGCGCAGTTTGTGGATGACTTTTAGCAGCAGCGCGATGTCGTGGAAGTGCAAGCCTGTAGTTGGCTCATCCAAAATGTACAGCGTGCGTCCCGTGTCGCGCTTGGATAACTCCAGAGACAGCTTCACGCGTTGCGCTTCACCACCAGATAGCGTGGTGGCACTTTGCCCCAGTGTAATGTAGCCCAAGCCCACGTCTAATAACGTTTGCAGCTTGCGCGCGATGAGCGGCACGGCTTTGAAGAATTCGTGAGCGTGTTCCACAGTCAAGGCTAAAATCTGGTGAATGTTCTTACCTTTGTACTGCACCTCTAACGTCTCACGGTTGTAACGATGCCCGTGGCACACATCACATTGCACATATACGTCCGGCAAGAAGTGCATCTCCACTTTGATGACACCATCACCTTGGCAGGATTCGCACCGTCCACCTTTTACATTGAATGAAAATCGCCCAGGCCCATAGCCGCGCTCGCGTGCGGATGGCACACCTGCAAACAGTTCGCGTATCGGTGTAAATAAACCTGTATAGGTTGCAGGGTTAGAGCGTGGTGTACGCCCGATTGGCGATTGATCGACATTGATTACCTTGTCGAAAAATTCCAATCCTGTGATGTTAGTATGCGGCGCAGGCTCGGTGTTGCTGCGATACAAATGTTGCGAGACGGCGGGGTACAGCGTGTCGTTAATCAAAGTAGATTTACCCGAACCCGACACGCCTGTGACGCAGACCAATAATCCAACCGGAAGATTGAGGGTGATGCCTTTCAAATTATTGCCGCTCGCTCCCGTGATGGTGAGCAGTCGCTCTGCATCGGGCTTGAGCATTTTGGTTGGCATGGGAATACAGCGCCTTCCCGTTAAATAATCGCCCGTGAGTGATTGCAAGTTATCGCAAACTTCTTGTGGCGTACCCTGTGCAACTATATGCCCGCCGTGTTCACCTGCACCCGGCCCCATATCCACCACATAGTCAGCATGGCGAATCGCGTCTTCATCATGTTCGACCACGATCACGCTGTTACCCATGTCGCGCAGCATTTTTAATGTGTCCAACAAACGATCATTATCGCGTTGATGCAAGCCAATGGAAGGTTCGTCCAGCACATACATCACACCCGTTAATCCGGAACCAATTTGTGAGGCGAGTCGAATGCGTTGCGATTCGCCGCCTGATAAAGTTTCAGCGGAGCGTTCCAGCGATAAATAGTCCAGCCCCACGTTATTCAAAAAAGTTAAACGGCTGGCAATTTCTTGCACAATCTTTTCTGCAATCGCTTGCTTGTTGCCGGGCAGTTTTACACCTTGAAAAAAAGTCAGTGCTTGCCTCAGTGGCAATGCGCTGATCTCGTATAGGTGTTTATCGGCAACGCGCACGTGGCGTGCTTCAATGCGCAACCGTGTGCCTTTGCATTCAGGACATATACAGGTGTTGAGATATTTTGCCAACTCCTCGCGCACGGTGGGCGACTCAGTCTCTTTATAACGGCGTTCAAAATTATTCACGATGCCTTCAAACGCATGTTCGCGTAGCGAAGCCTTACCGCGCTCATTAATGTATTGAAACGCAATCTCCTCTTTGCCACTGCCGTACAACACCACTTGTTGAATTTTTTCCGGCAAGCTTTCGTAAGATTGTTCAATGTCGAAATCGTAATGCTTCGCCAAGCCCGCGACCAACTGGTGATAGAACTGATTGCGCCTATCCCAGCCTTTGATTGCGCCGCTGCTCAACGAGAGGGTGGGAAAGGCGACGATCCGCTTGGGGTCGAAGAAACTGATATTGCCCAAACCATCGCATTTGGGACACGCACCCATCGGACTGTTGAATGAAAACAAACGCGGCTCTAATTCTTGCAATGAATAATTGCAGATCGGACAAGCAAATTTTGCTGAAAACAAATGCGCTTTATCTGTATCCATCTCCACTGCCAGCGCACGACCATCCGCATGACGCAACGCCGTCTCGAAAGATTCCGCCAGACGTTGCTTGGCTTCCACATTCACTTTAATCCTATCCACCACGATTTCAATCGTGTGCTTCTTGTTCTTCTCCAGCTTGGGCAAATTGTCCATCTCGCACACCTTGCCGTTGATGCGCAGTCGCGTAAATCCCTGCGCACGCAATTCGTCGATCAAGTCCAGTTGTTCACCCTTCCGCTCCACCACTAATGGAGAAAGAATCATCACCTTGGTATCCTCAGGCAATGCCAACACGTGATCGACCATTTGCCCCACGCTCTGTGCCTGTAAAACCAAATCGTGATCGGGACAATACGGATCACCCGCGCGCGCAAACAGCAAACGCAAATAATCGTGTATCTCGGTGACCGTGCCGACGGTGGAACGCGGATTGTGCGAAGTCGCTTTTTGCTCAATGGCAATCGCGGGCGACAAGCCCTCGATCAAATCCACATCGGGTTTTTCCATCAATTGCAAAAACTGTCGCGCATAAGCGGAGAGTGATTCTACGTAACGACGCTGACCCTCGGCATACAAAGTGTCAAAGGCGAGTGAAGACTTACCCGAACCCGACAAGCCGGTGATCACCACCAGTTTATGGCGCGGTAAATCGAGGTTAATGTTCTTGAGATTGTGGGTGCGCGCACCGCGAATTCTGATTTGTTCCATGCCACACTACGAATAAAAATCGACCTGACAATATACGCGATATTGGATGCTTTCCCAAGCTGTGCTGCGTCAGCATGGACAGTAAGCTCAGAGTGTTGCGGCAACCTTGCTCAGCGAGTCTGCTGACAAGTTACCGAGCGTTACTTTCTCAGCAGCATCAAGCCTTTTGTAATGCTTGGAAGTGGCTCGCAAATAACTGGGATCATAGTGCAGTGCGAGCAACTCGGCGACCAGCGTATGAAAATCTCCCGTATGTATCAGTTCAGCCCACTGTTCCAATTGTTTCGCACCGTGAAAACGGTGCAGTGATTGCAAGTGCGCGATGAGTTGTTCGGGATTTTTTAGGTAGTGCTGGTAATCTTCAATCAGTCCTGCTACTCGTGTCTCCAAAGACGTTTCCACCAGTAGACATTCACTCGTGTGCATGGCAGTAATGAGGGCTGAGGGCAGGGTGATGAGTCCGATTTTGTTGCTTTCCGCTTCCACGTAAACAGGGTGAGTGACATCGAATTTTTGCAGCACTTGTAACAACGTGCTATCAAATAACTTCTGTGAGGGTTGTGATTGCTCAGGCAATTTACCCAATACCGAACCTCGATGTTGAGCGAGGTTTTCCAAGTCCAGCACCTGTTTACCGTGGCTTTCTAGGGCTTGCAACAAGCGACTTTTCCCTGAACCGGTCGAGCCGCATATCACGCGTAGTTGTAAACTCTGCGGCAGTACTTCCAATTTATCCAAGACATCGCGGCGATAACTTTTGTAGCCGCCTTCCAGTTTGTGTGCCGACCAGCCGACCTGTGCGAGAATGATGCTCATCGCGCCGCTACGCTGTCCGCCACGCCAGCAATAGATCAGTGGCCGCCATGATTTGGGATGATTATTGAAGCGCGTTTGCAAATGATCTGCGATGTTTTTGGCAACCAACGCTGCGCCTACTTTGCGCGCCTCAAATGGTGATGATTGTTTGTACAGCGTGCCAACGGTGATACGCTCCTCATCGGAAAGCACCGGGCAGTTGATTGCGCCAGGAATGTGATCTTCGGCGAACTCTGCTGGCGTGCGCACATCGACAATTTCGTCAAACTCGTTAAGCTGTGATAGGTTTGCAGTTTTGAAAAGCATCTAAGTAAAGGAATGATTTGTGTCGGAAATTAAACTAACTTCATTGTCGCATGGCGGAGGTTGCGGCTGCAAAATTGCACCCGCTCTGTTGCAAAAAATATTGGGTGATGTGAAAGATAAATTGCCGTATGCCAATCTGCTCGTGGGTACGGAAACCAGCGACGATGCGGCAGTGTATCGCCTGAACGATCAGCAGGCCATTATCGCTACCACCGATTTTTTCATGCCTATCGTCGATGATCCGTTTGACTTCGGGCGCATCGCAGCGACCAATGCTTTGTCCGATGTGTATGCCATGGGTGGCACGCCTATCATGGCGTTGGCCATCGTCGGTATGCCCATCAACAAATTACCCGTGGAGACTATTCGCTCCATTTTGCAAGGCGGTGAAGTGGTGTGCAAGGCGGCAGGTATTCCGCTGGCGGGTGGACATTCGATTGACTCAATCGAGCCGATCTACGGGTTGGTGGCTATCGGTATCGTGCATCCAGACAAATTAAAAAAGAACAGCGAGGCGCAAGCAGGTGATGTGCTGATACTCGGCAAGGGATTAGGTGTGGGCGTATTGGCGCAGTCATTGAAGAAAGGCGTGTTGTCTGAGGAAGGTTATGCGCAGATGATCGCTACCACCACGCAACTCAATACCGTAGGCAGCGTATTGTCAGAATTGCCAGCCGTTCACGCGTTGACCGATGTAACAGGTTTCGGGCTGCTCGGACATTTGTTAGAGCTGTGTCGCGGTTCAGGTTTAGCGGCTGAAATAAATTTTAATCAAGTGCCGATTTTATCCAGTGCATTACCGCTTGCCCAACAAGGCTTCGGCCCCGGTGCGATAGAGCGAAACTTTGAAAGCTACGGCGAAGCGATAGATTTCGCCACGCATATTGAGAGTTGGCAACAACGCTTGTTGGCTGATCCGCAAACCAGCGGGGGTTTGCTGGTGTCAGTTGCAGAGGATGCCGTGAGCCAAGTGTTGGCGTGTTTTAGAGAGGCAGGATTTTCCCAAGCTGGCGTAATCGGTAAGCTGTGCAAGGGGCTGCCTCGTATCAAAGTGAAGTAATCAGTATCGATAGGGCGTAAATTGTTGGTCAATGTATTGATTTTCCCCACTTGTATTTCGTGCGCAAGCGAGAGGGCTTAATCTGCCATTGGGACTTGTATAACTCTGACGGCAGGCGCGTTGTCCTGCTAAAATACGCGCCTTCCACATCTTCCGATTCTCCATTATGAAAGACGTTTCAAATTCTATGAACCCGCTCGAGCGGCGAGCCAGCTTTGGCTTGGCAGGCATCTACGGTCTGCGCATGCTGGGCTTGTTTATCATTCTGCCGATCTTCGCCTTGTACGCTGAGAAGTTGCCTGGTGGCGAGAATCACATGTTGATGGGCTTGGCATTGGGTGCTTACGGCTTGACGCAAGCTATTTTGCAAATCCCTGCGGGTTGGATGTCGGATCGTTATGGTCGCAAGCCGATTATTTACGGTGGGCTGGTGGTGTTTGCCATCGGTAGTTTTGTGGCGGCTTCTGCCGATAACATTTATTGGGTGATTATCGGTCGTGCGATTCAAGGCGCAGGGGCAATCAATGCGGCGGTGATGGCGTTGACTGCGGACTTAACCCGCGAAGAAGTGCGTACCAAAGCGATGGCGATGATCGGCATGACCATCGGCATTACTTTTTCTTTGTCGCTGATTTTGTCACCGCTATTGAGCAACTTTATGGGTGTGCCTGGAATTTTTGCGTTGACTGGATTTTTGGCGGTTGCGGCGATGTTGCTGGTGAAATTTGTGATTCCTAATCCCGCCATCACACGCTTTCATACCGACACGCAAGCCAGTGGCAGTCAGTTTGCCGCTGTGCTGCGCAACAAAGATTTACTGCGTTTGGATTTTGGCATTTTCTCGTTACATGCAATTCTGATGTCGGTGTTCATGCAGGTGCCGTTCGTGCTGCAAGCCAATGGTTTGGCAGTTGCGCAGCATTGGCAAATTTATCTGCCGGTGATGTTGATCGCGTTTGTGCTGATGGTTCCTCCTATTATCATCGCCGAGAAAAAAGCAAAGATGAAGCAAGTGTTCATGCTCGCGGTGTTTTTAGCGTTGTGCGCGCAAGCCATGCTGATGTTCGGACAACACAGCCTGTGGGCAATTGCTGCGGCGTTGCTGGTGTTCTTCACCGCGTTTAACGTGTTGGAAGCGACGCTACCTTCGTTGATTAGCAAGATCGCACCACTGGCTTCCAAAGGCACGGCGATGGGCGTGTACAGCAGCGTGCAATTTCTCGGCGCGTTTTTTGGTGCGGTGACGGGTGGTGTTTTGATGCAAAAATTTGGTGGCGATGCTGTGTTTGTTTTCAGCATAGGTTTGCTGGCACTCTGGTTGTTGGTTGCCAGCACCATGCGTCCTCCCGCAGCGGTTAGCACCAAGCTGTATCCGCTTGGTGAACTGAATTCGGTCGAAGGTCAGTTATTGCAGCAGCAGCTCGCCCAAGTTCAAGGCGTGCATGAAGTGTTGGTGGTGGCGGCTGAACGTATCGCCTGCCTCAAAGTGGATATGCAGGGATTTGATAAAGAAGCAGTAGAGCAACTCGTGAATAAAGGAGCATGAAATGTCAGTGAACAAAGTAATTTTGGTGGGACGTTTGGGTAAAGACCCGGAAACCCGCTACATGACCAACGGTGAAGCCGTGACCAATGCAGCCATGGCTACATCCGAAAACTGGAAAGACAAGAGCGGTGAGAAGCAAGAAAAAACCGAGTGGCACAACCTCGTGTTTTATCGGAAGCTCGCCGAGATTGCCGGAGAGTATTTGAAGAAAGGCTCACAGCTTTATGTTGAAGGAAAGCTGCAAACCCGCAAGTGGGAAAAAGATGGCGTGACGCGCTACACCACGGAAATTATCGTCAACGAAATGACCATGCTGGGCGGCAAGTCAACAGGCGGTAGTTTTGAAGTGGTGGAAAATCAATCGGCTTCCGCACCCGCAGCGCGTGCCAGTGCGCCAGCGGCAAAAGCTGCACCTGCCGCAAAAAGCATTGATAACTTCGATGACGATATTCCGTTTTAGGGATTGGTTTGCGATTAAGGTGACAACTCAGCTTTGCGCCTGGCTGGGGGTGTGGTGATCCTCAGCCAAATTTTGGGAATGGTATGAAAAATAAACCCTCTTTATTGCGGCTTACCCTTCAAATTGCTGTGCTGATATCAGCAGTCTTTGCGTTATATGCGCAATCGCTTTCCTCTCTTCCATTCTTTGACGACCCAGACTTTAATACTCTGTTAGAAAACGGGCGAAAACACTTTAATTTTAGTTTGCGTTGGTTACCTTTGGCCACGTTGGGCTGGACGATAAGTTGGCTAGGCGAGGATGTATTCTGGCTTCGCTTGGGTAATGTATCGCTGCACATTGGTAATGTGCTGGCATTGTTTTTCCTGTTGCGAGAGTTGTTTTACGTCACCTTAGCCGATGGACAGGACGACTATAAAGCCCGCGTCTCGCTTGGTTGGTTTGCCTTTTTTGGGGCACTCATTTTTGCGCTGCATCCTGTTGCTGTCTATGGTGTGGGTTACCTAGTCCAACGTTCCATTCTGATGGCAACCCTATTTGTCCTGCTTATGCTAATCGCCTATTTGCGAGGACTGGTGCGAGGTGGATGGTATTGGATGGTCATTGCCTCGCTGTGTTATTTTGTGGCGGTGTACGCTAAAGAACACAGTATTGCCGCACCCCTTGTGGCACTTGCGCTGACTTTTTTGATACGCAAACCTTCTTTGGGTTTGCTGAAGCAAATTTCTCTCTATTTTGTGTTGTGTACGCTGATTGCGGCAAGCGTTATCTACATTACCAATAAGATGGGGCTCATTGCCAATACCTACGAACCAAATGGCGCAGGAATAATTGAGTTTACTTTGAAGAAACAAGGTGCAGCAGTCTCAAGCGGTGAGAATAATTACCTCTTGAGTATCCTCACTCAATCGGGATTGTTCTTCAAATATCTAGGGCTATGGTTGATTCCCAACCCAGCGTGGATGTCTGTTGATATGCGTGAGCCTTTTGCGATCTCCTTTTGGAGTGGGTCATACTTATTTGGTTTACTGGGATTCTTGGCGTATCCCTGCGTGGCAATTTGGCTACTGATTCAAAGGGGTCGGTATGGGTTATTGGGGTTTGCGCTGTTGTTCCCGTGGTTGATGTTTCTCACGGAAATGGCAACTGTGCGAGGGCAAGAGACCTTTGTGTTGTACCGCAGTTACTTGTGGATGTCGGGTTTGTATATTGCATTGCCCGTATTGTGTGCTGGACTTGCACCAAAGCGAGCGTATTTACTGCTGGGTGTGTTGGCGGTTTTGCTCGTGCCGCTCTCATTAAATAGGTTGCATAGCCTCTCTTCAAGTTTGTTGTTGTGGGACGATGCCGAAAAGCTGGTGCGCGATAAACATCACATGTTTGGAGTAGAGCGTATTTACTTTAATCGCGGTCACGAATTGGCGCAATTGGGTCGTTACGAGGAGGCAATTAAAGACTTTAGCACTGCCATCACTATTTACCCTGGATATGACATCACCTACTGTGATCGTGCCACTGCTGAATACATGCTGGGGCAATACCAGGCAGCGTTGAGTGACTACAATCGTGCGCTTGCAATCAACCCCGAAAATCCCATTTGTTACATGGGGCGAGGTCTTACCCATAATTCGTTAGGTAGCTATCAAGCCGCTGAAGCAGATTTCGCAAGTAGTTGCGCATTGGGAATTTGTCGGTAAATAAGCAGTGCGATGCTTAATCGCATTGCTTATTTGTAGAGCTACACGAACTTTACTCATAGTGGTTTGTCTGTTGCTCACTTGGGTTTTGGTGTGAATAAGGGAGAATAAAATGGCTCAATTGCTTAGAAAAGCATGGTTAATTGGCATTTGTTTGCTGATGTTAAGCAATCAATCCGTGGCGGACTCGCTTGCGGATGCACAACGCAGTTACGGTGAGGGCAATTATGCTAGAACTCTGAAATTACTTAAGCCACTAGCACAACAGGGTGATGCTTCAGCGCAATTTATGCTCGCTGGGCTGTATGCAAAAGGGCAGGGTCTTGCACAAAACCCTAAAGAGGCTGTGAGGTGGTATCGGATGGCGGCAGAGCGGGGCAATGTCCCTGCACAGTTTGTGCTGGGCGTGATGTACCACAGAGGTGGATTTGTTTCCCAAGACAGTGTCGAAGCGGCGAGGTGGTATCAAATGGCTGCGATGCAGGGTGATACGACTGCACCGTTTATACTGGGTTTGATGTACGGGAAAGGGCAGGGGCTTTCTCAGGATTACGTGGAAGCAATGCGGTGGTACAAGCAGGCTGCGGAGCAGGGCAATCCTGCCGCTCAGTTTAATTTGGGGTGGATGTATATCAATGGACAGGGTGTCGTTCGCAATCACGAAGAAGCGACCAAGTGGTTTAAGTTGGCGGCGGAACAGGGTAATGCCTTGGCACAATGGAATTTGGGGTTGATGTACGACAAGGGCGATGATATTCCCCAGAGTTATCAAGAAGCGGCAAAGTGGTATCGATTGGCGGCAGATCAAGGTATTGCTTCTGCTCAATTCAACTTAGGGTCGATGTATGACCAAGGAAAGGGCGTACCTCAAGATAGTGCTGAGAAAATGAAATGGTTGTGGATGGCAGCAGCTCAGGATAACGCTTTGGCGCAATTGAACCTTGGCGTAATGTATGAAGGTGGGAAGGGTGTCACTCAGAATTATGACGAGGCGTTTAAGTGGTATCGGATGGCAGCGGAACAAGGTAATGTCACTGCGCAATCTAACTTGGGGTGGATGTACAGCAAAGGGCATGGCACTACACAAAATAATGTGCTGTCTTATATGTGGTTTGAAGTGGCAAGAGCTAATTCGGATAGTGATGAGCGGCAAGTGCTGATGGTGGTACGAAATTCAGTCGCTGCATTCATGACGGCCGAGCAAATCAAGGAAGCGAAATCACTAGCCAAGAAATGTGCGACAAAAAATTTTAAGGGATGCCAATAACTACATGTGTGCCGAGTGAGTCTGCACTGGAATAAATCTCGCCTAATGTGCGATAAAAATAAACCAAATTACGCCGCTTACAGCAAAGGCAATTGTGCCGAAGATAAATACTTTTTGTAGAAAATTCATGATTTTTCCTTATTCAGATTTGCGCAGGGCGATTAGCGATGCACGATGGAGTGGATTGTCGCGCAAATAATTAAACATCGCCAGAGATTTCAGAAATTTTTTAAGTTTGCCGTTTTTTGTGCCATTGTTAAAGATCAACAAGAGAGCTACAGGTTGGAAAATTATAGATACATTCTCCAGTTATTAACGCTAGTTATGTTGCTGGTAGGGGTGAGTGTTTCCGTCGCATACGCGGATGACGACGAAGATGAAGAAAGAGACCTGCCTATCGTGAGTAATGCCAAGTGGGAGGCGGAATGTAGTGACTGTCATCTTGCCTATCCACCACACTTTTTGCCCGCACAGTCTTGGCGTGCGGTGATGTTGGGTTTGGATAAGCATTTTGGTGGCGATGCCAGTATTGACGCGACAGATGCGAAGGAAATTACTGAATTTTTGGAAAAAAATGCGGATCGACGCAGGCATTCGTCGGGCGGGAAACCGATTGTGCGTATTACCGATATGCGCTGGTTCAAATTGGAGCATGATGAAATATCCGAACGTACTTGGAAGAACACCAAAGTGAAAAGTCCTGCTAACTGCGGTGCGTGCCACACCCAAGTAGATTTGGGTGATTTTAGCGAACATAACGTACATATTCCTCGATAAGGGCAGTGATGAAACAGAAAATTTTAATTTGGGATGTGCCAACGCGAGTGTTTCATTGGCTATTGGTGGTTTCGTTTGCAGGTGCTTATTACACGGCAGATTCCGAGCGGTATAGAGATATTCACGTGATGCTCGGCTATGTGCTATTGGGCTTGATTGCATTTCGATTGTCGTGGGGATTTTTGGGTACGCATTACGCAAAATTTTCCTCATTCTTATTTAAGCCCAGCGAGGTTGTCACCTACCTAACTTCGTTGAATAAGCTGGATGCTAAACAATACTTGGGACACAATCCAGCGGGTAGTGTAGCAATTTGGATGCTCGTCTCGTTAGGACTTATTTCGAGTGTAACTGGCGTGCTGGCATTTCAAGATATGGGTGGCGATGTAGTGGTGGAGTGGCATGATTGGGTGTCGGAAGCCATGCTGGTTATCGTGGTATTGCATGTCCTTGGCGTATTGGTGAGCAGCGTGATGCACCGAGAAAATTTAGTGCGGTCTATGGTCACGGGCTATAAGTTTGGCGCACAGGAGCAAGGAATTACTTACGCCTATACTTGGCTGGGTGTGGCGATAGTGGTGGCAACGATTACATTTTGTTTGGTGTATTAAATAGTTAAGTGCAGCGGCATGATGCGGGGTGTTTACATCCTGCAAGCTGGTCAAGCAAATTGTTACGCTAAAAAGACTACCGCCCCAGAAGGGGCGGCAGTGTTGGGAAGAACCTAATGCGCTACGGGTTTATTGAATTTGGCGGTTTGTGAAGTTGTTGGAATCCGTCAAATACAATTTCGCACCATCGTTAGTAATGCTCGAAGGGAGGTTAAACGTTGCGGCTAAACCCGTGTCGTTGGCTGCCCCTGCTGTGCCTGCCAATGTAGAAACTACGCCGGTGGCGATGACGATTTGACGGATAGTATGGTTGACCGAATCTGCCACATACAGGTTAGTCTTATCGGAGGTGATGCCGAGAGAAAAGTTAAAACTTGCGGCTGAGCCTGTGCCGTCGGCTGAGCCACTCACGCCAAGGTTACCTATGGGAGTGGTAACTGCTCTTGTGAGATTGAATCCACCTCCACCATCTCCCCCTCCGCCGCAGCACCCCGCCAGGGTTAATGCAGCGAAGAGTATGAAGCCTCCCCCGTGCTTGAAAAGTTTACTTATATCGCTTTGGCTGATTTGCATCGCAAGGCTGTGGATGCACTGCTTGATCCCATTGCGGGTCAACAAGTGCGCGATCGCGCTTTGGCACAAATTGACAAGTGGGGAAGTAAGCACTTGTGCAACCCGCGTTATGTTTTATACAAAAAATTTAAGGATGCTGCATAATTCCCATACTTGCCCATCCACTGTTTCGAGACTCGCTTAGTTTTACCTTAATCGCAGTATTCCCCCTCTAAATTCAAACATGGCAAAATTCCATTTAATGCACTGTATTCCGCCTAACAACCCTCGCATGCACGGGTTAATTGGCTATTCAGAGGTTATTGAGACAGTTAAGTGGGGACTGGAAATGCTGGGGCATAAAGTGAGCTACGCAGTAAATAGTTTTGATGGCGTTGCCACAAATATTATTTTTGGCGCGCACCTTTTGCCTATGCAATTTTTGCAAACACTACCGAAAGACAGCGTCGCATACAATTTTGAGCAAGCACGGGGTATTAACCCTAGCGATATGCCACCAGCAGTCGCCTATATTGCGGAACACTTTCAGATTTGGGATTACAGCAAAGCTAATTTGGAAACTTGGCAGCAAATGAGCATAAATGATGCGAAACTAGTGCCTGTTGGGTATGCTCCAATCCTTACGCGAATTCATCAGTTAGGTATAGCAATTCAAGATATTGATGTATTAATCTATGGCTTATCTGGTAATAAGCGGCTTCGAGTATTTGATAGCTTATCTAACGCGGGGATTAAAGTTGTGTTTGTGAGCGGCCTATATGGCGAGGCACGTGATAGTCTTATAGCAAGATCTAAAATTGTATTAAATATCAACTTATATAGTTTCGCTCAAATTTTTGAGATCGTTCGAGTCTCCTACCTGCTTGCCAACAAAAAAGCGGTAGTGGCTACCTTAGATGAGAATACTGCTATTGAAGATGATTTAATAAATGCTGTAAAATTTTCAACGTTAGAAAGTATCACCGACGACTGCGCTGAGCTTTTAGCGCGTGAGGACAAAAGATTGGCTTTCGAAACGGCTGGATTTGAAACAATCATGAAGCGCGATATTAGACCCATATTAGAGCGTGCTTTAGCTTAGGGAAACGCCGACGCTTCTTCATATACCTCGTCCCAGTTCTTGTTCTTGCCTTCGCTCAGTTAGTCTCTGATAATGAATTCGGGTATTATTGCCGCCATTGTCGCTTTGGCGTTACACACATTGAGAACGAGGGTGAGGTAAATGGTAAATCTTCTAAATTTGGCTGCGGGTGTCGCAGATCAACAATCAGACAAAGCCAATAAAAATTTGTTGATTGTGACCGCTGCGTTCATGAATTTTGCAGTGGTAGTGTGGTTGGCGATTTATTGGTTGATGGGCTTGAATTTTTCGGCGAATGTGCCGTTGGCCTATCAACTCATTTCGGTTATTTCGCTGACACATTATTTCAAAACCAAAAATTGGGAAGTGTTCCGCTTCATTCAGTTTGGTCTGTTTTTATTTGCGCCATTTGTCATGCAATGGAGTTTGGGTAGTTCTGTTACCTCCAGTGGTGTAACCCTGTGGGCGTTGCTGGCACCGATTGCCGCATTGGTGGTGTGTTCGTGGCGTGAGGCAGTGCCTTGGTTTTTTGCTTACATTGTTTTGACGATTGTATCGGGCGTATTCGATTACTTTTTGGGCGTGGGCTACGATGGTGGTGTGCCAATGAAGACTATTGGCGTGTTCTTCGCCATGAATTTCGCGGTGATGTCCACGATTATATTCATGTTGATTCGCCATTTTATTATTCAGATGGAAACACTAAAAACTCAATTGGCAGGCGAGCAGCAAGCATTGCTGGATGAGCAAGATAAGTCAGAGCGTTTATTGTTGAACGTGTTGCCTGGCGGTATTGCCAAGCGCATGCAAGACGCTCAGGGAATTATTGCAGAAAAGCACGATGATGCGACGGTGATGTTTGCCGATTTAGTGAATTTTACCCAGCTCACCGAAGCCCTTCCGCCCGAACAATTACTGGGATTGTTAAATACGATCTTTACTGGCTTTGATGAGCTGGCTGAGAAATACGGCTTGGAAAAACTCAAAACAATCGGCGATACCTATATGGTAGCAGGCGGGCTGGGTCAAAATAAAGTGGACTACACGTCCGACATTGCCAGCTTGGCGTATGAAATGCGCGACTTTGTGGCGAATCATCCTGATGTTGCTAAGTTCAAACTGGCAATACATATTGGCATTGCAAGTGGTGGCATGGTGTCTGGCGTGATATGGGGCAAACGTTTCATCTACGACGTGTGGAGCGAAACGGTGAATCAAGCGCATCGATTTACCAAAGTAGATTCGACCGAATCCGTGATCCGTGTGGATAAAACTACCTATAACCGTGTGAGGTTGTTTTACGTGTTTGAACAGTCAACAACCGCTGCCAAGCGCAAAGGCGACGTGGTGTCCTATCATTTGCTGACAAAACTAGGTTGAAAGGAATCGTCGTCAAGTGCGTCATTATGATTTGGTTTCCTATTTTGTTTTGTGAAGGCGAGATGCTTCTTTAGATGCGCATTGAGCTCTATTGACCAGCCTGCTTTTCCTTCACCTCTGCCTTTGCCCACCCTTGTGCAAAAGTAATTCGCAGTTCCGCGCCCATCGCCAATTGTTCCGCGTCCGATACTACCCGTCCCGAATCATCCTGCACCAAGCTATAGCCACGCGCCAAGACTTGGTGCGGGTTGAGCAAGCCCAAATGTTGACCATTATTTTCCAAGCGCGCTGACCACTGCGCTTGTGTACTGTGCATCGTTTTGCCGAAACGTTGCACCAGCGATTGCCACTGCCAATGTTGCTGTTGTTTGCGATAGGTAAAGGCGCGCTGCATGCGTTGTTGTAGTTGGTTTAATTGTTGCGTCTGGCGTTGTAACTGTTGCGCGGGATGGACTAAACCGCGCTGCACATAATCCAGCGACTGCATGGCATTTTGCAAACGGTGGCGTTGCACTCGCTGCAAATGTTGCGCTTGATCTTGCAGGCCTCTAAGTAGCGCATGGCGATCTAGGGCAACGCGCTGCGCCGCAGCGGTTGGGGTCGGGGCGCGTTCATCGGCAACAAAATCGGCAATGGTGAAATCAGTCTCATGCCCAATGCCGCTCACCATCGGAATGGCACTGCTGGCGATGGCACGCGCCACCACTTCCTCGTTGAATGCCCACAGGTCTTCAATGCTGCCCCCACCGCGACACACAATCAATACGTCACACTCCGCGCGCTGGTTGGCAAGCCGAATGGCTTGTGCGATTTTCTCACCACTGCCGCTACCCTGCACAGGCGTGGGGTACAGCACCACGGGCACGCTGGGCATACGAGATTTTAAGGTGGTTAATACATCGCGTAATGCGGCAGCTTGAGGCGAGGTGACGATACCGATTTGTTTAGGGAATTTCGGTAGCGGGCGTTTGCGATCTTCGGCAAACAAACCTTCGCTATCCAATAATTTTTTCAGCCGTTCAAATTGCTCAAACAGAATGCCCAAGCCTGCGGGACGAGCTTGCTCCACCGTGAGTTGAAAATCGCCGCGCTGTTCATAAAGAGTGGCGAGTGCCAGCACTTCAACCATTTTCCCATTCATCAAGGGTTGTTCGATGAGATGACTTTTATGTCGGAACATCACGCAGCGAACTTGCGCTAAATCGTCCTTGAGTGAAAAATAAAAATGCCCAGAAGCTGCCTTCACTAAATTAGAAATTTCACCACTCACCCACAGCAAAGGCACGTTACTTTCCAGTAACTGCTTGATTGCAAAATTGAGTTCGGAGACCCGCAAAACGCAACTTTTTTTTATTAAATTTTTTTCAGAACTCATCTTGACAACCCAAAATAATCCACAATCCAAGCAAATTCGCCAGCCCTCACTCACCCGCCCCGTCACAAAAGCTTGAACTTACGATAACCAATTGTTTTTTAATGAAAACTTAATGTGACAAAAATTAAGCAAGCTAACTTTAATCCTTATTAAACGCCACCTTAAACCACCCTAAAGTGAATCCATCCACAAACTTATCCACAGATTTTGTGGGCAAAAACAAAACCCCTTTTCAAATGGTCACTTAGCAGAATGTTGCTCAAGTAATGTCTGAGAGTTGTTGCTCAACTTAGTGCAACACGTTACAGTTGCACCCTGTTAATTTAAGCACATTCAAGGAGTTCTCGTGATTGCAATCGTAGAAGCGGCCGGCTGGCCGATCTGGTTTTTGATTTTTGCATCCATTATCGCCGTAGGTCTCATCATTGAACGGCTGCGTTATTTGCGCAGCAGTCACATTGCTCCACCTCAATTGCTCAACCAAGTGGTGAACGAACTCGGTCAACGCGAAGTCAACGACACCATGTTGGAGAAGCTGCGCAACAACTCCCCGCTGGGACAAATTTTTGCGGCGGGCTTAAAAAACATGAAGAGTTCGCCGCAGGTGACGAAAGAGGCAATTGAAGAAACGGGACGCGCCGTGACGCATGATTTGGAACGTTTCCTCACCACACTCGGTACGATCGCCTCCATCAGCCCATTGCTCGGCTTGTTCGGTACAGTGGTCGGCATGATCGAAATTTTTGGCTCACAAAATGCGGTTGGCAATGCGCCTGCCGTGCTGGCACATGGTATCTCGGTTGCGCTATATAACACGGCATTCGGACTCATCGTGGCGATCCCCAGCATGATTTTTTATCGCCACTTCCGCTCCAAAGTGGATAGCTTGACCATTGAGATGGAGCAACAATCCATCAAGCTGGTTGAAGTTTTACACGGTCAACGTACCCGCTAAACCAAGATGAATTTCCAACGTGGACGTACTCGTGAAGAGCCGGAAATCAACCTGATTCCGATGATAGACGTGTTGCTGGTCATCCTGATTTTTATGATGGTGACCACCAGTTACGCGAAGTTTTCCGAGTTGCAAATCAATCTGCCGCAAGCGGGTGGCGCAGCCGCAGCAACGCAAGAAAAACCCATCAACGTCGCAGTAGATGCCTCAGAACATTACTCCGTCAACAATCAAACCGTCAGCAACAGCGCGGTGGAAGCCTTGGCGGCATCGCTCAAAAATGCGGCTGGCGATCAAACCGATCCGACTATCGTCATCAACGCAGATGCCAAAGCAACACACCAATCCGTTATCAATGTGATGGAAGCGGCACGTCAAGCTGGGTACGCGAAGATTACATTTACTACACAGAATCAGCCCAAGTAATTCTGCTGCTTAACAAGTGAATTGGCTGGAACATCACTGGTATCACATTACGCCGCTGCACCTGATTCTTTTCCCGATTAGTTTGATTTTTCGCTCGCTAGTCAGTGTGCGCCGTGCTTTATATCGCAGCGGAATTTTATCTAGCCAAAAATTACCTATTCCCGTCATCGTAGTCGGCAATATCAGTGTCGGTGGCACGGGCAAGACACCGCTCACGCTTGCTTTGGCGCAACAGTTGATTGAGCGCGGCTGGCATCCGCTTATCGTCAGTCGCGGCTACGGTGGTGCAGCGCAACAACCGCAACACGTCACCGAAAAAAGTGATGCGCAACAAGTAGGGGATGAACCATTGCTGATGGCGCGCCGTAAGCAATGCCCCGTGTGGATAGGTCGAGATCGTGCCGCCACCGCACAGCTAGCGATGCGTACTCATCCGCAATGCGACGTGGTGTTATGTGATGATGGCTTGCAGCACTACCGTTTGCAGCGTGACATCGAAGTTGCTGTTGTCGATGCACAACGCGGCGTTGGCAATGGCTGGCTACTCCCTGCCGGAGCATTACGCGAACCAGTCTCGCGCTTAAAAACAGTCGATGCCGTGGTAGTCAATGGTGAGCCGGTGTCTGCGGGTCAATATCTGATGCGATTAAACGGTACAGTTTTTTACAATTTGCTTAACCCCGCCCAGACCGCCTCACCAGCCGATTTTCAATCAACCCAAAACCATGCGGTAGCGGGCATCGGCAATCCGCAACGCTATTTCGATCACCTGAAAACACTGGGTGTCAATTTCATATCACATGCCTTTCCAGATCATCATGCTTACCTTGCAAGCGAGCTGTCCTTTGCCAATTGCGATGCGATACTCCTCACTGAAAAAGATGCGGTAAAATGCGCCGCATTCGCTGATAAGAAATTTTGGGTATTGCGTGTGGATGCCCAAATCGACCCAGCTTTGATTGACCTCATTACGCGGAAACTCTCTCCTTATGGACGCAAAACTGCTTGATATTTTAGTTTGCCCCTTGTGCAAATCTTCGTTGGTTTATCAAAAATCTGCACAAGAATTGATCTGCAAGGCGGATCGCCTCGCGTTCAAAATCGAAGACGATATTCCCGTGATGCTGGCCGATGAAGCACGCAAAATGACTGCTGAAGAAATCGAAAAAATTTAACGTGCCAGAAGTTACCTTCCACGTCGTCATCCCCGCGCGCCATGCGTCCACGCGGCTACCCGGCAAGCCATTGTTATCGATAGCCGGTAAGCCAATGGTGATAAGGGTTGCAGAGCAGGTAGCACAAAGCGGTGCGCGACAAATTTGGGTGGCTACCGATCATCAAGCGATTGCCGATGTGGTCAATGAGTTTGGTTTTCAAGCGTGCCTGACCAAGGAATCGCACATCAGCGGCACGGATCGCATCGCTGAAGTTGTTGAACAACAAGGCTGGGGGGATGACACCATCGTGGTGAATGTGCAAGGCGATGAGCCGCTGATTCCGCCTGTATTGATACACGCCGTGGCTGAACATCTGCACCACCACCCCGAATGCGCCATTGCCACTGCCGCCCATACCATTCACGATGAAGCGGCAATGCGTAATCCCAATGTGGTAAAAGTTGTGTTGGATAAAAACAGTAACGCGCTGTATTTCAGCCGCGCACCGATCCCTTATCCGCGTGACTTATTTTCTTCACCCCTCTCCCCAACCCTCTCCCACAAGGGGAGAGGGAGTGATGCTTCTGTCTCTTCCACAGACATGACGGGCGAGTTGCCTCAAGAACTACCTGTCCTCCGCCACATCGGTATCTACGCCTACCGCGCTAGTTTTCTACGCGCTTACACTCAACTTGCGCCCTGCTCCCTCGAAAAATTTGAGGCATTAGAGCAATTACGCGCGTTGTATCATGGCTACAAAATCGGTGTCCACATAACGGAAAGCGCACCGCCGAATGGCGTGGACACGGAACAAGATTTACAACTCGTCCGACAACTTTTTATTCAATTAAACCCAGAGAAAAACCCATGAAAATCATTCTCCTCGGCGCACCAGGTGCAGGCAAAGGCACACAGGCCAACTACATCAAAACTCGCTTCAATATTCCGCAAATTTCCACGGGTGACATGTTGCGTGCCGCAGTCAAAGCAGGCACACCATTGGGTATCGCTGCAAAAAAAGTGATGGACTCAGGCGCATTGATTTCGGATGACATCATCATCGACTTGGTCAAAGAGCGCATCAAAGAAGCCGACTGCGCCAATGGATTTTTGTTCGACGGCTTTCCGCGCACCCTACCCCAGGCGCAGGCAATGAAAGATGCGGGCATTACGATTGATTACGTGGTCGAAATTGAAGTTGCCGATAGCGAAATCATCCAACGCATGAGCGGCCGCCGTGTGCATCCCACCTCGGGACGCACCTATCACATCATGTTTAACCCTCCCAAAGTTGCAGGCAAAGATGACATCACTGGCGAAGATTTAATACAACGCCCCGATGACGCGGAAGACACGGTTATCAAGCGTCTTGGCGTGTATCACGACCAAACCAAACCGCTGGTTGCATACTATTCGGCATGGGAAAAGTCTGGCGACAGCAACGCGCCAAAATGTTTGAGCATCTCAGGTGTCGGCAACATGGAAGGAATCCGCGATGCAATTTTTACCATTCTATCGAATCATTAGCGAACCACTAAATCATGGCAACCAAACCTATCCTCACCTTGGCTAATGCAAAACACATCGCGGCAGCGGCTGAAATCGCAGCGCAAAAAAATGCGTGGAAAGTCGTCATCGCCATCGTGGATGATGGCGGCCATTTAGTCTACCTACAGCGCGAACACGACACCCAATTTGGCAGTGTCGAAACCGCGATTATGAAAGCCCATGCAGCCGTGGCTTTTCAACGCCCCACCAAAATGTCCGAAGAGGCCGTCACCAGCGGTCGCTTAATTCATCTCGCCCTGCCCGGCGTGATCCCCGCCGAAGGTGGCATACCGTTACTGATAAACGGCGCAGTCGTTGGCGGCATCGGCGTAAGCGGTGTGCGTTCATTTCAGGATGGACAAATTGCAGCGGCGGGTGTGGTGGCGTTAGAAGAAAAATTATGACATGGCTTTTCATTCCGCTCCTGTTGGTTTTGCACGCGAAATACTCGCAACAAATATGCGAGTATTTCGTGCGGAACGGGGTTGGTCACAAGAATCTTTGGGATTTGAAGCTGGGCTACACCGAACCTTCATCGCTCATTGCGAGCGAGGCGTGCGCAACATTTCATTGGATAACATTGAAAAAATTGCACGGGCTTTCAATGTGCCAATATCAGAATTGTTCCTGCCTAAGATAAAGTAACTTCCTTCTAAGAAGGACAAAGGAATTGATCGGAATAACTATCAGTACCAGATGGTCAATCGATCAACTGCATCCCGCAATACTTAACCGCGTCCCTGTCAAAGGTCGCCGTGTAGCCGCACCCCGCTTCGCTGGCTGACCACGCGATTAAGCAATCCGCAAAATCTGCTTTATTTTCTTTGAATAGTCGCAACGCTTTCCAAACAACATCGGCGTGTTCGACAATAATTTCTTTGGTGCGCAATAGCGTTTCCAGCACCGCGCAAATTTCATCTTTGCTCGAAGAGTAGCAAGCTGTTAGCACCCACACCAATTCCACGATTGAAACGACGCTGATGTAGCCCCGCGCATCCACCGTCAATGATTCAATCAGGCGTGTTGCTTTGGGTGACTGCTTTGCATCGTCCTGCGCAACATAACGCACCAGCACATTGGTATCCAGCCCGATCATTTTGCTTTTGCGCCTTGTGTTGCGATAGCGACATTCATCGCCGCGACAGTGACTGGAGAGGGTGGCTTGCGTACCAATCCTTTCAATGCTGTAACAGAATGCGTAGCCGCCATCAACTCAAAACGCCCTGGCTCTACCTCGATGAATTCGACCCGATCTCCCGCCGCAACGCCGAGCGCGTTACGCACCACAGCAGGAATGGTGATCTGCCCCTTACTGGTCATGGTTGCAGTTGACATAAATACTCCTTTTGTTAATTTTCCTTACTTTATGGTAAGGAAACGATAAAATCAAGGGTGCTTAACCCTCTACGCGGAAATGACGGATTGTTAATAAATTATTTGTTTTGCAAAACATCCTGAAAATTCCTTAAATTAGCAGTATCCTGTCCGCGTACTTGAAGTTGCTTTTGGATGCTCTTGCATGCCGCTAGTGATGTCAGAGCGATTGGCTGTTATACCTAATTGGGAGGAATGATTATGTCAGGCGATCTGGGGTTTGCGTTGCTGTGTGCCGTCGTTGCAATTTTGTACGGTATCTTTTCCATCAAATGGATTTTAGCGAAATCCGACGGTAATGAAAAAATGCGCGGTATCGCTGCCGCCATCCAAGAGGGTGCATCCGCCTACCTCAACCGTCAATACACTACCATCGCCATCGTCGGTGCTATCCTCTTCGTCATTATTCTCGTTGCGCTCCAATGGCAGACTGCCGTTGGCTTTGCGATTGGTGCGATTCTCTCTGGACTGACGGGTTACATCGGTATGAACGTGTCGGTGCGCGCTAATGTGCGCACGGCTGAGGCGGCTAAAGAAAGCCTGAATGCCGCGCTCAATGTGTCTTTTCGAGGCGGCGCAATTACGGGCATCTTAGTGGTTGGGCTTGGGCTGTTAGGCGTGGCGGGCTATTACGCATTCCTCACGTTAATGATGGGCGATAGTTCAGAGCAAGCGACACATGCCTTGATAGGCCTGGCTTTTGGCGGTTCACTAATTTCAATTTTCGCCCGACTTGGCGGCGGTATTTTCACCAAAGGCGCAGATGTGGGTGCCGATCTAGTTGGTAAAGTTGAAGCAGGCATTCCTGAAGATGATCCTCGCAACCCTGCGGTCATCGCCGACAACGTCGGTGATAACGTCGGTGATTGTGCAGGCATGGCAGCAGACTTATTTGAAACTTACGCAGTCACCATCATCGCCACAATGTTGCTGGGAGGCTTATTGATGGCAGATGCCGGCCCGAATGCAGTGATCTATCCACTGGTATTGGGTGGCTTCTCCATCATCGCTTCCATCGTTGGCACCTTCTTCGTCAAGGCCTATCCGGGTGGAAAAATCATGAACGCGCTGTATCGCGGATTGGCCGTCTCTGGTGTGCTGGCAGCTATCGCCTTCTATCCCATCACAACTAAAATGCTGGGCGATGGCGTGATGATAGATGGCGTGCTGGTTTCTGCCATGAACATTTATTTCGCTGCGCTAATAGGTCTGGCACTCACCGCCGCGATGGTGTGGATCACCGAGTATTACACCGCGACTGAATTCGCACCTGTGCGCCACATCGCCGAAGCCTCCACTACAGGGCATGGCACGAACGTCATCGCAGGCTTGGGCGTATCGATGAAATCCACCGCTGCTCCAGTCATCGCTGTGTGTATCGCAATTTGGGGAGCATATGAATTGGCAGGCTTGTATGGCATCGCTATTGCCGCAACCTCAATGCTCTCGATGGCAGGGATCATTGTGGCACTCGATGCTTACGGCCCCATCACCGACAACGCCGGTGGTATCGCTCAAATGTCTGACTTACCTGAGGACGTGCGCGTCATCACCGACGCATTGGATGCGGTGGGCAACACCACCAAAGCCGTCACCAAAGGCTATGCCATCGGCTCTGCGGGGCTTGCTTCATTGGTGTTGTTCGCCGACTATACTCACGCTTTGCAAGCGAAAGTGGGTGATGTGACCACCTTTGATCTGTCCAACCACATGGTCATCATCGGGTTGTTCATCGGTGGCATGGTGCCTTACCTATTCGCGGCGATGGGCATGGAAGCAGTGGGGCGCGCAGCGGGTTCGGTGGTGGTGGAAGTGCGTCGTCAGTTCAAAGAAATTCCCGGCATTATGGAGGGCACGGGCAAACCTCAATATGGAACGTGCGTGGATATGCTCACCAAAGCTGCGATTAAAGAAATGATCGTGCCTTCACTGCTACCCATCGCTATTCCTGTCATCGTCGGACTCACGCTCGGCGCGCAAGCACTCGGCGGCGTTTTAGTCGGCACAATTATCACGGGAATTTTCGTGGCGATTTCCATGACCACGGGTGGTGGCGCATGGGACAACGCGAAGAAATATATCGAAGAAGGTAACTTCGGCGGCAAAGGATCAGAAGCCCACAAAGCAGCCGTGACGGGCGACACCGTCGGTGATCCGTACAAAGATACCGCAGGGCCGGCAGTTAATCCGCTCATCAAAATTATCAACATCGTTGCGTTGATGATCGTGCCGTTGCTTTAATGAAAGCGTGTCGGCGTACACGCTTGGAAAAACTCGTTACCTATAAATGTCAAACCGCGTACAACACTTTCCAGATTAGAGGTGGAAACAGCGTCCAATCGTTTCACCTCGGTATGCAACCATCCGACGTTTTAGTCGGAGGTATCTGGAGTGTATGACAGGCACACCTGGCCCAGTGATTAACTGATGTTTTTAAGCAACACCAGCACCGCACCACTTCCCCCTTGTGCAGGCAGTGCTTCACAATAAGCCAAGACCAGCGGATGTTGAGTAAGCCAATGGCGTGTGAGGTTACGCAACACGCCCTCCCCGCCTTGGCTGTTCAAGCCCTTGCCATGTATCACTCGCACACAGCGTAGTTCTTGTTGCGTCGCTTCATGTAAAAATTCCTGCAACAGTTTTCTTGCTGCATCGCTGTAGTTTCCGTGTAAATCGAGCTGGTCTTGTATCGGCCATGTGCCGTTGCGCATCTTGCGCAACGTGATGCGTGCGATGCCGTTGCGTAAAAATTCGCGGGGACTTTCTTCAGGGAAGTAATCAGAAAGTGAGTCAGGAACTATCGTGGATTCATTTTTACGATGTGGAATCGCATTATGTCGTGTGGGCTTGGGTGTGATGCGATTCTGCTGGGGTAGGGGGCTGACCTCGCCGATTGCCGCACGGAATAGGGCGGCATCGTCGAAGTTGATTTCAGATGGAGAACTTTTGGAAAGCTTCTTCACAGCGGTATTTACGTGACTCCCATAGCTTAGTGATTTGCGAGATATTTATCTGCATCCAATGCCGCCATACAACCCGTTCCCGCGCTGGTTACTGCTTGGCGGTAAATATGATCTTGCACGTCTCCTGCTGCAAACACGCCAGGGATGCTGGTCGCTGTAGCATTACCGTTTCGCCCACCTGGTGTGAGGATATAACCGTTTTCCATATCCAGTTGACCCGCAAAAATATCGGTATTGGGTTTGTGTCCGATTGCAATAAATACGCCTTTGAGTGGGATGTCTTTGGCTTCGCCGTTTTGTTGTTTGACGCGCATACCCGTTACGCCAGTGGCATCACCCAACACCTCATCCAATGTGCTGTTCAGTTGCAGAATGATTTTTCCGGCGGTTACTTTTTCCATCAGGTGATCGACCATGATGCGCTCGGCACGGAAAGTGTCGCGCCGATGAACCAGCGTGACTTGTTTGGCGATGTTGGAAAGATATAGTGCCTCCTCCACTGCGGTATTCCCCCCCCCACCACGGCGACATCTTGGTTGCGATAAAAAAATCCATCACAGGTGGCGCAGCCTGAAACACCGCGTCCCATAAAGGCTTCCTCGGATGGTAGCCCGAGATATTGCGCCGAAGCACCGGTGCAAATAATGAGCGCGTCGCAGGTGTAGTGATCCGAATCGCCCATCAACAGAAAAGGCTTCTGTTGCAGTTTGGCGGTGTGGATGTGATCAAAAATCATCTGGGTGTTGAAACGCTCTGCGTGTTGCTGGAAGCGCGCCATCAATTCTGGACCTTGTACGCCCATTGCATCGGCGGGCCAGTTATCGACTTCGGTTGTGGTCATCAATTGACCACCCTGTGCGAGACCTGTAATGAGTACGGGTTTGAGGTTAGCGCGTGCGGCATAAACAGCGGCGGTATACCCCGCTGGGCCTGATCCTAAAATGATCAGGCGATGATGTTGCGTGGGAGTGGTCATAGTGATTGGCTTTCGGTATTCAGTAAGTTGTAGTTAATGCAGGCTAGTTAAGAGTGACATCGGTTAGAATTGCCGCCCCATGAAACGCCATTATCCCATTTTATTATTGCTGCTGTGTTGGCTTGCATATTCCGCGCAAGCGGCGAATATGCAAGGTATCCCAGAATTCATTGATGAGATGGTGGTCAAGCATCAGCTCAAGCGCGATGAGTTGGAACGGTTGTTTTCGGAAGTGCAATACAAGCCATCGGTGATTGCCGCTATTTCTCGCCCTTCCACTATCCGACCGTGGTTGGAGTATCGCGCCTCATTCGTGAATAAAATCCGCATACAGCGCGGCTTGGAATTTTGGCGTAAACATGCGGTGACGTTGCAGCGTGCCGAAAAGCAATACGGCGTACCGCAAGAGATTATTATTGCCGTCATTGGTGTGGAAACCATTTACGGCAAAAATGCGGGGACGTTCCGCACCATAGATGCACTGACAACCTTGGCGTTTGATTACCCTAGACGCGCTGCGTTTTTCCGTAGTGAGCTGGAAAACTATTTATTGCTCGCGCAAGAGCAACAATTTAATTTGTTGGGAATACGCAGCTCCTACGCGGGCGCGATGGGTATTCCGCAATTTATGCCGAGTAGCTATCGAAAATACGCGGTGGACTATAACGGCAACCATAAAACAGATTTACTGCACGAAGACGAAGATGCAATCGGCAGTGTCGCGAACTACATGCAAGGCTATGGCTGGGCGGGAAAGGCGAATGCGCAACCACCCATTGCGGCGCAAGCTCAAGTCATTCATCGAGGGTGGATAGGCGAATTGAATAAACATCATTCGCTTAAAGAATGGGCGTTGCTGGGTGTCACAGCGAACGTGCATTTGTCGGACAACCTCACTGCACGGTTGGCGGATTACACTGTGGAGAACGGCAAGGAATACTGGCTGGTGTTTAATAATTTTGAGGTGATTACCAAGTATAACAACAGCGATTTTTATGCGATGTCGGTATTCCAGTTAGCCGAAGAATTGAAGGCTGCACGCAAAGTCACCGCCGCAAATTGACGCGCCTCGCCCCGTCATAATTTTTCTTCCAATACGCGTCACTCATCTTGTCGATGCGCACTTTTCCGCCGCCACTCGGTGCATGTATGAAGCGATCATCGCCCAAATATATCCCGACATGCGAAAACTTCCGCTTTAGCGTGTTAAAAAACACCAAGTCACCCGAACGCAAATCGGCAGGAGTGAGCTCCAATCCAACCTTGCTAATTTGAGCGGTGGTGCGCGGCATACTCACGCCTGCTGTATGGCGAAAAACATCGCCCACAAAACCACTGCAATCAAAGCCCTGGTCGGGAGAAGTTCCGCCAAATTTGTAAGGCGTACCAATTAGACTTTTTGCGTATTCCGGGATGTCCTCAAACAGAATTTTTTGATCGGCTGCACTGAGCTCTTGATTGATGGGAGGCGTAGGAGCGCGAAACGTTGTGCATGCAGTGAGTAGCACCGCTGAAAGCAATAAAAAAAAATTCATGAGGCGGACTTTAGTGTAGATGTTCGCCATTATAGATTGCACTGCATAAGCTGGGGGACTCTATGAACACTCTTTGCTGTACACGTAACTTTGATAAATATCACGCAATGCCTTTCAGGAAACGCCGAATAAGTCCGTTCGTGATGAGTGTTTTCCGTTCGCACCTTCGATACACCGGGCTGGGCGCGGCACTCAGGGCGAACGGAAAATGTATCGAACCATAATTTGGACTTAAATCGGCGTTTCCTTAAGTAATTGATGGTGCTTGCATCCTAAGTCGATCTCGCCAATTTGGCTGTGGCGAGAGTTACACAATGTTTCTGATGCAGCCTGTGTGCAGTTAATGCAGCGACTCAGCACAAACAATAAATCCGAGAGACGGTTCAAATACGCGAGTTAAGTGATGTGGCAACTTTTTGCAACAACAAAACGAGGGAAGCACTGATTAAGCCCCGCTGTTTCGTGAGGAAGCCACCTCTATAAAAGTTGCAGCGTTTCTTTCCCGACAAGCAGCGGGGACACTGGCGGTGAGCAATTGGGTAGGCGTTGAATTTGCCAGCCTCACTTCCCGCGATGTGCGCATGAACGCGCTAACCGCAAGCCAAGGAAAGCGGTTAATCGCGGAGCTTGATGCGATGGTCGCCAGCTCGCTGGTTGTCTTGATTCCAAGTGCCAAGGACTTCGATTTGGCGCAGGAATATGTCGCCCACTTTGCCACTCAACTACACGGGCCGGACGCACTGCATCTGGCAGTGGCGCATAACAACAAGATGGAGTTTGTCGCCACGTTGGACAATGGAATGCTTGCCGCCGCGAAGAGGTTGAAGATTCCCGCGAAGCGGGTGATACGTTAGCCCGCTTGTTATAGGAAAACCTTGTTGTCCGTTATGTTTAGACTAAGATGGCGGATAAAATCGAGTCTGACCCTATTTCCCTGCAATAGAGGAATCTTGCTGTCCGTTATGTTCAGGCTAAGATGGCGGATAAAATCGAGTCTGACCCTATTTAATTGCTATTTAATTTGGCGTCAAACAACTCAACGCGCTGATTAACAAAAACGGCAAGCGTTCCGCGTTGTTGATTTTGCGTGGTGAGCAGAAGATGTTTGTTCCGTTTAGTATGGGGTGATTAGCTCGGTGATTTTAGTAGGATGGGCAACGGATGTTGCTCACCTACGCTAGCTCAGACTAAGAATGGCGGATTATGTCGAGACTGACCCTATTTTATATTTTATTGGCTGAGGACATTGAACCTCCGAACACGATCGTCTTTTGCGACTACGCTGGCTTCAACTGAGCGGTGAACTTGGATTGATTGACCGACCTTGAGGCAAATGGAAATTGTCTGGCCACTCCCATCTTTGTTCTCAAAGCCGACGTCAACGGCGTCGTCGGAGATTGAGAAGACATTGGAGAATGGCTCCCCTTCCTTCCAGACAGCGCGGGGAAAAGCAAGATGCGTGTCTTCTGTCGCGGCTAGATGCAGGCCGGCTTTCCAATCGAACCGTGTGCGTGGGCGCACCTCTAGGGATGGTGGGTTGCCGCTGCCAAAAAGGGACTTAAGGAACGATTTCATCGTGATGCCCAACGTGAAGGTAAGGGGCGCCGCTTAGCGGCGTCCCGCTTGAACGACGGGTTGGGAGTCTGCATTCATTGAGGACTCTATTGCAGCTAATTTGCGCTTCTGCTCAGACAAACGGGTAAACAGGCCAGGTAAATGCATGAGTTGCATAAACGAAATGAGGGTTAGTGCGGCTTTAATCAGTATGAACCAGTCAAAGTAATATGAGCAGACAGCTGCTATAAAACATACAGCTATGATCGGAGTGTTGATAACGATACTCTGTCTGAGTTTGCGTATCTGAGACCTGTGTTGTGCTGCACTATGATTTGCGCTCAATTTACACTTACTCCCAACGTATTTTAGAAAACATTTTCATAAGCCAGTAATGTCGCCTATTTCCGAAAGGGCTGTCAAGCATTGGCAATGCTTCACTATTTTTCAATGCATTAACGAATTAATTGGCTAGGCTTTCATTTTAGGGCAACCTAAAAATTAGCGGATGGAAGTTAAGCTAATGATTACCAATCATAGAGATTCTATTTATCACGTTGCCACAGCGTCTCAGGCGCAGCCTGTAAGCGGTTAATGCAGCGACTCAGTACAAATAACAAATCCGACAGCCGATTCAAATACGCGAGTGAATGATGCGGCAGTACCTCTTCGTGCGATAGCAAAACCAGATCACGTTCGGCACGTCTCGCAACGGTGCGCGCGACATGACACAACGCACCCGCACGTGAACCACCGGGTAAAATAAATTCACGCAGCGGTGGCAGGTCGGCGTTGTAGTGCGCAATTTTTTCGTCCAACCAAGCGACATTTTTTTCCGCGAACAAGTGTTGATTGGGTATAGCTAACGCGCCACCCAAATCGAATAAATTGTTTTGTATCTGTAGTAGTAATGCGCGAATGTCAGCGGGTAACGATTCGGTAAGTAACACACCAAGCTGGCTATTGAGTTCGTCCACGCTGCCGAGTGCGGCGATGCGCGTGTGGCCTTTGTGGATGCGTGTGCCATCGGCGAGACCCGTGCTGCCGTCGTCGCCCGTGCGTGTGGTGATTTTGCTGAGTCGCATGTTATTGGCCCTGTAAACAGGTTAAGTAAATCGCCGCATCCGGCTGTGTGGCGTTGCGCTGTGCCTGCCAGATCATTTCGCTGAGACATTCCATCATGCGATGTTGCGCATCATGCTCCGATTCAAATTTATGCGTGAGCCGAACAAAATGCGCGCGGATGCCAGCGGGTTGGTCGATGGAGATTTGCTCCTCGATGGTGAGGTGCATCATCAAATGCAGGAAGGGATTGGTCGCGCCATGTTCAGGCGCATAGTCTTTGTCCTGATAGTCGTCAGGTTTGTCGAACACGTCATGGTATTCAGGATGCTTGGCGATGAGTTGCACGACCAAATATTCTAGCGGTGTGAGCAGTTCATTGGCTTTGCGTTTGCGCCAGGATTCAAATAAAAAGTTGCGCGCTTCTTCGCGGGAGGGGTTGAACATTAGAAGCCTTTGCTTAAATTGGAAGTGGGATTCTTGTATGGAGTGCGCAGACTCGTCTGCGCGTTATTAAAGCGGCGACGAGTCACCGCACTCCAAAATACTTGTGCTGAACGTGATAGGGATTTATTGAATGCCTTCATTCTTTCCTTTGTACTCACACAAATCATAAATGATGCACTCGCCACATTTTGGTTTGCGTGCTTGGCAAATGTAGCGGCCATGCAGTATCAACCAGTGGTGCGCATCGAGCATAAATTCTGCGGGTATCACTTTAAGTAGTTTTTTCTCCACATCCAAAACCGTTTTGCCGGGGGCGAGGTTGATGCGATTAGACAAGCGGAAAATGTGTGTGTCCACGGCAATGGTGGGTTGACCGAAGGCGGTGTTGAGTATCACATTAGCAGTCTTGCGGCCCACGCCGGGCAAGGCTTCCAGAGCATCACGGGTTTGCGGCACTTCACCGTTGTGTTGCGCCAACAAGATACCGCAAGTTTGTATCACGTGTTTGGCCTTGGTTTTGTACAAGCCGATGCGCTGAATATAGTCGCGCAATTTTTCTTCGCCCAAATCAAGTATCGCCTGCGGGGTATTGGCAACGGGATAAAGTTGCCGTGTGGCACTATTAACGCTGATGTCGGTGGCTTGCGCCGAGAGCATCACTGCCACTAACAATTCAAATGGCGAGTGATATTCCAGCTCGGTGGTGGGGTGGGGATTGGCCGCTTGCAGTCGTTGAAAAATCTCGCGACGCTTTTGCGCGTTCATCCCGTTGCTCCGATTAAACGGCGGGTACGGCTGCGCTGCTAAATTCCTTGGCTTTGTTTTCACCGCGCAGCACGATCCAATTTCTGGTGGCGATGAGCAAGCCTAACGAGATGAACGCGCCGGGTGGCAAAATCGCCAGTAGGAAGCCGTGGTAGTTCGGGATCACGTGTATCACCCAGGATTTGGCGACTTCACCAAACACCAAGTCGATGCCGTTCAATAATGTGCCGCGCCCGAAAATTTCACGGATGCCACCCAATACGGCCAACACAGCCGTTAATCCCAATCCCATTGCAAAGCCATCTAATGCGGACTCCAGCGTGGGTTGCTTGGAGGCGAACGCTTCGACACGTGCCAACACAATGCAGTTGGTGGTGATGAGCGGAATAAAAATGCCCAGCACGACATACAAACCATGCACGTAAGCATTCATCATGAATTGCACGACGGTGACTAGGGCGGCGATGATGAGGATGAACACCGCGATGCGAATTTCTTTGGGTACGAAGGTGCGTATCGGTGCAATCGCCGCGCCAGTCATTGCCATAACAATCGCCGTGGCAAGTCCCAAGCTGACTGCGTTCACCACTGAGCTGCTGATTGCCAGTATCGGGCACAAGCCGAGCAGTTGCACCAAACCGGTGTTTTGCTTCCACAGCCCGTTGCGGAAGATGTCTTTGAATTCTTGAGTGGTCATGTTGTTTACTCCTTGCTTGGTGTGACAGTCTGTTGCGCAAACAATTCATCACGGTGCTGTGCATAATACTGCGAAGCTTTGTGTACCGCTTTAATCATGGCGCGCGGGCTAATCGTTGCGCCCGTCATGTAGTCAAATTGCCCGCCATCTTTTTTCACTTTCCAATCCTTGTCCGAGCGATTGGTGAGTGAGATGCCGTTGAAACCTTTGATCCAATCGCTTTTCGCCGCATCAATATAGTCGCCCAATCCCGGCGTTTCTTTGTGCTTCACTACACGCACACCGCTGATGGTGCCGTCGTATTGCAATGCCATGATGAAGCGGATCTTGCCGCTATAACCATCGGGCGCAATCGCTTCCATGACCAGCATCGACGGCTGACCTTGCAAGCGACCGCGATAGGCGGTGGTGGCATTGTTATTGCCTAACAGCGGGTCGGCGGCGATGCTCAAGATGTCCTGCATAATTTGATTATCAAATTTTTCTTGCGGCACAATTTGTTTAATCAAATTGAGCTTTTCGGCTTCTTCACTGGCGGCGATTTTGTCGTGCGTGATATTAAAAGTAAACGCGAGTGCCGCTGTGCCGACTACCGTAAACATCAGTAAGCGTAACGAAGTTTGCATTGAGGCTTTGAAAATTGGCTGCATGTTATTTCGCATCCTTTTTGCCAAACACTTTCGGTTGCGTGTACGCATCAATCAACGGCACGCAAATGTTCATCAGCAAGGTGGCAAACGCAACACCATCCGGAAAGCCGCCAAACATTCGTATCATGTAAGTGATGAAGGCCGCGCCCGCCGCAAAGATGATTTTTCCTTTTGGCGTGGTCGGGCTGCTCACCGGATCAGTCAGAATAAAAAATGCGCCTAACATTGCCGCGCCTGAGAACCAATGAAATAGAGGCGCGACGTAATGCGTTGGGTCAAATAAATAGAATCCCCCGGCAATGATAAACAGGCTGCCCAGATACGCGACGGGGATGTGCCAGCTGATGATTTTGCGAGCGATTAAATAAATGCCGCCGAGCAAAAATCCTATTGCCACCATTTCACTGCCATGTCCGCCGAGTTGGCTAAAAATTGGCATCGCCAAAATTTGGCCTATAGGCTCTCCTTGACCCAAATGCGTCTTGACTGTATCTAACGGTGTCGCCATCGTGACCGCATCGAATTTCAAACTATTCGGTAACACCTGAGTAAAAATGTAAGCCAACTGATCGCTGAAGCTCAGGCTATTTTGCGCCAAGCTTTGCGGGCTCAACCATTGCGTCATCGGCATTGGGAAAGAAATAATCAGCGCGGCATAACCGATCATCGCAGGGTTGAAAGGGTTATTGCCCAGTCCACCATACAATTGTTTGGCAACGGCAATGGCGAAGGCTGTGCCGACCACTACCAGCCACCACGGTGCGAGCGGCGGAATGGCAAGTGCCAACAACCACGCGGTGAGCAATGCGCTGTTGTCTTGCAAAGCTGATGCAATCGGGCGATTGCGCAATTTCAACATCGCCGCTTCGGTAGCCAGTGCGGTGATGCTCGCCAAGGTCAGCGAGACTAAAATCGCCGGGCCGAAATACCACACATACAGTGCAATCCCCGGAATGAGCGCGAACAACACCTGACGCATGATTTGCGACACACTGGTAGGCTTAGTAATGTAGGGTGCAAAAAGCATTTGTAAACCTTTAATAATTCATTTTTCGGGCGAATCGCGTCGTCGCGTACTCGCTCATTTCTCGTCTATCCAATTTGATATGCCTCGTCATTCGCTGCGCGGCTTCTTGCGCTCCATCCCGAAATTCTGAATTCTTAAAGGTTTTCAATGGGGCTTATTCCTTAGGCAAATCGGTAGCTAAAGCACTCAGTCGGCGAGCTTCCATCTCGGCTAGCTTGGCGATTTGTTCAGGGGTGAGTTCACTATCCGCTGGTGCAGTAGAGGCGGCAGCGGTTGCCACTTTTGCGGCAGCGGCAGCCTTTTCCCGTGCCGCCAATTTGTCGGCCTTTTCCTGTTTTTCACGTTCGAGTCGCAGTTCATGAAACTCATGCCGCTCGCGTGCGATTTCGGAATTTTGTTTGTCGCGTGCGGTTGCGCGCAACTCACTTTTGGCGAAGCGATAAAACTGCACCAAAGGAATATTGCTAGGGCACACATAGCTGCATGCGCCGCATTCGATGCAGTCGAACAAACTGAATTTTTCCGCCTTTTCCAGATTTTTGGATTTGGCGAACCAATACAAGTCTTGCGGTTGTAAATCGGCCGGGCAAACTTCCACACAGCGCGCGCAGCGTATGCACGGCATGATAGGTGGAGGGTTGGGGAATAGCTTATCTGAAGCCGCGATGACGCAGTTGGTGGCCTTCACCACTGATACCTCGTTATTGGGCAAGCGTATTCCCATCATCGGTCCACCCATGATGGTTTGCCGCGATTGCGGCAACACGGCTGCGTGTTTGAGCAGCATGCTTACTGGCGTACCAATCAACACTTCAACATTTTGCGCGCGACCCACTTCACCGGTAATGGTGACGATACGCGATACCACCGGTTCGCCGAATTGAACGGCACGCCAAGCGCTGGCGGCAGTGGCAACGTTAAAACATTGCACACCAATATCAGTCGGCAATTTACCTGACGGGACTTCCAAATTCGTCAGCACTTTGATGAGCTGCTTGGCACTGCCGCTAGGATAGAGCGTTGGTATAGCAACCACTTCGATGTTGCGAGCGTTGGCTGCAATCAGTTGCAACGCTTTTATCGCTTCAGGCTTGTTGTCTTCTATGCCTATCAATATCTCTTCAGCACCCAAGATTTGGCGCATGATTTCAGCACCGCCGATGACTTCGGAAGCGCGTTCACGCATCAGCATGTCATCGCAAGTAATGTACGGTTCGCATTCCGCACCGTTCAAAATCAGCTTAGTGACTTTATGTTTGGTGTTGAGTTTTAAGTCGCTGGGGAATGCCGCACCGCCCAAGCCAACCACACCTGCCATACGCAAGGCGTTGCGTAAATCTGCTGGCGCGCTGTGTTGATATGCAATCGGCGTGCGAACAATCCATTCGTCTTTCCCATCAGGAATTAATGTTGCGCACAAATCCGCCAATCCGGAAGGATGCGCGACGACTTCCATATCGATCTCACTGATCGTGCCGGAGGTTGAAGCATGGATAGCACTCGACATCGTGTCTTGTGGCATGCCGATGAGTTGCCCTTTGAGTACGTAATCACCCACTTGCACGACAGGCTTGGCGCGATTTCCGGCGTGCTGATGAAATGGAATCACCAGCTTGTCGGGTATGGCTAACTGCCTAATGGGCACGGCAGTGGATTGCGATTTGTGCGTGGGCGGATGAATGCCGCCGTGGAATTGATACAGCGTTCTCATGCGGAAGCTTTCATCACATCCAGCGGATATTTCCACTTCCAGTTGGTGGTTTTTTCTTCGATGGTTACCATGCTGATGCAGTCCACCGGGCAAGGTGCCAAACACAGTTCGCAGCCCGTGCATTCTGCGGTGATGATGGTGTGCATCTGTTTGGCAGCACCTGCGATCGCATCAACGGGGCACGCTTGTATGCACAACGTGCAACCGATGCAAGTGTTTTCGTCGATGAACGCATATCCTTTCGGTTTAGGCGCGTTGGTTTCACCACCAAACGGTTTGTATTCCACGCCCAAAAAATCCGCCAGTTTATGTATGCCTTCATCGCCACCGGGCGGGCAGCGATTGATGTCAGCCTCACCCGCTGCAATGGCCGTCGCATAAGGCTTGCAGCCGGGGAAGCTACATTGTCCGCATTGGGTTTGCGGCAAGATGGCATTGATCTGCTCGACCAATGGATTGCCCTCCACGTGGAACTTGATGGCAGCAAAACCCAATATCGCACCGAGTACGATGGCAAGCGCTGCCATGACCAATAAAGCATTCAACATGTTAGTTTGTAACTAGGCAGAGAAAATAAAGAGAGAAACTCATAATTTGATGAGTCCGGAAAAGCCCATAAACGATAAGCTCATCAAGCCAGCCGTCACCATCGAAATAGATGTTCCTTTGAAAATTCCGGGAACGTCAGCACCTTCCATGCGTTCACGTATGCCCGCAAATAAAATCAACACCATGCTGAATCCCACCGCGCCACCTAGGCCAAATAACAGAGACTGCAAAAAATTGTGATTTCTCGACACGTTCAACAAGGGAATGCCCAGCACCGCACAATTGGTAGTAATCAGCGGCAGGTAAATCCCCAGTGCTTGATACAGCGGCGGGAAGGCTTTTTTCATCACCATCTCGGTGAGTTGCACGATGCCCGCAATTACCACGATGAACGAAAGTGTCTGCAAGTAAGCCAAATCAGGACCCAGCAGATATTTGTCTATCAAATAACTCGCGCCGCACGCCAAGGTTAAAACAAACGCGGTTGCCGCGCCCATGCCGATGGAGGACTCCAGCTTTTTGGACACGCCCATGAACGGGCACAAACCCAAGATTTGCACCATCACCACGTTGTTCACAAACACCGCCCAAACCAATAACAGCAAGTAGTCAGTCATTTCATGCCTCTACAGAATAGGCGCGGATTATCCGCTCATTCTTATATTGCTTCAACAGCAGGCTGGGCATATTGATATTCCGAGTGGTTTGCAAGTGATTCTGGACATCGCGCCGCAAAGTGAGCAGAATTGCGCTCATTCGTCATTTGGCACAGAAAAATGCAAACCGTCGGTAAATATGAAATCGTCAGCGAGTTGGGTGCAGGTGCGACCAGCACGGTTTATCTTGCGGTCGATCCATTCAGCGGGCATCAAGTCGCTATCAAATTGTTCGATTTGAAGCATCTGCACAATTCCAATACCGCAAAAGTTTTCCGCAAGTTATTGATGACTGAAGCATCGCTGGCAGGCAAGCTCGCACACCCGCATATTGTGAAAATTATCGATGCCGTATTGGAAGATGACCTGAATTACATGGTGATGGAATATGTGGCAGGCAGCACATTGGAGCAATATGCCGAGGTCGATCATCTACTGTCGATCAACACTATCGCCAACATTGCCTATAAGTGTTGCAAGGCTCTGGAGTACGCGCAACATCAGGGGGTAATTCACCGCGACATCAAGCCAGCCAATATCCTCTATTACGGCGAGAGCGACATCAAAATTTCTGATTTTGGCGCAGCAACGTTGGTGGGCAGCCAAACCACGCAAGTGTCTGGCATCGGCTCTCCCGCTTATATGTCGCCTGAGCAGGTGAAAGAATTAAAGGTGAGTCACCAGACGGATATTTATTCGCTGGGCGTGACGCTGTATAAATTGCTCACCGGTAAATTACCCTTTGACGCGAGCAACAACCACAGCATGATTTATCACATCATCAACATTGATCCCGCTCCGCCCAGCTCGTATCGTCCTGAAACACCACCAGAGCTGGACGCGATTGTGATGCGCGCAATGGAAAAAGAGGTGGCAAAGCGATACCAAACTTGGGATGAGTTCGCGCACGATTTGGTCGGTTTCACCAGTAACATTGCAACCACGCAAGATGAGATTTTCGATACCGAAAAATTTGATATTTTGCGCGGCTTGGCATTTTTCAAAAACTTTAGCGATGTCGAGTTGTGGGAGGCCTTGCGTATCAGTCGCTGGCGAAAAGTTCCCGCCCAAGAGCATATTCTTCGGGATGGTGAAAGTGGTTGCTGCTTTTACATCATGGCGCAAGGCACCGTGCGCGTTTCCAAAAATGGACGGCTGTTTAACTTGCTGCATCGCGGCGATTGTTTCGGCGAAATGGCGCATCTTCTGGACATGAATTTTAAGCGTAGTACCGACGTGATTGCCAAGACTGACGTGGTGTTGATAGAAATTAACCCTGATGTGATGGTGCATGCCACAACCGATTGCCGCTTTCAATTCGGCGATGCATTTTTGCGTATGCTGATGAAAAGATTATCTGCCGCCAATACGCGCATCTCGCATTTATTGGCTTACCAAGAACCCGAACCAGAGGAAAAATAATGTCAGATTTCAAAATCATTGATGTCATCGAATTGAACATCATGTTGCAGCAAGAAAAAATTCGCTTGGTAGATGTGCGTACCGATGCGGAAGTAGCCAATGGAAAAATTGCTCAAGCGGATGCAATACCGCTGCATTTATTGCCGATGCGCTTGAGCGAGTTGGATAACAATGCCAAGACTGTATTTTATTGCCAGATGGGCGGACGCTCCGCACAAGCGGCATCCTTCGCCTCTTCAAATGGTTTCGTTGATGTGTACAACGTGCAGGGTGGCATTGCCGCGTGGCGCAATGCGGGATTGCCTACAGTATAGGAACGAATATGGAATTTAACGTTGAGGTGGATGCGCGCCAATTGGCTTGTCCTTTACCGATTTTGCGTGCGAAAAAAGCGTTGTCGCAAATGGTGAGTGGTGAAGTGCTTAAATTGGTGGCCACTGACAAAGGTGCGCCGCTGGACTTTATGGTGTTCTGTGAGAATACAAGCAATACCCTGTTGTCTTCTTTAGAGGAAAACGGCGAGTTTATTTTTTTGATTCGTCGGCGTTAGTGTTAGCTATCGCTTGGCAGAATAAAAGAAGCACTATTCGTCCTGCACATCCTGCCCAGGAAACAATTCTGAGGTGTAACCAAATTTACTAAAATCTCGGATACGCATCGGATATAGGATGCCATCGAGATGATCGCATTCGTGTTGCACCACGCGCGCATGAAATCCACTCACGGTGCGATCAATCAACGCGCCATATTCGTCGTAGCCTTGATAGCGGATATGGATGTGGCGCGGCACGACTCCGCGCAAGCCGGGTATGCTCAAACAGCCTTCCCACCCCCCCTCAATTTGGTCACCTATCGGAGTGATAACAGGATTGATGAGTACCGTTTCCGGCACACTCTCGGCATCGGGGTAACGTGAGTTGGCTCGCAAGCCGAAGATTACTACACGTAATCCGACACCGATTTGCGGTGCTGCCAATCCCGCACCATTCAAGGCTTGCATGGTGTCGCGCATATCGGTGAGCAGTTCGCGCAATGCTGGCGTATTGAATTGATTGATCGGCTCGGCAACTTGCAAAAGCCGCTCGTCTCCCATGCGGAGTACTACTTTAACTGTCATTGTTCACAACGCATTCAATAATGCTCCTCACCCTCATCATCGCTGCACTCGCCGTTGCATTGACGCTTTCGATGTTGATGCCCAACGCGCTGTCGCCCCGCCCCGCTGCGTAATTGGCGATAACGGCGATGGTTGCGTAGTTCAGCCCCAGCTCTTTCGCCAAGGCGGTTTCCGGCATACCCGTCATACCAACCATGTCCGCACCATCGCGTTCGTAGCGATTGATTTCTGCGATGCTATCCAAGCGCGGCCCTTGCGTGGCGGCATATACGCCACCATCCACACACGGTTGCTGGGTTGTTTTTGCGCACTGCAAAATATGGCTGCGCAATTGGGTGTCGTATGGCAGCGTGAAATCCGCGTTGGTAAACGGTTTATCGCGCCCGTCAAAATAGGTGGCATCCCGTCCATGCGTGTAGTCGATAATCTGATCGGGTACGATAATCGTGCCGGGCTTGAGGTCGGCACGAATACCGCCCACCGTTGCCACTGAAATCACATCCTTCACCCCTTGCTCACGTAGTACCCACAAATTGGCTCGATAATTAACCAGATGCGGCGGGATGGTGTGACCGTAACCATGCCGTGCTAAAAAAATTACTTCATGCCCGTTCAGCGTGCCAAACATAAACGCGCCGGACGGCTCGCCATAAGGTGTGCGCATCACTTGCTGATGGGTAAGTTTGAAATTTTCGAGTTGCGTTAAGCCGCGCCCACCAATAATCGCTAACATATTTATTGCTCCTTCACTGCGTAAATCGCGGGCAGGTTTCGCCACGCACCTTCAATATCCATCCCATAACCGAACACAAAACGGTTCGGCAAATCCATTCCCACAAAATCCGCCTTGATTGGTTTTTTACGGCCATGCTGTTTGTCCGCGAACACAGCACTATAGCAATGGCTTGCGCCCAATTCCAACACACGATCACGCAACACTGCTAGCGTGTGACCTTCATCGAGAATATCGTCGAGCAACAGCACTACTCGACCGCGCACATTCTCACGCGGCTCAACCTTCCATTGCATCGCGCCGCCTTTTTTGGCATCGCCGTAACGAGACACATGCACGTAATCAAAGTCCAGCGGAAAATTCAGCATCGGCAACAACTGCCCGCTAAACACCACCGCGCCACCCATCACGGACAACACCAGTGGATGCGCTTCCGCCAACGCTACATTTATTTTTTGCGCAACACCCTTCAAGGCTGCTTGCACTTGCTCGGCGGAGTACAACAGCTCGGCTTGTTGCAGAATTTCGCGCGCCTGTTGTTTGCTAATGGTCATGTTATTTGAGGCTTTGCAGATAGGCAGCGAATTCTTCGCGCACCTCGGGATGTTTTAACCCCAACGCCACCATCGCCTTGAGATAACCCAATTTCGCACCACAGTCGTAGCGAATTCCGTTAAAGCGATACGCCAGCATTTTTTCTTCTTGCATCAGCGCGGCAATACCATCGGTTAATTGAATTTCACCACCCGCGCCTGCTTGTACTTTTTCCAGATGATAAAAAATGCGCGGGGTTAGAATGTAACGACCCACCACCGCCAGCGTGGTCGGCGCATCTTCTGGTTTGGGTTTTTCGACGATGCCATTCACCTGCTCCAAATCTGCGGACAAAGTTGTACTGCTGACAATACCGTATTGCCGTGTTTGTTCACGCGGCACATTCTGCACGCCCAATATCGAGCATTGGTGTTGCTCAAACACATTGACCATTTGTTTGACGATAGGTATCTCACCATCGATTAAATCGTCCGCTAAAATCACTGCAAACGGCTCGTCTTGAACGACAGGTTTTGCACACAACACCGCATGACCCAAACCCAGCGGCTCAGTCTGTCGTATGTAGATGCAATTGATATGCGCCGGAATCACTTCGCGCAAAATTCGCAACAACTCTTCTTTGCCGCGCATCACCAGCTCCGCTTCCAGCTCATAAGCCTTGTCGAAATGATCTTCGATGGCGCGCTTGTTACGTCCCGTGATAAACACCATGTCGGTAATACCCGCCGCTATTGCCTCTTCGACAGCATATTGAATCAGCGGCTTGTCCACGACAGGCATCATTTCTTTTGGGCTCGCTTTGGTGGCAGGTAAAAATCTGCTGCCCATGCCTGCAACGGGAAACACTGCTTTGGTTATTTTTTTCATGTGCCTTCCTTCTCCAACAATGCCAAGAACTGCTGCTCATCCAATATCGTCACGCCAAGCTCTTGAGCCTTGTCTAACTTGCTACCCGCTTCTGCTCCCGCCACCACGAAGTGGGTTTTTTTCGACACGCTGCCGCTGACTTTCGCACCCAACGCTTCCAATTTTTCTTTGGCCTCATCACGACTCAAGGAAGCCAACGTGCCTGTCAGCACGAAAGTCTGACCGGCTAGCGGCAATGCTGTGGCAACTTGCACTTCATGTTCCGCCCACTGCACACCCGCGGCACGCAATTGCTCGATCACTTCACAGTTATGCGCTTGCGCAAGAAAATCTGCGATGCTTTGCGCCACGACAGGCCCAACATCTCGAACTTGTTGCAAGCGTTCAAAATCCGCCGCAAGCAGATTATCTAACGAACCAAAATGCTGCGCTAAATCTTTAGCGGAGGTTTCACCCACATTGCGAATTCCCAACGCAAAAATAAAACGCGCCAAGGTAGTGTGCTTGCTCTTCTCAATTCCCGCCAACAATTTGACTGCAGATTTTTCGCCCATGCGATCCAAATTAATCATCGCTAGCAAGCCCAGTTTATACAAATCTGCGGGCGTATTCACGATGTGCGTATCAACCAATTGCTCAACCAATTTGTCGCCCAGACCATCAATGTTCATGGCGCGGCGGCTAGCAAAATGCAGCAACGCTTGCTTGCGTTGCGCGGGACAAAATAAGCCACCTGTACATCGCCACACTGCTTCGTCCAGCAATTTGGAAACTTGCGAACCGCAGACTGGGCATACTAACGGCATGATGAACTCACGGGCATCAACAGGGCGGCGTTCCAGTACCACACGCGCTACTTCAGGTATTACATCACCCGCACGCCGAACCACAACGGTATCGCCGATACGCACATCTTTGCGGCGTATCTCATCTTCATTGTGCAGTGTGGCATTAGTCACCGTCACGCCACCGACAAACACCGGGGCGAGTCGCGCAACGGGTGTCAACGCACCCGTGCGCCCCACTTGCACCTCAATATCCAGCAATGTGGTGATGGCTTCTTCGGCAGGAAATTTGTGCGCGATGGCAAAACGCGGTGCGCGTGACACGAAACCGAGTTGTTGCTGAAGCAGCGTGTCGTTGACTTTATAAACCACACCATCAATATCAAACGGCAGTGCTGCGCGTTGCGCGCCAACCTCACGAAAATAATCCAGCAAGCCTTCCACGCCACGCACTACGCGACGTTGCTGCGCAACCGCCACGCCCCATTGCTGCAACTGGTTCATCTGCTCATGGTGTTGCTTAGGTAAATCCAGGCCTTCACAAATGCCAATCCCGTAAGCAAAAAAACTCAATCGCCGACTGGCGGTGATACGTGCATCCAATTGGCGTAACGCCCCGGCTGCGGCATTGCGCGGATTGACAAACTCCTTATCGCCTTTAGCACGCTGCGCCTCATTCAACTTGGCGAAGTCGCGTTTGAACATCAACACTTCGCCGCGTATTTCCACATCGGGAACTGCTGTTGTGAGCCGTAGCGGAATGGAATGCACTGTGCGCAAATTTTCCGTGACCTCTTCGCCCACGCTTCCATCACCTCGTGTCGCGCCTTGAACAAACACGCCATCACGATAACTCAGTGTGATTGCCAATCCGTCAAATTTCGGTTCGACCGCATATTCAACTTCTGTCACATCGAGTGCTTCACGAATTCGTGTATCGAACGCCCTGACCTCCTCTTCGCTGAACGCATTGTTGAGTGACAACATCGCGGTGCGATGATGCACTTCGGCAAAAGCTTTGAGAGGCGCACCTCCCACCCGCTGTGTAGGCGAATCAACCGTCAGTAACTCAGGATGTTGTGCTTCCAGGGTTTGCAGTTCACGAAATAATTTATCATATTCCGCATCGGGAATAGAAGGATCGTCCTGCACATAGTAACGATGATTGTGCTGTGTAATCGCGGTGCGAAGTTGCGCGATGCGTGCCGCAAAACTCATGTTAGGAAAAAAGTCTGCGCGCTTGCGCACTGCCTGACACGATGCCCTGCTCACGCATTTTTGCTTCGACCTCGCTCACCTTTTCGCGTATCGGGATCAGTCCTGATTCGGTGAGTTCAATGCGTCTATCATCGACCAAATTCACTTGCAAAGCTTTGGCAAGTTCATGCGCGACAAACATCATCTGATCAAACTGCCGTGCAGGCTCGGTTACACGCGGCACATCCAGCAGCAGCGTTAGCCCTGCGGTAGTGCAAGTTTGCAAAGTCTGTGGTTGAAAAGCTTGAGTGTCCCTGTTAATCAAGCTAAATTGGCTGTGTCCTTGGTCATTTAGCAAATGAAATGCACCGTCCGACTCCAGCGTCATCTCTTGCGCCGCCAGTGCCTGGGCGATGGCAGAACCCGATAGCAGACGACTTCCCGCAGGCAATAGATTTACCCCGACCATCTGGTCAACCACCACACAAAACGCATCCAGCTGCAACCCGGCGTGCATGGTTTTTTGCACATCGGGTACGATGATTTTTGCTTGGATATGCTGCGCAATGCCGACTACTAAATCACGAAAATCGGATAACTTTGCCGAGCTAATTAAGCCGCCACGATCAACCAATTGCAAGGCAACCTTAAACTGCGAGTAGAGGGTGGGGCTATCGGCAATGGCGCGCTCCCATCGCTGTCCCGCCAAGGTCAAACCACAGATATTCACAGGTTTCCCAAAGTCAAATTTGCGCTGAGACAACGCCCCCAGCACAGACGCAGGACTGGGTTCATGCAATTGCAACTCAAGAATAAAATCGCTGCGATCATTCAGAATTGCACACAACTCATCTGTCGCGTCCGCTATTAAAGACTCTGCAACGGGCAAATTATCACTCGCCCGAAGTTTCTCATCGTGAAGGACGGAGAGTTGAACTAACTGAGGTGATTTGAGCGCGTTGTCCTGATACAGCGCATCCTCCTGCGGCTTGGATTTTTTGAAGGTTGCATCAAACTTGCGTCGATAATGCCGTTGCTGCCACCAGCCTATGGCATACACCGCAATGATCGCACTCAGGCCGATCACCAGCAACGCTTTTTGTAGTTCACTCATAAAAACGGAAATGGAATACTCTAAAGATAAGCAATTATCTCATGCTAGACAATCAAATAGGGCGACGCGCATCGCCCCTTTGCGGCGAGTTACTTTTTAGTCTTGGCAGCACTCGCTGCCTTGAGGATAAACGTGACTTTCATGGTGACGCGATATTCCGTAATTTTACCTTTTGCCACGACGACGGATTGATCCTTTACCCATGCACCCGTGATGTCGTGCAACGAATCCGATGCACGCGCCACACCTTTGGCAACCGCATCTTCAAAGCTGGTTTTGCTGGAAGAAATAATCTCGATAATTTTTGCGACTGACATGTTCGCCCCCTGATTAAATGATTGATCGGACGTGCAATTTACACCCGCACGACACAGCAGGTCAACATCAGACCAGTGGCAGCTCACCCTCGCTCATCCCGATTGTAAAAACCTCATCCAAGGCTTTCAAAAATCCCTGTTGCTCGTGTAATTGTGCAAGTGATTCGGGATGCGTTTTGCCACGCATTTTAACGAGCCGCGCTTTACTGGTGGCAGGCATATCCCAGTGTAATCCCTGCAACAACTGATCGGCGGACTCTGGCTTATTGCACACCAGCACCATGTCGCAGCCCGCATTCAGCGCGGCTTCGGCACGCTGCACGATATTACCCGCCACCGTCGCGCCTTCCATGCTCAAATCGTCGCTGAAAATTACGCCCTCGAAACCAAGCTGACCGCGCAATATATTTTTCAACCAAATCGGCGAAAAGCCTGCGGGACGGTTATCCACTCTCGGATAAATCACGTGCGCGGGCATCACCGCCGTCAAACCAAAATCCACCATCTGGCGGAACGGGATCAAGTCGCACAATTCAATGTCCACAAATTCGCGCTCATCGACAGGAATATTCAGATGCGAATCCGCTACCACATAGCCATGACCGGGAAAATGCTTACCCACCGTCGGCATCCCGCCCTGCTTCAGCCCCAGCAACAAGCTGTGCGCCAGCTCCGCAACGGCTTGCGGCTCGCTGTGAAAAGCGCGGTCACCAATCACGCTGCTGCTGCCGTAGTCCACATCCAGCACGGGTGTAAAACTGAAATCCACACCACAGGCACGCAACTCGGCCGCCAACACATAGCCCGCTTGCTGTGCTAGGTGACGCGCTTTTTGCGGATGAGCATCCCAAATTTTTCCCAACTCGCGCATCGGCGGAATCTTGGTGAAGCCATCGCGGAAACGCTGCACCCGCCCCCCTTCGTGATCCACCGCAATCAACAACGGCGGCGTGCGCAGCGCGTGAATAGCGGCAGTTAACTCCATCAACTGACCGGGCGATTCGTAATTGCGCTTGAACAGAATCACGCCGCCAACCAACGGATGACGCAGCCGTGCCTCATCCTCGGCAGTTAGTTGCGTACCGACTACATCCAACATGACTGGACCGATTCCCATGCAAGCTCCAATCGATAATTAAAAAATGGACAATGCCCCAAGGCGGCGAATTATATGGGCAAAATGCAATATGTGCGCTACCGTGGTTTGCTCAAGAACGTCAACCATGCGTTTGCTCCGCTGGCGTTGATCAATCTGAACAAATGGGGATTGCCGCTGACAGCACAGGTGTGTCCAGCGTAAGCCGAGTACGAGGGGGAATCCCTGAATTAAGGCGATGTAATGCGAGATTGCAGATGATTTGTTTAACAACCCAAGTTTGTTAACACAGTTCCTGCTCAACACAGGTACTTGTTCGGTGTTTCCTTAATTTAATGCCTGAAAGAGCGGCGTGTTTTCCGAGCGCGACTCCCAATAAAATTTAGGTAAATTTTCTAGTGCCGAAACCAAACCCTTATTCCAAGCCTCGGATATTTGTTTGGCAAACGGGTCGTCTTCAGTCAAACAAAGTTGATGGGCAAAAATCAAACTGTTTTTTTCATAGATCAACAAATCGATCGGATGACCTACGGTGAGATTGCTGCGTACGGTGGAATTCATAGAGACCAACGCGCAACGCGCAGCAGGCGCGAGCAAAGTGTCGCGCTTGATCACCCGATCCAGAATAGGTTTGCCATATTTGATTTCGCCGATTTGCAAAAAGGGATGCTCGTTGGACTCGTGAATGTAATTGCCTTGCGGGTAGATCATCAGCGTTTCGTGGTGTGCCACACCAATTTGCCCCGCCAAAATGAACGTAGCTTCAAAGCTGGTACTTCCTGAATCTCGAACAACGTGTAAATTTTGTACGCTGGTGCTTATCGTAGCGACATAGTCAGCCGCCTCTTGCATGCTATTCACGGTAAGTAAATTTGGATTCGTACCACTTTCTAAATCCGCCTTGATGCGCTTGACAACCAATTGCGTGGTGGCAAGATTGCCCGCTGAAAGCAGCGCAAATACTCTGTTGTTTGGCCAGATGAAAGTGTGCATCTTTGAGTAAACCGAAATACTGTCGAACCCCGCATTGGTGCGTGAATCCGAGCAGAGAACGAAACCCGTGTCGGTATTTATAGCAAGACAATAAGTCATTTCAATCCTGAAATAATAGTAATGACGAAACAGTAGCATGCACTGAGAAAC
>JBEBKA010000007.1:0-60974 GCA_040079595.1 Gallionella sp.
GTGGCGGAGAAGCTGAAAGTTTCTCCGGCAACCCTGTCTTTCCATTTCAAAACATTGAGTCATGCGGGACTGATTGAAAGCAGGCAGGATGGGCGTTTTGTCTATTACACCGCGAATTTTGCGGTGATGAATGGTATGGTGGATTACCTGACTGAAAACTGCTGTGGTGGCAACGCAGAAGCATGCATAGTGCCAAGTAAAAAATGTTGATTAAGTTAAAAAGGAAATTGAAATGAGCGAAAAGCAATATAACGTGTTGGTGTTATGTACCGGCAATTCAGCCCGCAGCATTTTGGGCGAAGTGCTGTTTAATACCTTGGGTAAAGGCAAGTTCAAAGCGTACAGCGCAGGAAGTAAGCCCGCCGGAAAAGTGAATCCGGGTGCATTGGACTGGTTGCAAAAACATGGACACAACACCGAAGGTTTGCGCAGCAAAAGCTGGGATGAGTTCTCTCAACCAAACGCTTCGGAATTTGATTTCATTTTTACGGTGTGTGATAACGCGGCGGGCGAGGCGTGCCCGGTATGGCTGGGACATCCGATGACCGCGCACTGGGGTATTCCTGATCCCGCGCATATTGAAGGGGATGAGGCGCGTCGTGCGGCATTCAACAAGGCTGCCGACCAGTTGGCACGGCGTATCCAGCTGTTTATGAGTCTACCGATTGCAAAGTTGGACTCGCTCACTTTGAAAGAGAAGCTCGCTGAAATTGGTCGCATCAAGGACTAAGCCGATAAACCTCATTGCTGTCATTGCGAGCGCAGCGTGGCAATCCAGATGATTAAATGATTTCCGCGTAGCGGAACGACATCGTGGTTTTGTTCGCTGCGCGGAATATTTTTTGCTGGATTGCCACGCTGCGCTCGCAATGACGGTGCTTTGAGTTGAGTGGAGAATTGACATGAATTTATTTGAGTGCTATCTCACAGTTTGGGTGTTTTTGTGCATCATCGTGGGCGTGTTGTTAGGGCAATTTCTGCCCAGTGTATTTCACGCCATAGCGGATTTTGAAATTGCCAAGGTGAACATCCCCGTCGGCGTGTTGGTATGGGTGATGATTATCCCGATGTTGTTACGCATCGACTTCGGCGCATTGCATCAGGTCAAGCAACATAGTCGCGGCATTGGCGTTACGTTGTTCGTCAATTGGATGGTTAAACCTTTTTCGATGGCGTTTCTGGGTTGGTTATTTATCCGTCATGTGTTTGCCGAATATCTGCCGCAAGATCAGCTTGATAGTTACATCGCGGGATTGATTTTGCTCGCTGCCGCACCGTGTACCGCGATGGTTTTCGTGTGGAGCAATCTGGTCAAGGGCGATCCCTATTTCACCTTGTCGCAAGTGGCACTCAACGACGCGATTATGATTTTTGCCTTCGCGCCTTTGGTTGGATTGCTGTTGGGTGTTGCCAGCATTGCCGTACCTTGGGCAACCCTGATGTTCTCGGTGATTTTTTATATCGTAATTCCCGTCATCATTGCGCAGTTACTACGTGGAAAATTGTTCGCAAAGGGAGAGGCATCCTTCAATCAAGCGATGACACGGATCGCACCGTTTTCGATGGGTGCATTGTTGTTAACGCTGGTGCTTTTGTTCGCTTTGCAGGGTAATGCTATCGTTGCACAGCCGTTGGTAATCGCCATACTGGCTGTGCCGATCCTGATTCAAGTGTTGTTCAACTCTGGCTTGGCTTATTGGCTGAATCGCCGCTTGGGGGTGGTGCATTGCGTGGCCGCACCTTCAGCGTTAATTGGGGCAAGCAATTTCTTCGAACTTGCCGTGGCGACGGCGATCAGTCTATTCGGTTTTCAATCGGGGGCAGCACTGGCGACCGTAGTGGGGGTGTTGATCGAGGTGCCCGTGATGTTGCTGGTGGTGAAAGTCGTTAACCAATCGCAAGATTGGTACAGCGAGAAAACTAGCGGCTTTTAGGCAGGCTGGGAGCAATAAAAAAACAAACACCTAAAGATGCTGAGGAAGGTGAGATATCGAAGTACCCCAATTCCCGCAAGCAAATCGATGAAGGTAAATTTTTAATCGCTCCGGCAATTCGCCGACTGGAGTCTTAATGCAACCACTCGCAACGTAATGCAATTGATGACCAACTTTATCAATCACACCAAACCCAGTGATGCGCAGTCCGGGGTCTATTCCTAGGATTCGCACGAATTGTCCACTCTTTATTTTCCCTTGTAGCCGAATTTTGCTAATTGGCCTATCAAATAATCATCTAAGTTATCGATATGTTTGTCCTTTATTTCCACCAAATTCAAATCATTTTGCCGATACATCTCTAGCTTTTTCTCTTTCCTCGCTTTGTATTTTGGATTGTTTTCAAGCCCCCAAAACTCGATATAAAGATCAAATTCTGGCAGGTAAAAATCACAATACATTTTTTGATCGACTCGTACCAATCGCTCATACGCATGGACGATTCGGTTTTCGTATAGCCAAGCGTCAATCATGGCTTCAGCGCGCGAACGAACCATATGCCCATCTGACGCTCGGATTGTTGGAAGGAACTTCTCTCTAAATCCCTCTACTTTGTCTGCCGCTTCTTCTGGCATTGGAGTAATCTGAGTAACAGAAGGAACTTCAACTTCGATAGCAAGAAATTCACTAACAGCATTTTGCAAAATCCTTGATTTACAGATGTCTGGATGCCACAAGACATAAGAGACACTATTCTTAGTAAAAAGCATTTTTTGAGCTTTTAGCTTTTCACCAAGCACTGATGGCCTCCACCCCTTATCTTCTTTCTCTATCCACCCCAAATCATATAAAACTCTGTTGAGTTGCTTCGGATCAAGATTGAATCGTTCCCCCAGAGCTGTGGAGTTCAATGTGATTTTATTTGCTTCGTTTTCTGGTGTTGATTTTAGCGTTGCAACATAAGCAGCTTCCGGCTCTTCCGCTACACGCTTGCTGCTTTTCCAGTGTGTGTAACAAAGTGGATGTCCCAGTTTTTGAACACGATTGCCACAACCCTCAACCGAACAAAGTGCTAGTTCTGTCACGCTCATTCTTCTATCACCGCCGTCGTATAAACCTCTTGCACGTCATCAAGGTCTTCCAGCGCATCGAGCAACTTTTGCATCTTCACCGCATCATCACTGGTAAAAATCACTTCGCTCGCGGGTTTCATCATCACTTCGCCAAATTCTGGTTTGTATCCTGCCGCTTCCAAAGTTTGCTTCACATTCACAAACTCATAAGGTGCGGTGATGACTTCAATGCTGCCGTCATCGTTAGTTGTGATGTCTTCTGCACCCGCATCTAAGGCTACTTCCATCAAGCCATTTTCATCCGTGCCCGGTGCGAAAATCATTTGCCCGCAATGTTTGAATAGAAACGCTACCGATCCATCCGTGCCGAGGTTGCCGCCGTGTTTGCTAAACGCATGGCGCACATCTCCCACGGTGCGGGTTTTGTTGTCGGTCATGCAGTCCACCATCACCGCTGCACCGTTAATGCCGTAACCTTCATAGCGGATTTCCAAATACTCCACGCCCTCCAGCTCGCCGCTACCGCGCTTGATGGCACGCTCGACGTTATCTTTGGGCATGTTGTTTTCATACGCTTTATCCATCGCCAAACGTAAGCGCGGATTGCCTGCCGAGTCGCCGCCACCGATGCGTGCCGCTACCGTGATTTCTTTAATCAGGCGCGTAAATATTTTGCCGCGCTTGGCATCTTGTTTGCCTTTGCGATGTTGGATATTTGCCCACTTACTATGTCCTGCCATGTCACAATCCCTGTCTAAAAATTATCGTGCAATGTTATCATTCTACGAAGAATTAACCTAAATGGAGTCCACATGAGCAATCCCATCCTCGTTGCAAAAAATAGCACCCAAGAAATTTTTCTCCTGCCGCAGATGGCAAATCGTCACGGACTCATCACGGGGGCAACAGGGACTGGCAAAACCGTTTCCCTGCAAACGCTGGCGGAATCATTTAGCAGCATGGGTGTACCCGTATTCCTTTCCGATATCAAAGGGGATTTATCTGGGTTGGCAAAAACAGGCGGTGGCAATGCCAAAGTCGATGCGCGTGTTGAATTACTCAAGCTAGAAAATTTTACGCATCGCGCTTACCCCGTAACTTTCTGGGATGTGTTCGGTGCGATGGGTCATCCATTACGCGCCACGGTATCGGACATGGGGCCGCTGCTGTTGGGACGTATGTTAAATCTCAATGATGTGCAGCAAGGTGTGTTATCGCTGGTATTCAAAATCGCGGATGACAACGGCTTGCTGTTGCTCGATTTGAAAGATTTGCGTGCGATGATACAGAGCGTAGGCGACAACGCGGCAGACTTCACCACCGAATACGGCAACATCTCCACCGCCAGCATCGGCGCGATTCAGCGCGGCTTGCTGGAAATCGAAATGCAGGGTGGCGAACATTTTTTTGGCGAACCGATGCTCAACATCGCCGATTTGATGCAGACCGACAGCAAGGGGAACGGCATGGTCAACATCCTCGCCGCCGATAGGCTGATGACTTCGCCAAAAGTTTATTCGACGATGCTGTTGTGGTTGCTATCCGAATTGTTTGAAAATCTGCCCGAAGCAGGTGATCTGGATAAACCCAAGCTGGTGTTTTTCTTCGACGAGGCGCATTTATTGTTCAACGACGCACCGACTGCGTTGCTGGATAAAATCGAACAAGTGGTGCGCCTGATCCGCTCCAAAGGCGTGGGCGTTTATTTCATCACGCAAAACCCCGCCGACGTACCCGATAAAGTTTTGGCGCAACTCGGTAACCGCGTGCAACATGCCTTGCGCGCCTTCTCGCCGCGCGATCAAAAAGCCGTGAAAACCGCTGCTGAGACGATGCGCGACAATCCCGCGCTGGACGAAGAAGCGACCATTACCGAACTCGGCGTGGGCGAAGCCTTGGTCTCATGCCTTGATGAGAAAGGTCGCCCTGGCATTGTAGAGCGTGCATTTGTTGTACCCCCGCATGCACAGATCGGCCCAATTACATCCGACGAACGCAAGCAGATCATTGATGGCTCATTGCTTGCCGGTCATTATGAAAAAGAGATTGATCGGGAATCTGCTTACGAGCTACTTAAAGGTCACACCAATGAAAAGCAACCCGACACAACAGAACAAAGCTCTCCTTCTGGTGAGTCCGCGCCGTCCGAATCTACCAGTTCTGGTGGCATCATGGACGGCATCGGCGGCATGTTGGGCGGCGTGTTTGGTGGTAATGGGGGCGGTGTATTGAAGAGCGGTGCGACCAGTCGAAATCGTCAGGGCATGGGCGAAGCGTTTGCGAAAAGCGCGATGCGTTCTATCGGATCAGCAGTGGGTCGTGAGATTATTCGCGGGGTACTCGGCTCGATATTCAAGCGGTAAATTTAACGGAGAAATCAGCAATGCGTACAGATAACCAGCGGGAAAGTGATAACGTCGAAGACCGCCGCAATGAGTCGGGTGGCATGGGTGGAGGGGGCGGTGGTTTTCGCTTGCCGCTTGGCGGTGGAAAAGGTCTGGGGTTAGGCACAATTGCTATCGCATTCGTTGCCTCATGGATGCTGGGTATCAGCCCGATGACGGTACTAAATTTATTGAGCGGTGGCGGTGGTGGCGAAGTGATGCAAACGCAACAACAGCCCGCCGAACGTCCCCCCGCCGATGACAAAGACGCACGTTTCGTTTCGGTTGTTCTTGCGGATACTGAAGACGTGTGGCGCGATATTTTCAAGCAAGCAGGCAGCCAATACCGTGAGCCAAAATTAGTGTTGTTCAGCGGACAAACGCCCACCGCATGTGGCACTGGGCAAGCCGCTGCTGGGCCATTCTATTGCCCTGGCGACGAAAAGGTTTACATCGATTTGCGTTTCTACCAACTGTTGCGTGATCGCTTCAAAGCTCCTGGCGATTTTGCACAAGCGTATGTAATAGCCCACGAGGTTGGGCATCACGTGCAAAATCTGGTCGGCACATCCGATAAAGTGGATGCGTTGCGTGGTCGTGTGAGTGAAGCGCAATTCAACCAAGCGTCGATCCGTTTGGAATTACAAGCCGACTGCTACGCGGGTGTGACGATGAATCACGCACAAAAAATGCGCGGCATGATTGAGCAGGGCGACATTGAAGAAGCGATGACTGCCGCAGCGGCGGTGGGGGATGACAACATTCAGATGTCCACTCAAGGTACTGTCTCACCGGAAAGCTTTACTCACGGCAGTTCGGCGCAACGCACCAAGTGGTTTAATGTGGGAATGCAAGGTGGTGATATGAATCGATGCAACACATTTGAATCTAACAGCTTGTAACTAAACAACCTTCGCGGTAGTATGCACATACGGTGGATTGATAGGTCAAATCTACTAGATGTAGTAGGTGCAACTTCTGGTTAATTTAAGTAATCCGAACACGGAGGAATAACATAATGAAAGCTGTATTGATTGCAAACCCCAAAGGCGGTAGCGGTAAAACAACATTGTCGGTAAATCTCGCGGGTCTATTGGCTAACCAAGGCGAGTGTGTTGCGCTGCTTGATTTAGATCGGCAACAATCTGCCTCATTGTGGATAGAATCCCGCCCAGGCAATTTGCCCAATATTTCAACATTGGAATCCCGCAAGGATGAAGGGCATCTCGACGATTGGTTGATCGTTGATTCGGCAGCCGGTATGCGCGGCAAAGATATGACGGACGCAATTAAACTTGCCGATAAAATTATCGTTCCTATCACCCCGTCATTGTTTGATTTGCACGCCAGTCGAGATTTTTTGGAAGCCCTTTCCGCCGAGAAAAAAGCACGTAAAGGAAAGTACGACATCGGTATCGTTGGGATGCGCATGGCTTCAAACACCCGCGCCTCACAAGCATTGGAGCATTTCCTCGCCACACTGGATTTGCCTATCTTGGGTTACATTCGCGAAACACAGATTTATGTGAATGCGGCTTTTGAAGGCAAATCATTGTTCGACTTGCCACGCTACGTTGCCGAAAGAGATGTTGCACAGTGGGAACATTTGCATGGTTGGCTGACTAAGCACTAGCTTTTAAGCATCGCAACCAAACTAAAAGCCAGCACCTTACGTTGCTGGCTTTTTAATGGGTATTAAAAGCTGCGTTTCTTTTTGTTCTCGTCGATCACATTACCCAGATTCATCATGCACGCGGCAAACGCATTGCCTTCGCGCCTATCCATCCACTGGTCGAAGACAAAAGTTTGATCGGCTTGCCCCGTATTAAAACTAAAGCCAATCTTAAAGTTTTCCTGCGTCATCAACATCAGCAAATCGGCCGTGCCAGCGAAATCTACCGTTTCCATATAACCGTCATTATGCGAAGAGCCACGGCTGTATGTTTTTGGCTGCGCCGCTGAATCAGGCTTCACCCACGCCTTGGTGACGTTACCGATATTCAAATAAACGGGGCTGCCATTTTTCATCAGCGGCACACCTTTTTTCATTTCCGCTTTTCTAGCGACCACCTTAACCACGCCAAACGTCGTCCCCGTATCTTTCAAAAAAACGGTGATGAGCGCATTGAGCATCAGCTTGTCTTTGTTCTCGGCGGTCGCGCGTACCCCACAACCGGACTGCTTGCCATTGCTAAAATACTCCACCGAGACCAAATTTTGTTGTAGCAGCGGAACAGGCTCAGAAGACGACGCAAAAGCATGAGCCGATAACAGTGCGACAAAAACAAACATATTTTTTTTCATTCAATTACTCCCGTTAAACATTCAATCGAATTGGTAACATATTCATTTATGTACCCGAATCGACACCCGATTAAATTATCGTTGCTTTCTACACAAATCGCTATTTTATCCATTCAGTAATTCCACTCTTCATGCCCCAGCGCAGATCGATTTAATTCTTCCCGATGCAACCGCCATTGCGGCATAAATTTAGTCATCAGTTCGGCGAAGTGGTCGTTGTGATGCCGCTCCAGCAGATGCACCATTTCATGCACGATGATGTACTCAAGGCATTGGGTGGATTTTTTAGCAAGCTCCAAGTTTAGCCAAATACGCTGTGCATCAATGTTGCACGTACCCCATTTGGTTTTCATTTGCTTGATCCGCCAATCAAACACCTGCACGCCGATGATAGGTTGCCACTGCGCAATTAGCGCGGGGATGATTTCTTTAAGTTGAGCGCGATACCATTTCAACAAAATCTTTTCGCGTTGCGCTTGTTCGCTACCTACACGCACACACATTACGAGGGTGGATTTTTTGCGGATAACAAACTGAGCGGTATTATTTTGATACAGCACATTCAGGCGATAGCGGCGACCTTGAAAGGAATGGCTCTCCCCCGACACATACTCACGCTTTGACTGCCGCGCTTGGTTGGTGAATTTACTTTTCTGTTTTTTAATCCACGACAATCTTGAAACTACTGCCAAGCGCACCGCTTCATCACTCACACGTAACGGGGCAGCCACACGCACTCTGCCTATAGGTGGATAAACTGCCAGATGCAGATTCTTGATGTCCTTACGCACCACATCCACGGTCAGCCCGCTAACCTTAATTTGGTGGCTATCAATAATCACTTTGATTTTTCACCAAGTCGAACACGCTGTCGGTCAGTTGGTCATCGTTCAGAATCCGCTTCACGGCATAGCGCACTTCTTTTTCTTTCACCTTGTGTCCACGCCATCCATCTTTCTTGCTCGACAGTACGGCGTAGTCCACCGCGAGGGCGAGGTCTTCATCTTTGCCCAAGTTGTCGTATAGGGCACGTTTAGCTCCGGTGTTTAATGTCTGCGGATAATCCGCCCCGCCGCTGGGCTTTTGCACCTTCACTGCCAACGCCATCAGTTCAGCCAGATATTTTTCATAATCCAACGCTTCTTCCCTGCGCTGCTTTATCAGGCTATCCAGCAACTCAGACATCTTCTCGTAATACTTGGGGTTGATTGGGCTTTCGTCGATGATGACCTTGCGCAGGTTGTTTTCGATGGTCTCGGCAACAGCTTCCTTGTTGTTGCGTATCCCTTTTGGCAGTTGATTCAGCGCATCCAAGCCACGCTCAACAATCATCTGTATCAAGCTCATGTCATCGAAGGCAGAAATCTTCTCGCTCTCTTCGGCTCGGATGTAGGTATCAATCAGGTGACGCATGGCAGGCTCGAACATCTTCAGGTCGATGTAGTCGCCGCTCGCCATCTTGACCTCGGTGCGCACCTTCTCGTAATGGTCAACCTCCTGTTTTATTTTGTCCGCTTGGGCGGGTGTGTAGCCCGCCTCGGTCATCTCGCTGGCGAGGTCGGCGTAGGCACGTATCAATGCCACCGTCAGCTTGTACAGCGTGATGCGTTTGGACTCGTTCAGCTTGAGCTGATTCTTGTCGGCGGTATCGGCAGCACAGAAATAACGCAGATAGGCGGCAGTGTCCTTGGGCGCGGCGACAGGTTCGCACAGTGCCTTGATTGCTTCACGCGCTTCTTCAAGTCGCTCCCTCGCCATTTGCAATCGGTCAACTAATAACCCCGCCACGTCTTCCTTGTCATAGCCATCTAACGCGCCAGAGGTATAGTCGTGAATGGCTGTGCCCAAGCTCTTAAACAAATCTTTGTAATCGACAATGTAACCGTATTCCTTGTCATCACCATCAAGTCGATTGACGCGGCAAATCGCCTGAAACAAGCCGTGGTCGCGCATCTGTTTGTCGATGTAGAGATAGGTGGCCGAAGGCGCATCGAAGCCCGTTAGCAGCTTATCCACCACGATGAGCAGCTTCATCTGTCCGGGTTGCTCGATGAATTTCTTCTTAACCGCCTTCTCAAAATCTTCCGCCGTTTGGTCGCCTAGCATCTGGTTATAGATTGCGTATTTGCGCAGTCGCTCGGTCAACCCTTCGCCCGTCTCTTCACCTTTGATGTCTGCCGGTGACGGAGAGTATGAGGTGACGATGGCGCACTTGCCTGCCAATTCGGTCTTGTCCAATAGCTCGTAGCACTTGCACGCTTCATAGATGCTGCTCGTTACTAACATGGCATTGCCGCGCCCGCTTTGCAGGCGGTCTTTGGTTTCCATGTCCATCAGAATGTCGGCGACGATTTTCTCCAAGCGGGATTTGGAGCTGAGCACCTTCTGCATACTGCCCCATTTTTTCTTGAGCTGTGCCAATGCAATGTCGTTCAGTCCACGAGTTTTGGAATCAAACCACAGGTCAATTTTTTCAGGTGAGGTGATGCTTTGGTCGATGTCTCGCGCCTCGTAGCACAAATCTAACACCACCTTATCGCGCACCGCCTCATCGAATTTGTAGGTGTGAATATATTTGCCAAAAATCTCCACGCTCTTTTGTTTGTCTGCTTTAAGCAGCGGCGTACCCGTAAAGCCGATGAACAACGCATTCGGCAAAATCGCTTTCATCGCCTTGTGCAGTTCTCCGCTCTGGGTGCGATGGCACTCATCCACGAACACATAAATGTCACCTTTAGCTTTGAAGTCGGCAGGCAGGTTGCGCTTCATCTCGGCGATGAATTCGGCAATGTCCCCCACCTGTTCCTCATCTTCCTTACCCACAAATTTATGGATGAGCGAGGCAATCAGCCACGGGTTAGTCGCGTTAAGTTTGCTGATAAGGTCAGCCCCGCTCTGGGTGCGGTAGATGTCTTCGCTCACCCCTTTGAACACTGTCTCGATTTGCTGGTCTAGCTCGGTGCGGTCGGTAATCACCACCACCCGCGCATCTTTCACATTCTCACGTATCCACTTCGCCAGCCACACCATTGTCAGGCTCTTTCCACTTCCTTGGGTGTGCCAGATGATGCCGCCTTCGCGCCGCTTGATATGGTCTTGCGCGGCCTTCACGCCGAAGTATTGGTTATGGCGGCAGAGCTTTTTTGTCCCCGCATCAAACACGATGAAATCGTGAATGTGTTCGAGAAAATGTGTCTTATCGCAAAGCTGGCTGAGGTGACGGTCAAGTAAATTTTCGATATGACTATCTTGCTTCCAAGTCAGGTAGTATTTTTCCTTGGTCTCTACCGTGCCGTAGCGCAGCCCTTCGGTATCGTTACCCGCCATCACTAACTGCATGGTGGTGAAGAAGGGTTGGATGAATATCTTTTTCTGGTTGTCCAGATTCTGGCGTATGCCTTCCGACACCGACACGATGGAACGCTTCAGCTCCAGCACGCCCAGCGCAATGCCGTTCACGTAAATCACCACATCGGGGCGCTTGGTGTTGGCCTTGGCATCCGCACCTTTGACAGTCACCTCCTCGGCAATACCGAAGTGGTTATTGAGTGGATTCTTCCAGTCAATCAGCCACACCGTTTGCGTGTTCTCGCCGATTTCCGCTTTCACCTTTACCCCATAGCGCAGCAGCTCATACACCGCCTTGTTGCAGTCATACAGGCTCTTGGTCTGGTCGCCTGCCACCTTGCTAAATTGGTGCAATGCCTTGGTGATGAGCGCGTCGTCGTAGCCTTGCTTCTTCAAAAAGCTGCGTGCCAAATCGGTGTCGATGTTGCGATTATCAACGCCGTCTATCTTGTTGCCCAGATAGTCGTAGCCCAACTTTTCTTGGAACAACTTCACCACACGCTGCTGGGTGGCGCGTTCTATTTGTCCAACGGTACTCATACGAGTCGTATCCTTCCAGTGAGTAGCGCCTGCATCATGCCTTGCTTGAGGGCGTGGGTTTTGTCGCGTTGTTGCTCAAGAGCGGTGAGGTCGGCATCCATGTCAGAGAGGATAGATGCGATGGCGGCTTGTTCGGGGACTGAGGGTAAGGGTAGCGTCAACTTTGGAATGTTGGTCTTGCTGATACCTGAAACCTTTGTACCCACCGCGTAAAAAAGAAATTGTTGGCGAATGGCTGGCGTTTGAAAACAGTAGTGGCGAAATTCGTGGGACAGTTCATCTGTCTTGCTCTTGGCTACTATAGTATGCAGGCCGGAAATAAACGGCAGGTTTCTCTTGTTCACCACCACGACATGCTTGCTCGTTCCTTCGTCGTCTTCGGACGCATCAACGAACACAACATCACCGTCTTTGAGCAAGGACTTGGCTGAAATCTGCTTCAGCGGGATGTCTAATTTGGGAATGTCTTGATAGTCAATCTCTGTATCAATGGACGTTTTTGACGAGCCATGTATGTCGCCGTAATGCAGGTAACAGTGACCTTCAACGGATAGTTGGTCGCGTGAGGCTGAATAGCCACCGCTAAACGTAAATAAGTCGCCGAGCGTCTTCACTTCCCACTCCCCACTAAACCCCGGCAGGCGTTGTTTGCCGGTGAGGAGCTGCTGCATGGCGGCTTGCTTGATGTCGCGCTTCTTGGCGATGAGCCTGTCCTGTGCGGCAAGCAGCGCATCCACATCGGATAGCACGGTGGCGATGGCGCGTTGTTCGGTGTTCGTTGGTGGAAGTGGTATCTGTGTTTTTCGGATGGTCGCCAAGCCTAAATTACCGATAGTCGAACCAGTCAATCCATCGAAAAACTGACGCCTTACGATATTAGTCTGAAGCGAGTGATAAACGAAATTCTTACATACTTCCTGTCTGATATTCAGGTACGCCGCACTCTTACCTAGCACGATTTGTTCGTCGTCATATAACGCGAGGTTGCCGATAGTGCCGTTAATAGAAAGCAGAATTGAGCGATTGCTCAGCGGCTTCCGGTACTTAACGAATTCAGAACAATCAACTGATTTTGTATCGGTCGTTACAACAATCTTGCCGCCATCCAGATTGTTGCCATTTATGAAGGAATAGTCACCATTGGGTGAATAAATTGGCGTCCCATGCAACCCGTCACCAATATGGATTGTAATTTGCTCCATATTTTTAGCATCCCAATCCTTCGGTATCACCCCCACCTCGGTCTGCTTGTAGCCCGCCCTCAATGCCATATTCATTGCTCCGCCTCGCGCAGTGTCTGCTCCAGCTCGTGGCGCAAGGCTTCCCGATCTGGCAGATAAAGCTGATATTTCTGCACGAAAAGCTGGCTGTTCATCTGGTAGGTGGCGTATTCCACCAGCAGCTCATCCTTGTTGCGGCTGAGGATGATGCCAATGGGCGGGTTGTCGCCTTCGATATTTTCCTCGTGGGCAAAATAACCCAGATACAAATTCATCTGGCCGATGTCGTGATGCTGCACTTCGTTAATTTTGAGGTCAATCAACACGAAGCAACGCAGGATGCGGTGGTAAAAAACCAGATCAACTTTGTAGTGCGTGTTGTTCAGCGTAATGCGGTATTGCCGCCCGACGAAGGTAAAACCTTTGCCCAGTTCCAGCAAAAATTGCTGGAGGTGGTCGCATAGATGGGTTTCGAGTTGCGTTTCGGAAACCTGAAACGGTTCGGGGATTTTCAGAAACTCGAACACATAAGGCTCACGCAACAGGTCGGCGGGTTGCGTAACAAGCTGGCCTTGCGCGGCAAGTTGCAAAATTCCCGCTTTGTCTTTGCTGGCGGCAAGACGCAAGAATAGAGCACTGTCTTTCTGGCGTTTAAGTTCTCGCACTGACCAGCGTTCGAGTCCGCATTGTTGTTCGTAAAAACCGCGCTCAAGCGGGTCGTCTATTTTCAGCAGCTCGATGATGTGTGACCAGCTTAAAAGGTGCGACGGTGTCGCACCTTTTGGATAAGCCATATAAAACTGACGAATACGAATCAAATTGCTGCGACTGAATCCCTTGCTGTGTCGTACATTCAGGTCTGTAGCGAGGTTGTTAATGAGTGACTTGCCGTAATCGGCACGCAGTTTTCCACCTTGCTCGAACTCAACTATATGTCGCCCGACCTGCCAATACGTTTCAATCAGTTGGGCATTGACCGTCTGCATCGCACCGATGCGACCTTGAGTGTAGGTGCTAGAAATTTGCTCCAGCAGATGCTGGTAGCCGTCAGTCGTGGTCAGTTCCATACAAACCCCATTTGTTTCAGGTGCGCTTCGAACTTGGCATTTAGTGTTCCCACCTCAGCCGCGAGTTGCGATAATGGTTCGGCGTAGCGTTCGGCAAGCTGCTTGATGCGCCCAGTCAGGGCTTGCGATACGCGGTCTAATTCGGTCTGCACATCCGCCGCCAGTGTGGTGAGCCACTTGTCATCTACTACCAAAGTCTGAATGTCGTCGGTACTGAGTTTGGCATATTGCGCCGCGACCTTGGCATCGAGTTGCTTCTGCGCGTCCTTCACCTTTTTGCTGGCGGCAGATTCTTGCTCAATGAGGGTTAGGTAGGCATTGAGTTGTTTGCGTTCATCTGCGGCATCGCGCTTGATGTCTTTGAGGCGTGCGCCAACGCTAACCTTGGTGAGCTTGCCTTTGTCGTTCTTGGCCTCACTCAGCAAACCGTCTTCACCGCCATATTCTTCATCCAGCTCTTCCATCTGACGGGTGACAGCATCGCGCTCGGTTTCCAGTTGTTCGATTGCATCGCGTTCGGCGGAAAAGTATCGAGCGATGATGAGCTGGGGCGGTATCAGCCCGTTGCTGGCATCGTTACCCGCTTGCCAACCGTCTGCCGTAATCAAATAGGCATCGTCCTGCATTATGTCCGACCAGTAAGACATGAGGTGCTGATATACGTCGTATTGGTCTATCAGCTTCACCGTGCCGAAGGTTTGCAGCAGGTCTTCTGACAGTTGCTCGATAAGCTGCTTGGGGTGCGTGATTTGGCTGATGGCTTTCAGGTGTGCGGCGTTGTTCTTTTTCCAACCTTGAAATAGGTCGCTGACGGAGTGCGTGTAACTGACAAATTCAGGATGGGCGAAGATGGTGGGCTTCACTTGTGCCGCTGCGACTTTCATTTCGCTGTAGCCTGCGCCCTTGTTGAACAGTTGCTTTTGCAAGGTGGCGAATACTTCCCAGTATTGCGACATGCCTTCGATGTCTGCATTGGGGATGCCGCCCTTGAGGTGCGCAGCGATGTCTTGCAGGTCTTCCGCTTCGGAGCTATCAATGTAGCGCGGGATGTTTAGGTTGTAGTCGTTGGCCTCGATTTCTGCACGACTTACCATGCGCGAATACTTGGGCAGCTCAAGCTGCTTGTTGAACACGTCCACGATTTTGTGGATGTCCTGATGACGCAGGCGGTTTTTGTTGCCGTCTTTGACGAAGCCCTTGCTGGCATCAACCATGAACAGCCCCGTGCGACCCGCTGCATTTTCTTTGTCGAGCACGATGATGCAAGCGGGGATGCCCGTGCCATAGAACAGGTTGGCGGGTAACCCGATGATGCCTTTGATGTAGCCCTTGCGAATGATGTTGCGGCGTATGCCACCCTCGGCATTTCCTCGGAACAACACACCGTGCGGCAGAATCACCGCGCCTTTGCCGGTGCTCTTGAGCGAACGAATAATGTGCAACAGGAAGGCGTAGTCGCCATTCTTGGCAGGCGGAATACCATCGGCAAAACGCTCGTACAAATCGTTGGCCGGGTCGAAGCCATTGCTCCATGCCTTGGTCGAGAATGGTGGATTGGCGACCACGAAATCATGTAGCTTGAGCGTGCCGTTTTTGTCTTTGAAGTGCGGACTGGACAGGGTGTTGTCCTGCCAGATTTCTGCCGTCGGGTTGTCGTGCAGAATCATGTTCATCTTGGCCAGCGCGGCAGTGGCATTATCCATTTCCTGCCCGTAGATGGTGACACCTGTTTTGGATTCGTCCGCCGCCTTTAATAGTAGCGAACCAGAACCGCAAGTCGGGTCATAAATGGTTTGGCTTTGGCTCTTGGCGGCATTGATGCCGATGACCTTCGCCATGATGCGCGAGACTTCAGCGGGTGTATAAAATTGCCCCTTGGATTTGCCGGACTCGGTGGCGAAGTGGCGCATCAGATATTCGTAGGCATCGCCCAGTATGTCATCTCCCTCGGCGCGGTTGTTGCTGAAGTTTAGTCCGGGCGAATCAAAGATGCTGACCAAGTTGGATAGGCGGTCTTGCATCTCCTTGCCCTTGCCCAGCTTGTCAGCATCGTTAAAGTCGGCAACGTCGATCACGCCCTTGAGGTCGTTAGCTTCAGCCAGGCGCGCAATAATCTTGTTTATCTTGTCGCCTATCTCCTTGTCACCCTTGAGTGCCAGCATGTCCTTGAAGCTGCCGCCTTCGGGAACCTCAATCAGGGCATCAGGCTGACCGGCATATTTATCCGACACATATTTGACGAACAACAGCACCAGCACGTAGTCCTTGTACTGCGAAGCATCCATGCCGCCACGGAGTTCGTCACAACCTTTCCACAGTGAGCTATAGAGTTCGGATTTCTTGATTGCCATGCGTGCCGACCTTTTTTCTTTGCGTTGCCAATTGGGTTGGCAAATTATGCAGCATTTTAATTTTGGCGGGCGCAAAAAAAGCCGATGGATAAACCATCGACTCCTGCAATACCCTCAAATCATGCGCCTGAAAAATTACACGTTAAACAGGAAGTTCATCACATCCCCATCCTGCACCACATACTCCTTGCCTTCCACGCGCATCTTGCCTTTTTCTTTCGCACCCGCTTCGCCGCCGCAGGCGATGAAGTCGGCATACGAAATGGTCTGCGCGCGAATGAAGCCGCGCTCGAAATCGGTGTGGATCACACCCGCCGCTTGCGGCGCGGTATCGCCTTTGTGTATCGTCCAGGCGCGCACTTCTTTCACGCCTGCGGTGAAGTAGGTTTGCAAGCCGAGCAACTCATAACCGGTGCGGATGAGTTTATTCAAACCGGGTTCATCGAGACCAAGATCGGCGAGGAATTCCAACTTATCCGCATCATCAAGATCAGCCAGTTCCGCTTCAATCTTGGCGCACAGCGCAACGACTGGTGCACCTTCTTTCGCCGCGTGTTCACGCAGTCTATCCAGATGCGGATTATTCTCAAAGCCATCTTCCATCACGTTACCCACATACATCGCGGACTTGATGGTGAGCAAACACAGCGGCTTGATGATGATCTTTTCTTCATCGCTCAACTTCAACGTTCGTGCAGGTTGTCCTTGGTTGAGATGCGGCAATAATTTTTCCAACACTGCCACCAGCTTTATCGCATCTTTGTCGCCAGACTTGGCTTTCTTGCCATCGCGCTGCAAGGTGCGCTCCACCGCCGCCAAATCCGCCAACGCCAATTCGGTGATGATGGTTTCGATGTCGGCAATCGGGTCAATTTTATTCGCCACGTGAATCACATTTGGATCGTCAAAGCAACGCACCACGTTCACAATCGCGTCGGTCTCGCGGATGTTGGCGAGAAACTGGTTGCCCAAACCTTCGCCCTTCGATGCACCCGCCACCAACCCCGCGATGTCCACAAACTCGACAATCGCGGGCTGCATTTTTTGCGGTTTAACGATTTTCGCCAAGCCTTCCATACGCGCATCGGGCACTTCGACGATGCCCACGTTAGGTTCAATCGTGCAAAAGGGATAATTCTCCGCAGCGATGCCCGCCTTGGTCAGCGCATTAAACAAAGTTGATTTGCCCACGTTAGGCAGCCCGACAATTCCGCATTTCAAACTCATGGTATTTCCTTAATTTTTGCTGGATTCAAAACGGCGCGGATTGTAACACCGTTGGGTATAAAGGCTTTGCCGCATATCTGCCGAGGGTTAATCCCAGTAAATAAGCTGGATTTAACTGACAAAAATCAGCAATCGCCCTAAAATCGACACTCGGCTAAAAAATTTAAGTAAAGGTAATAAAAACGATGAAAAGAATTAGCGCAAAATCCACCCGTGCAGAGCAAGGTTACGCACTCGTAACAGATTTACAGCAACGCTTTGTCACCAAGCTGAATGCGATCAGCAGAAAATTCGGCAACGGCAAATCTTATGAACCCACAGAATGGTTTCGGGACGAGGGAAAGCATGGCGGTGGCGTGCGCTTTATGGCGACAGACGAATCGCTGTTTAATCGCGCATCGGTTAATACCTCCCAAGTTCAATATGACGATGATGATACAAAGCAATTGGCATCCGCTTCCGCCATTTCCACGATCATTCACCCCGTCAATCCGCTCGCACCATCCGTACACATCCATATCAGTTGGACGGAATTGAAGAATGGCAACGGTTACTGGCGTGTCATGGCAGACCTCAACCCTTCAATTGAAAATGCCGGAGACAAAACCCTGTTCGCCAACAAAATCCAACAGGCAGCACCGCAACAATATGACGAAGGCTCGGCGCAGGGTGACCGATATTTCAACATCCCCGTGTTGGGGCGGCATCGCGGCGTGACGCATTTTTATCTGGAGAACTACACCAGCGGAAATTTCGATGCAGACCTCAAAATGGCCAGGACAGTGGGCGAAGCGGCAATCGATACCTACTGCGACATTCTGTCTGCTGCAATCGAAACACGCACTTCACCCACAGAAGCCGACCGTAAAAAACAACTGGACTACCATACCCTCTATTTTTTCCAAGTATTGACGCTGGATAGAGGCACTACATCCGGTCTGCTGGTTCATAACCAGAACGACATTGGCATCCTGGCTTCGCTGCCTTCACACCTTAACCGCCCGTTGCTGGCTTCGTGGGTAGCCAAGATGCCGGCACCTCAAGAGCAATTACTAAGCGGAATGCTGGTCTGCTTGCCGAACCAAGAAGTCTGTCCTGTGGAAGACGATACCAAACAAGCATTGGCGAATTGCGTGCGGGAACATTATCAAACCCATCCAGAAGCGATTAACATGCAGGCCAGCGGCAACTCTGTTCCACCTACTGTTAACAATCACATCTAAAACGAAAATGGGGGCAATCGTTACGGTTCGCCCCCGACATGAAGTCTGAATCAAACTTATTACGCAATGGGAATCAGCATGGTTCGACTTCTATGCTGCTGGACTTTAATTCGCATCAGCATAGTTTGATGCCTCCTCTTTAGGCGGTGCAGGGGAAAAGTAACTGGTCGCAATAATCAACAATGCGATACCGATGAGTGATGCTGTCCAAAGTGCCGTGCCTTTGTTGGACAAATCAACCATCATCAATTTGCCCCCGACAATTGCCAGCAGTCCAAACCCATAAAACCACAAAGCACGTTTTTTGCAACGTGAGGCATAGACCATTACGCCCATCGCAATCGCTGTCCACAATATCGACAAGCTGGCTTGAAACGTTGCGGAGGCAAATAATTGTGACCAATCAAACGGCACGTTTCCCCAATGATGGCTAAGGCGTGCAGCTTCGGCACTCACCCAAAAAAATGCCATGCCATATACGACTGGTAGCCATGAGCTGGTGGTTTCGCGCAGCCATTTCCATACCGCGTACATTGCCAACAGTTGAATCAAGTCAAACGGATTAAGCACGGGCAAATAGGGCAACCCGCTTCCGCCCCCAGAATGAGCAGCATTGCCATAGATGATCCAAGCGCACAGGAGTGCCGCAACAGGGAGTTGCAATCTGTTGAGATAAAGTTCTCGGTGTAGCGTAAATGGCCAGGACTGTCTTTTTGATCCCCCTATTGAAACCAACAAGCCCGTTACACCTGAAATGCCCCATGCCAGCCAAGACCAAAGCACGCTATCCACCGTGAGTTGTTCCGCTACCCACGCAAGCTCGCTGCCAACTAAAGCAAGCAGCGACCAGTAGGCAAGTGCGTGACGCAATTCAGATGCGGCTGGCATCGCGTCTTGATCGTGTCGATACAGCAGCCAATAATTCACCAGCACTGTGGCGGGTATGAGCATACTCATTACGCCATACAGGGCATGACCATTTTTTTGATACCCGTCAACCGCTGCAATTAAAATAGCCAAAATCAATGCCGCAGAGGGTTGACGGATGGCGTGCCAATTGCGAAATTTACCTAACCACTCCAGCCCGATAAACGTGCTGACACACAAGCCGAGCATCTCAGCCATTTGGTGGGCGGTGGGTGAGAAACGTTCGATTTCAACAAACCCCGCGCCGAACCACCATAACAATGCCCAATAAAAAAATGGGATAGCGAAATAAGCTGTATTGATTGACGCAGCCCAAGCTACCGTTTGCTCGGAATTGTTTGGTTTGTCTGCGGTGTGCCGCAACAGCAATGCACTTGCCATGGCCGCACCAACAATGATCACACAGCCCACATACCAATCGTTAAAGATAGGAAATGTGCGCTGCAATTCGTGGCTGTGCATAAAGAAATATGCGCCCGCCAACACTTGCAGGGCAGAGCCGGATAGTCGAGCAAAAAAACGATTTTGCTGCACGCCAAGATACAGCACGCCGAATCCTTCTAACGTCCAGAAAGCAGCGGTGAGTTGGGCATTAAACGCCAGTGGAATCGCCAGCGTAAAAAATCCGATTGCGATACCCAATAAACTTTTTTCCAGCCAGATGGTTTCCTCATGTGGCTTGCGGTTCATTGCCCACCACAACAGCAAATAATAACCACCCGCCCCGCAGGCGTTCCACGCCAATGTCATGTCTTGACCTTGCAGCAGATGATGCTGTAACGCAGCGGCGGCAAGCGGTGTGCCATACAGCAACATGCCATCACCCCAGCTGAGACGACCCGGCGCATTGAATAAATTAAATAGGACAGGTGTTGCGGAATAGAGCAGAAAAAACAGAATCAAGAAAGTTTCTGAAATCGGGAAATCGCCAGGCTGGTAGGATCGAAATGCCCAATTCATCCCGATCACCAATGTGAAGATAAAGCCAGACAGGTTGAGTTCACGCCAACCCTTAAACCAATTCACGCTGATGATGAAAGCATTTAGCAATAGAAAATAGCTGAACAAAGTGATTTGACTCCCGCCCGAACTCGCCGCCATAACAGGCGAAAGGAATGCGCCAGAGATACCCAACATCGCCAGCGAGCGACTATCTTGACGAGCCGCCAACAGTACACAAGTAACGCCCATCAACGTGAAGAGTGCGAAGGCGAGCGTCTCACCAATAATCTGATAGCGTGCCAACATGAAATACACCAGCAGATACAGAATACCCAAGCCTCCGCCCTGCATAGCCTGACCGAACATTTTGTGTTCTGGCTGTTGCGCGCGGTGATAGCCAAATACGCTCAAGGCAATCGCGGCAAATGCGCCCAACACCAGACGCACAGACACAGGGAATAGCCCCATATCCACCGCCAGCTTCAAGCCTGACGCAATCCCGAAAAACAAAATGACCACGCCAATTTTGGCGAGGACATTACCCTTGAAGAGCTTGGACAACCATTGATTGTTGTTCAGGTTGCGATTCGGCGTTGGCTCACTGAGCTGTTGATCACGTAACTTTGCACGCGGAGTGTCGGGAGTTATGGGGCGGCTGAATGCGGGTAATTCAGCAGGTTCGGCAATAACATCTGGCAACGCTAGGGATTCCTGCGAAGTGGAAATGTCGGAAGCGACAGAGCGATATTGAGGCGGTGTCGAAGCGGATTGAATTTCAACACTGGCTTGCGTGTTTGATGGTTGCTTAGATTGAAGTGCGGAAACTTGCTCGGAAAGCTTACGAACAGATTGCTCCAATGCGACTACGCGATCTACCAATGGTTGATTACGAGTTCGAGACCGCTCGCCGTACGCCCAACCTGCAATCACCCCCAATATACCGCCAGCCCACGCCCCGCTGACTGAGCCAACCCAGCTGCCTAAAATGACACCTATAACTAATCCGATGAATCGCATATCTCCCCCTCAAAAACTCAAGACCGAATGTGTGGGACACCTCTAAAAATCCGCTGAAGCCGCTCTGGCGACGTTATAAACGAACTCAAAATATTCATTTGCGAAGTGTAAACTCCGTTTTTCGTTCGCTTATGCCTTGCCATTATCAGCTTGATCGAACTTTTAGAGGCATCCATAAAAAATTGCTTGTTATGTACGCGTAAAATTGTTGTGCTTCACAATAAAGGCTTGATCGGCATATTCTGCCAAAACCTCACCTTGCTGCGCTTGGCAAGCGGCACATATTGATCGGGGTCATCTTTGGCAGCACTCCAACTATTGCGCGGCAACATGTCAGTTTCAATGCTTGCTTCAACGGTACGTGCAAGCCCCTCGTTTTGCACAACCACCCCCACCTCCGTATTTAGATTTTCCGAGCGAGGGTCTAAATTGAATGTGCCGATATAAACAATTTTCGAGTCCACCACCATTGTTTTGGCATGAAGCGCAAACACTGGCATGGCAGTTTTTCTTTCCACCACGCTCTGCATCAACTGCTGTTGCACTTCAGGATTGGGCTTGTACTCATAAATTTCCAAGCCCATTTTTAGTAACGCTTTCCGTTGTTTGCGATAGCCACTAAAAGCTTGAAGGTTATCCGTGGAGGCGAGTGAATTGGTGTTGATGCGTACACTAACCCCGCGCGCAATTGCGTCTCTAAACAAGTCTATCGCTTGGCTTGATAGAACAAGGTACGGCGACTGAATCACAATGTGATTTTTTGCGTCTTTAACCAGCTGCGCAAGTGCGGTTGTCGTCTTCCCGCCACCGCCAAGACTCAGACGACTGTCGTTTTTGCCGGGCTGATCACTAATGAATTTCACATCCCCCCAAATGACCGCTTCTGTCATTCGTTCAAACGCAGCGTGGGCTAACACGATTGCCGAACGCACTTCGGGTGCGAAATTTTCAGGCAGGTTTGCATAGCTATGTAATTCTCGATAAATCTGTTCGATTTCGACATCGCCCACGGACACATTTTTTTGCATGAGACCGAAACCGTCGTAAAGCTCCTCCACCCTTACACTTAGATCACTTTTCCAGAAGTTATCAAAACTATTTTCCATAGATTTGACGACCTCACCCAAAAGTAGCGCATCGCGATCCCGAAAATTATATTCACGGTTGTAGTCAAAATACTCATCCGCCATATTGCGTCCACCCGTGATGGCAAACTTGCCATCAACCATAAAGGTCTTGTCGTGCATACGCTGATTGACCCCTCTGAAATCGGTAATCAAATTCAGCGTACGTTTGTGCAAAGGTGTTCCAACCGAATGCTTCGGGTTGTAAATACGAATATCTATATTGGGATGCTTTGCCAACGCGAGCAAATACTTATCAGGCGCATCGATAAGCAAGTCATCCACAATTACGCGAACATGCACACCGCGTTCAGCAGCGCGCAATAGGGCTTCTGTGGCTAAAATGCCGATGTTGTCTGAACTCCATATAAAATACTGAACATCAATTGAATGCTGTGCATGATCGACCAGCCAAGCGCGAGATAGCAGAGCTTCCTCACCTGTATCCAACACATATATCCCACTTTGCCCCACATGATCTGTAATTAGACCATCAACAGCTCTCATCGGCACATCCACTTCGGCGCGTACACATAGTGGGAAGCACATGCACAAACAAAACAAAATGCGAGTTATAAAACGACTCATCTTGGATCGCGCTTTCATTCAAGAAGCCTTTCAGTAAGTGATTGCGGTAAATAAAGGCTTTAAATGGGATCAAGTATCACAACGATACCGCTTGTTCCATCAACCCGAACGCGCTGCCCATTACTTAACTTTTTCATGACGTTGCGTATACTCATTACTGCGGGTATCTGCATTTCGCGGGCGGTAACTGCGCCATGAGAAAGTGGACCACCACTTTCAGTGATCACGGCAGATGCTTGGTAGAACAACGGAGTCCAAGCGGGATTGGTGGTGCGCGCAACCAGCACAGCCCCTTGTGGGAAGCTGGAAAAATCATCGGGAGAGTTCACAACATAAACAACCCCTTCAGCAACCCCCGCACTTCCTGCCAGCCCATTTAAGGCATTGCCCATCAACTCTGTACTCAAATTGACATTTGTAGCTTGCTTACCAAAATCCCAATCGGGATGGTTGCTTTGATGGGCGAGATACAACTTTTTCTCATCACGGATGGATTTCGACATTGCCTTCCATATCGCAGGGTTATCACTTAACACAGCTTCATGCAGTGGACGGTAATGTGCGAAGAAAATATCCATCGGGTCAGTTATTACATCACGCGCTTGAAGATGCTCACCCAAACGACGCAAACCTTTTCGCAATGGAAGTGTGAGGCGAGTAGTGTGGTAATGCTCCACATCATCCAGCGATGTGTAAGCGCGGGCAAGTCTCAACAATTCATGAAAGAAAAAATGTAGGTGTTGAGGAACACGGCTGTATAACTTGAGTTCTGCTTCTTGCATCTTCAATTTGATTTCACGCTCTCGATCACGATGATCTTGAAATTTTTGCTCGGCACACATCAAGCGCAAGTTATCAAGAACAATCCATGGAGCTTCTATCCAAGTTGCCTGATAGGGATCGAAATCCACTTCGCGATGCCCATGATCTCTCAGGAATTTATTGAAGCAAGTTGAGAAATGACTAAACTTTTCAAGTGTTTTTTTCTCAAGCAACGATTTGGAGTCGTTTTGCAATATCGCCTGTTGCAAGGTTAAATCTTGGCGAATGGTTGCTGCCATATTCATCAATTCCTTGTTGACAACACCCGTTTTGGTTTCAGTGTAAGCAATCAAGACATCAAACAGGGCGGCAGCTTCCTGTTGATTCCCTATGAGCATTTGCAGCAATCCGTGCAATAAGCGATACAGTGTTCGTTGAGTAATTGAAATAGCTATATTCGGCAAGAAGTAATCTGCCCCCAGCTTATTTACCCGCTGCACATACTCCCAAGTTTCGGGCATATTTTTTGTGTGCATATTCTCCGCATTCAATTCACCCAAACTTAGCAAGTAATAATCCAGATCCCTCGACCATTCCAATGGCAAATCCTGAACCCATGCGTAATTATCACGAAGATAAGGAATGACAGCCTCAAGCTCATTCAAGTTTTTGATTGAAAATGGCATGCGACGACCATAAATCTCGACAGCATTCTGGTTACCATAAATGTAATGATCAAACATGGCAAACCATTTTCCTGAGAAAGGCGGGTAGCCCATCAATTTGAAAGAATGGTTAAGTGAGCGATGAAACCCATCTTCAACCATTTCCCATGCCAGCGGGGTAATGACATTGGGGAAGCGTTCGGCAGACTCATCACGCGTCCAGCGCGGCGGAATGGTTGTAACTGGACGAGACTGCAACAACCACAATTTTTCGTTATGTATCGCCCACTCAATATCTTGTGGGAACTGATAGGTGGCCTCCACACGGCACATTAAATCAGCCAATTTTGCTAGCTGATCCTTATTCATACTGACCTGATTCGCAGCTTGTGCATCGACCACAACTTCGGCAATCCCCTGCGTTGCATTGATGATGCGATGACATTTTTCGCCGATAACTTGGCTTTTCAAGCTGCCATCACGCGCCAAAACAAACTGGTCAATTGCACCGTCGCCGCTCACGACAGACTCACCCAATCCAAAGTTCGCATTAACCAACATCTCGTCAATTGCACCGTTGATTGGATTGATCGTAAATCCCACACCCGATATTTCCGAAGGAACCATAACTTGCACAACAACCGCCATTGCGGCTTGAAAATGATCAAAGCCAAGCCGCGCTCTATATGCAATGGCACGATCCTGCCAAAGCGAGGCAAAGCAAGCCCGTATGCGGTTGAGAATAAAGTCTGCGCCTTGAACGTTGAGATAGGTGTCGTGCTGGCCTGCAAACGCGGCATTTGCCAAATCTTCAAATGTTGAAGAAGAGCGCACTGAGAATGCAGTCTCTGCTGGAAGTGCGGAAAGACGCTGCCTGATTGATTTTTCTAAAGACACGGGCAACGGGATGGCTTCAAGCTCCAGACGTAACTGCGCAGCTTGTTTTTGCAGCTTATCCGAATCACGCAAGTCAAAATTGGCAATCAATAAGTGTAAATTTGAGGCCTTCCGAATATATTCTCGGTAAGCATCAGCAGTAATGATGAATCCTAAAGGAACAGGAAATCCTTTTTGGGTGAGTAACGCAAGATTCGCACCTTTCCCCCCTGATTTCGCATGTTGGCAGGCATCCACATCGTTAAAAGCAAGTGTCAAATTCATGCTGAAGCCTCCTGAGTACGGTTAAAACGACTTGAAATCCACAATGCCCAACCAGCAAGTAGAACGCCAAACAGTACATCTATCAAATAGTGGTAGCGCAAATACAAGGTTGAACACCACAGCCCTACGCATGGGACAAGAAATATCCAGAAACGGCGTTTCTCATGCTGAAAATCGAAGCCGAGAATAAATAATGAAACTGCAACATGCAGACTAGGAAATACATCTACACCACTGCTTCCGATGCGAACCAATGAATCGTTCCACACGCTCACTGGACCAGCGATTAAAGTGGCATCAAACGCGCCACCAAAAGCTTGGTAAGGACCTGAAGCGGGAACGAAGGAATAACCGAGGAAGCCAACCCCGTAAAGTGAAAAGAGTCCTGAAACGAAAGCTTTGCATCGCTCAATATTACCGATGAAATGCAAGACTATTGCCATAATCAGATACGGAAAAAAGAACAGGTAACATAAACTCATTATTTCTGTCAGCATTGGATTGGCAACGTGCTGCCACATGATGGAAGGAGTATCTCCAAGAAAAGCTCGATCAATAGCACGCAATTGATCATCGTATCGCTCGGACGAAATTGTCGGAACGCTTGTTCGCATTTGTTGGAAATAAATATTCATTACGATTGGGTAGAACAATAGCCTCCAGCGTAGTGAGGTTGGCGTGTTGGCACGTTGTTCGTAGTAAATGAGTGTCAACGCAAATACGAGTCCGATGAAATACATCATCGTGTCAAGCCCAAATATACCTTGCGTAGAAATCAGGCGCAGGAAAGTAATCAACAAATAGCCGCCAAAAAATATCTCGTGTGGGTATAGCGAATATGAAGTGAAAGGAATTTTATACATTACGCGCCCGCATAAATGTTTCTAGCTCGTCACGCCAACGCAACAACGGTTGGCGCAACTCTGGCAACACGACCCAATTGTGCAAGCTCACTGTAATTTTTTGAAACCGCCTGAAAAATTTCACCCCAAGCGCACTGATAGCAACATACACTAGCCAAAGTAATAATTTTTGTGACCAAAGTGCAGCCACGAGTAACGAAATAATCCAAAGCAACAAGCAGGGAAAACCAACCAGCAATCTCCATAATGCAATTGTGTTGTTGCCATCGCTAAAACGTTTACCTGCCCACCAAGAACACACCAGTGGCGGTGCATTGAGTACACAGGTCAATGTAATGATCGGAAGCAAGGTCACCCAAATCAATGGGTAAGCCCAAGCAAATCCCATCGGCATTAACGGCACACCTTGGTGATACCACAAATTTTTTCTGCCTGGCACATGCGCTATTTCCGCCTCCAGCTTTGATGACATGGAGGCAACGTCGGGCATTCCACGTTCTAATGCCTTCAACGCTGAGAAATAGCTGCGCTTACTGCTCAGCGTCGCCGCGTAAGCAATGCGTTCACACTCCACGAAAACGTCGGCATTCTCAGCTTGTACGGCAATGGTCTCCAGCGCATGAACAATACGTTCATGCAACAAATTGACCTGGTTGATCGAGGAGATATCAGAAGGCAGCGTAGTATTGATGGGTTCACCCACGACGACTTCAACATCGCTTTGCCACGTCCAAGCTTGCTCATAATGAATAGCCAGCGGAATAACGCTCAAAGGAAATTCTGGTTGGGTCACTAATTGTGCCAAGATACGCGCTGCACCTTTGTGAAAAGGGAGATGGCGAGGTCCTAAATCGCTACTCCCCTCTGGCAAGATCACTAACGCCTTACCTTGCTTTACGTAATCTACACACGCTTGAAGAGCGGCATTGCCATTACTGGATAGATGCGTATCCGACACTTTTCGATCTTTACTGCGAATAACCTCGATACCACCGAAAAATACTCGGCTCAATAAGTTTCGACGCAGCTGAACCGAAATGAGAAAATTCACTGTCGGAATAACTGACTTGTACACATAGCCATCAACAGCACCATTTCTGTGAAGTGCCACAAATAGTATCGGTCCACTACCAGGCAAATGTTGCGGGTTAATTACCTGTATGCGGTGATAGTAGAGTGCGGTAAGTGATCTGCTTAGTAGGCGATACCAGAAATTTTTCATCTATATCTCCTCAGGGGCTACTTACGCCTCATCCTAAATACAGCCAGCACGCCAATAAACACCAGCAAAATCAAACCAAAGCCAATCAAAATTTGGGTGACTGGAATGCCCATCGCAGCGACTAAGCTGTAGCCGCCTACAAACATCAGCATCACTAAATTTTCTACAAAATTTTGCACCGCTAATGCGTTACCTGCGCCTATGGTTTCGTGCCCTTTTTCTTGCAGCAAGGCGTTGAGTGGCACGACAAACAATCCGCCACATAGCCCAATCGCAATCATTACGACTGCGGCAAAGGTGAGGCTGTGAACTAAGGCGAGCGCAAGCACTGCCGGACCGAGGAGCAAGCCGCCAATCAGTGCGCGATTGACGTTGGCTAACGATACCCATGCCCCCGCCGCCACTGCGCCCAACACGATGCCGATCGACACTGCGCCCATCAGGTTGGCGGGGGTTTGGTTGTCGGTAATCAACAAGGCAGCAGGCACCCATGCGAACAACATGAGACGTAGGGTTGTGCCGCTACCCCAGAATACACTCGTGCCGATCAAGCTAAAGCGAGAGTCTGGATTTTTGAACAGCATGGCGAGTGATGCCCAAAATTGTTTGATGAGCATCCACGGCTTAAAACTTGCCGTGGGATTTTCTGCCTCTAGCTTAGGGATAAATAAATTGGCGAATGCGGCCAAACCATAAGCACTCATCACACCAACAAATGCCCACTGTAGCGAGTGGTCGGCCAGCCATCCGCCCATTAACACACCGAGCAATATGGCGACGATAGTTGAGCCTTCCATCATGCCGTTGGCGCGTACCAATGAGGTTGCACCAAACATTTGCGAGAGGATGCCGTATTTCGCGGGCGAATACATCGCCGCACCGATGCCGATCAAGCCATAAGCGGTGAGCGGATTGATGCCCGACACCATGGCGATTGCGCCTGCCAGCTTGAGCAAGTTGCCCACCAACATTACCCGCCCTTTGGGGAATCCATCCGAGATTTGTCCGACAAAAGGCGCGAGCAAAATAAATGGCAGGACGAAGGATTCTTGTAGCAACGGCACAAGATTCGGCAAGCCCTGCGATTTAACGATGGCGATGGCGGCAATCAAGATGGCATTATCGGCGAGTGCGGAAAAAAACTGCGCCACCAATACCGACATCATGCCTACCGACATCAGCGGCATATCGAGTGATTTTCTTTCGTTCATTACAGAGTCTCCGCCATTTTTTTCAACGTCACGTAATCGGTTTTCCCCGTACCCAAAAGCGGCAGAGTTTCCACATATTGAATTTTGCGCGGTACGGCAATTTCAGGATTGCCTAAAGTTTTTGCCGATGCGGATAGCATGTCCCGCGTCAACGTTGCGTCAGTGGTAAACAAAACAATGGCTTCACCACGCCCACCATCCACTTGGCTGGATGCACCGTGCATTGCGGTAGGTGAAGCATGAGTGGCTAATTTTTCCACCACTTCAAGCGAGACCATTTCACCCGCCACTTTGGCGAAACGTTTGACGCGACCCACGATAGAAACAAATCCTTCGGTATCGATTGAAACGACATCGCCTGTTTCATACCAACCCTCGCCCGCTTCCGATGACGGAGTTTGCAACTGTCCGGGATTATCAAAACGATAGTAACCAGACATCACATTGGGGCCGCGTACATGCAACATGCCGCCCTTCTCAATACCAGTGACAGGAATTAAGCGATGCTCGATACACGGCAGTAACTGACCCACCGTGCCGCTGCGATATGCCATAGGGGTGTTTACCGCCAGCACGGGGGCAGTCTCCGTTGCGCCATAACCTTCCAAAATACGAATGCCAAATTTCTCAAACCAAACATCACGCACTGCGGTAGATAATTTTTCCGCGCCGGCAACGACATAGCGCAAACGATAGAAATCGTAAGGGTGCGCAAACTTGGCATAGTTGGCGAGGAAGGTGCTGGTGCCAAACAACACGCTGCAATTGCGATCATAGGCAATTTCTGGAATCACACGATAGTGCAGAGGCGTGGGATATAAAAATAAATTCATCCCCGTCATAATTGGCAGCAATGCTCCGCCCGTTAAGCCAAACGAATGGAATATCGGCAGCGCGTTGAGTACTTTGTCTTCCGATGAAAATTCAATAACGGAGCGTATCTGTGCAATGTTGGACAGCAAAGCACGATGCGATAACACCACGCCTTTTGGCTTGCCTTCCGACCCGGAAGTGAATAGCACCACAGCAGTTTTATCGGGGTCAGATTGTGCTTCCATCATGCGAGGAAACATCATGCCAAACAGCACCCACAGCTTGTCCAGCAAGCCCATCTCTGGACGCAAATCTTCCAGATACAAAATTTTTACACCTTGAATCGCGGCGACATCCGCGTCTAACTTTGCTTGCTCAATGAATGCACGCGATGCAAAAATGGTACGAATTTTTGCCGCCGTGCAGGCATCTTGAATGCCCGCTGCGCCTGCCTTGTAATTCAGCATGGCAGGCACACGACCTTGTGCGCCCACGCCTATCATCATGCAAACGGTGGCGGCAAGGTTGGGCATAAAAATGCCCACGCACTCATTTGGCTCGCTGTGTTTGGCAACCATGCGGCCCAACGCAAGGGTCATCTTCAGCATATCGTTGTAGGAATACTCAATCTGCTTTGCATCTTCGACGACACGACGACTACGCCCATAAATCGCCATCACATCCAACAAGCCAGAGTAAAGCGTCTGCTTGGGATGAGACTCAAAAATCATTTTCTGCATGACGTGACGCATCGCTTCACCTGCTTTGCGGCGGCGTAGCTTGGCGGTCACTTCGTCTGGCATGGCGATGACCGTCGTATCCATCGCTGAAAGCGTGATGCGTGGAAACAGGCGACGCGGATATTTGCCTGAAATACGGCTGAAATAAGATCGTGCGGGACCGTCCAAACGCACGGGAAGTATCGTTGCAGCCGTTTTGGCAGCAACAAATGCAGGACCTTCATACACCTTCATCAACGAGCCTGTTTGCGTAATCCGCCCTTCAGGAAAAATCACCACGGGGCGACCCGATTCGACCAGCTTGATGATTTTTTTGATCGCCATCGGACTGGTGGGGTCAACTGCAAGATAATCCACCAAGCTCAATATCATGCGGAAAAATGGACTGCGTGTTACGCCTGTATGCACGACAAAGACGGGGTCAAACGGCAGATACAACCCCAGCAACATGCCATCCAAAAATGATTCATGGTTGGCGATCACCAGTAACTTGCTGGTATCGATTGGTTTATCTAATCCCGTTGTACGAACACGGAACAAGAGTTGGAACACCTGCTTTAACAACCATCGAATGACATTTCTCATTATTTATATCCCTGTCAAAAACTAATGAAACACTGATTTGTTCACGCACTCCGTCATTGCGAGCGCAGCGAAGCAATCCAGCACACAAGATGCAATTTCTAAAAATCTCTGGATTGCTTCGCTGCGCTCGCAATGACGATTTAATCAGCATCTTTACTAAATTACGCGACCATCAAATACCTTCTCCATCTTATCATCGCGCAGCAAGCTCGCTGGCGTGACGGTTTCACGTTCCCACGGAATATTGCCAAAAAACCATGACTTCCAAAACTTCTGGTTGGCTTGTGGGTTGTTCTTTAATAAGGTTGAAAATTTCTCGATCTGACCTAATTCAACATGAGCAGCTTCTTGCAGCACTTCACGTACATAGCGGGAACAAAATTGCTTGTGCGAATGCAGATTAAATCCTGTGTCGTAAGCAATACCTTTGCGTTTGGCAACGGCTAGTTTTAGCTTGGCTTGTTGTGTTGCATTAAGCGGTGTGGGCAATCGCGTGATTGCTACTCTGCCTTTATCCGAACGTTTGACGAATTTCGACCAAGTGGTTTGCCCGGACAGCGGAAATCTACTTTCTGCAATTAAAGGCTCTTTCCCGGACACTTCCACCACAATGCCGACATGATTCGTCCAGCTCATCGTCGTTTTGGCAACCTCTGTGAACGGCGAGAAAGGGATGCGAATAAACACCACATCACCGACCTTGAGTGTTTTGCCAAGAGCCAATTTGCTCATCTCATTTTGGGGTGCTTGCTCATCTGCGCGGACATTTGGAGCAAGCAGTGCTGCACTCATCAGAAAAAACAAGGTCAGTCGGCGAAGCGTGGGAAGGGTCAACATGATGCGTCCTCTTTCGTGTTGTTTAAGTGATGCCACAATAATGAAAGGTTTTGAAAATTAAAACATTGACCTTAATAGACTCAATTATTAGACTGGCAAGTATTAAATTACGATACTTTATGCCATGTCAGAAACCACCCAACTCGTTTTAACCATCAAGAAAAGGCTGAAAAACCAGGGAATCACTTACCGCGACCTTGCTCGTGCGTTGGATTTATCCGAACCCAGCGTGAAAAGAATCCTCACATCGGGGCGCCTCACCATAGATCGTCTTCTGCAAATCAGCAATTTGTTGGGCTACACACTGGCAGAACTCACTAAAGAAGCCGTTCTTGAACAGCCGCGCTTGACGACACTGACAGAAAAACAGGAGCGTGAAATAGTGTCAGAACCGCAGCTCCTCATCGTTGCAGTTTGCGCATTGAACCATTGGACATCGGATGAAATAGTCGAGTATTACCAATTCACCCAAGCCGCGTGCATCAAATATCTGTTGCGGCTCGACAAGCTGCGCATCATCGACTTGCTTCCGAGCAATCGCATCCGCATCAACGTGGCACGCGATTTTGATTGGCTGCCGTTTGGACCGATTAAACAATACTTTCAAAGTCGAGGAATACACGATTTTTTGAAAAGTAATTTCACCCAAGGAGACGAAACCATGGCGTTCGTACACGGCATGTTTAGCGATCACGCACGTTCACAAATACAGGATGAGGTGCGCCGTCTGCGTCAAAAATTTGCAGAGCTGCATGAGGCAAGCCTAGTTGTGCCACTCGGCAAGCGAAGTGGTATCGGGCTGTTGCTCGCCACGCGCAAATGGGAGCCGAACGATTTTAGGAAATTACGCCGCGCTTAGGAGTTTGCCTCTTCGATTCGGCGTAAAGCTCAGAAGAATAAAAAACGCCCGCTCAAATCCGCTTCGCCAATTCCGCCGCTTTGCCGATATAACTTTCAGGACTCAGTTTGAGCAGGCGTTGCTTTTCCGCGTCCGGAATATCCAAACTGCTAATGAAAGTTTGCAGCGAAGCTTGAGTGATGCCATCTTTGCCGCGCGTTAATTCTTTGAGTTTGTCGTAAGCATTCTCGATGTTGTAGCGACGCATCACGGTTTGGATTGGCTCTGCCAAAATTTCCCAGCTGTTGTTCAAATCTTCAGAGACACAAGCAGGATTAGCTTCCAGTTTATCCAACCCGCGCAAGCAAGATTCATAAGCCAACAAGGTGTAGCCGAATGCCACGCCCATGTTGCGCAACACTGTGGAATCGGTGAGATCGCGCTGCCAGCGCGAGATAGGCAGCTTCTCGCTAAGGTGATGTAATATCGCGTTGGCTAAACCGAGGTTACCTTCGGAATTCTCAAAATCAATCGGGTTAACTTTGTGCGGCATGGTGGAAGAACCCACCTCGCCCTTGATGACTTTCTGCTTGAAATAGCCGAGTGAAATGTAGCCCCAAATGTCGCGGTTCAAGTCGATCAAAATGGTGTTGGTGCGCACAAACGCATCGAATAATTCCGCCATGTAATCGTGCGGCTCAATTTGCGTGGTGTAGGGGTTGAAGGCAATGCCGAGTTTGCTGATGAAACCCTGTGCAAGACTCTCCCAATCCACATTAGGATAGGCGGAAAGGTGAGCATTGTAGTTGCCCACCGCGCCGTTGATTTTGCCAAGAATCTCGATTGCCGCGAGGCGTTGTTCAGCACGCTGCAAGCGATACACCACGTTCGCCATCTCCTTGCCCAGCGTGCTGGGTGTGGCAGTCTGTCCGTGTGTGCGACACAACATGGGCAACTCTGCGAGTTGGTGTGCGATATTTTTCAAGCGGTTAATCAGCACACTCAAGGTGGGCAGCATCACCGCTTCACGCGCCGTTTTTAACATCAGTGCGTGGCTGAGATTGTTGATATCTTCCGAAGTGCAGGCAAAGTGGATGAACTCCAACACTTTGGCGGTTTCCGGATTGGCGGATAATTTTTCACGTAACCAGTATTCAACCGCTTTCACATCATGGTTAGTGGTACGTTCGATGGTTTTAATTGCCAGCGCATCATCTTCGCTAAAGTTAGTGTTGAGCGCGTCGAGTTGCGCAATGGTCTGTGCAGAGAAGGGTGCAATTTCTTTGATGTCGCCATGTGTGCTTAAAGTTTTCAGCCACTCGATCTCAATCAACACTCGAAAACGAATCAGTCCGTATTCGCTGAAGTATTTACGCAAAGCATCGACTTTGCCGTGATAACGCCCATCGAGAGGGGAGAGCGCGGTGAGTTTGGTAAGTGTGGTCATGGCGACACCTTGAAATCGAAAGCGCGTATTTTACGCGATTCGGTGTTGTCCTTGGTACGAAGTCGCTACGATTATTGAGAGAGTGAGCGCAGCAGAATATATCGCCATGCGCGCAACCATGCCGCATTCTAGAACGGCACACACTTGACCCTCACCCCCGCCTACGACATCTGTCCGCAAAGTCGCGCGGGAAATGAAGCCCCGCAGACCATGAAGATTCACCGTGACAACAACCTGTCGCAACTCAAAGTGTGCATTTCCATAGTCGTCTGCTGCGCTTTTGTGACTGATTGCTGTACTTGACCTTCGTAGCCTATTGGCTACAATGGCATTGATGCAAATCGAGATGACTGAAGCTTACAGTGATTGGGAAAATAGCCTGCGCGATTTGGTCGTTCGTGCGCGCATTCAAGCGCGCATCGCGAGATTGGCATTGGGGAATCCCGGACAGCATCGGGTGCTGACGGGTGGTGTATGTGAATTGAAATTGGATTTTGGCGCAGGGTATCGGGTGTATTACACCCAGCGTGGCAAAACGTTGATCGTGTTGTTGGCGGGCGGCGATAAATCCAGCCAACGTGCGGACATTCAAACCGCGCTGACGTTGGCTGACAATCTTTAGGAGAACATCATGGCAAAGACTAAAACCAAAACTTTTACCTACGACGTGGCGGAACGGTTGCGCACGCCCGAAGAGATGTCGTTGTATCTGGACGCGTGTATCGAAGAGAGTGGTGGCGATGCGGCATTTATCGCCAAAGCCTTGGGTGATATTGCCCGTGCGCAAGGCATGACCAAGGTGGCGGAAGGCGCGGGATTGAGCCGCGAGAGTTTGTACAAATCGCTTTCCGGTGAGCGCGTGCCGGATTTTTCCACAGTACTGAAAGTGATGAAATCGCTGGGGCTGAAGCTGCATAGTGGGGTGGCGTAGGCTATACACGTGGTCACGCGTGGAGACCCCAGAGTCTGCCCCTATTTTTGAGAATTGGTTGAGCATGTTTACAATTTGAGAGTTGAAACTTCGAATTGCGTAGTAGTGGAAAATGGGAAGTGGATATGTCGTCAATACTATTGTGATGCTGACCCCATATCACTTTAAGCTGGAAGTTGAAGTAAGCGGGCTTCGGGCAATGATGGACAAGCTGTGCGCAGTGCTGGGCGTATCTAAATCATAATCTAAGCCAGATAATTTTTTCCGATTGCGATGGCACCTGCCGATCAATTCTGATCTGTATAAAAATCTCGTGGGAAATAGAAAGCTCTGCAAAAGTACTCATTCGTCAGATTGCGTTTGAGTGAGTTGGAAAGTATTCAGAACACGACCCCTTATCGTGGATTTTGCAGATTATGTTTTTCATGAAGCTCAGAATCTTGCTATGGCTTAGCTGTAGCCACACAAGCTTGGTCAGGACACAGTTGTCGCACATTTACCCCTAAATTGGTTATAAATTCACCATGCTCGTGCCAATCAGTGTCTACGGCATTTACAATCACTGCGTTCGAAGTAATAGCGGTGGCAAGAAATTTCCGATCACTTTTATCAACTGTATTTTGGGGGAGCTCATTAAAGCCACGAGCCTCGTCTCCAATCGGAGTAATGCCTATGAGCCGAACCTTTTTGCCTAGGTACATGTGGTCGTGCAGATATTTGAAAAATATATCTCCCACACCTGGTTCCCCTTTGTAGTTCAGGTGTCGACTGTATTCATCAAAAATCATACCTTGCATATCAAGAACGATTTGAGTGCGTTTCATGGGTGAGACAAGTTCCTGAAGGAATTCAGTACACTCAAATTGGCAGGTCAGACTCGCGTGGGTATTACGACCATTGGCCGCAATAGCCACATTGGTATCCACTACAACCTTCATTTGCGAGCGGCCTCAATTTTTCTTTTCAGAATTTCTTTTCTAGTTTCGGCAATCTCGGTCATTTCATCACCAAAGAACTCTGGCGGCCAATTCAATATCTCACCAAACATATCTAGATTGAGATCAACGAGTTCGGATTGGCCGCCAACGCTATCGCAGAAATACAGTTTGATGTTTTGGGACTCGAAAGTTTGATCAGCTACGCGGCGCTGGAAGCGGCGCAGCATATGCTCACTGTGACTCTCGACAATTACCTGTAAGTTTCTGGTCTTCGCCACGTTAAGAATCACATCTGCCAACCCACTTTGCACCGAAGGGTGCAAATGAATTTCCGGTTGCTCCATGATAATTGTGCTGCCTTCTGGAACGTAGTAAAGCAACACCAATGCGGGCAACACTTGAGATACGCCAAAACCAACATCAGTTAAAGAAGCTGATGGGCTTTTGGCATCACGCTTAACCACGGCCCTGTAAAGGTTTGCACCTGCACCAATTTCCTCAATCTTGAAATCGTGAATTAGCTTTAATTCTTTTAGCCAGTAAGCAATCATTTCCTGAAAAGGTTTACGGCTTTTCCCTTTTCCAAGATTACGAGTTTCATTTCTGGCTGTTGCAGAAAGCATGGCCTCAATGGTTCGTTCACCGCGCAGGCCAACATCTAACGGACTGGTGCCTGACCAAGGATACTCACGCTTGGGATATTCGCGCAGTGGGCCAAGATAGTAAATCGAATCCATCATTGACTCATATTCGGCTCCAAACAAGCCCAGAAATTCTGCATTTTGGTAATAAGTTATCGCCTGATCAGGAAATAGATGAGTTTTGATTGGTCCCGGTAATGCCCAAGCCCGTTGTTTATTGCGAACAAAGCGGAAGTCTAAATTTTCTGGGCATTCTGCATTCAATTGAAACTCAGTTCCACCCTCCTTTTTCGGAGTGATTGAAAAGCGAAAGCCCCCAAATTGATATTTAAGAAAGTCTGAGATCAATGTCTGCCCTTGAAGGTGAGCAATCGATTCAACGACAAGACTAGAATCAGAAGCCAGCACCTCGGTTCTCATTTTGGTTGTGTCTTTGATATTGGCCTTTTGTGGCAATGACCATTTTATTTTCCACTTGAGGTCTGTTTCCGCTTTGTGACCGTGAATCACATCCTTGTAACTTCCCAAGTTGACTAGTTGACCTGGCCCACCAAAATCCAACACCAAGCCACGATCTGTTGCATTTTTAGTTTGCTTCAGCAGTAACATGAATTGCAGAAGGCTGCTCTTTCCGGAGCTATTTGTGCCAAACAGACCTGTAACTTGACCGAACTTAATGTCGAGTTTTTTCCAAGACTTAAAGTTTTCTACATAAAGTAGATTAATCATTACAAACCCCACCCATCATATACATTGAGCGATTATAACCTTGAGCTTCAAATAATCGGCAGTTAATGGGCCGGCATTAAAATCATTTCTGCCCAAACAGTTCATCCAGCGGATTCTTCCCCGCAGACGCGCTTGCTGAAACTTGCTTGACTGTAAATTCTTCTTCGATGTTGTCGCGATAAAAACTCCACGCCGCATCGGAGCTGCTGAGTCTGCGCCACAGGTCTTCGCCCACGCTGCTGTATTGCAATGTGTTGCCGTTATCGAGTTGCACTTGCAGTAGACGTGCTCGTGCGTCGTAGCCAATGGCGCGCAGTTTTCCCGAATTGATCTTGTGCATTTCCATAGTCATCCGCTTCGATTTCTTAAGGTGCATCGGCCTGCAAGGCATATAGATAGGCGATTATAGAGGTATTGCCTTGTATGTGTCCGTGTTTATTGGCTTGCGGACAAGCGATGCTTTTTATTGTTCAATTGCATGTGTGTTGCACTGTAGGGGAGCGGGGCGGGTGGTGTCAATGTCAGGGAAGTGCTGATTTATTCGATTTCAGGCTCGCAATAGTTTCACTCTCGTTCTTCGCTTGACCTTGCTCTGCTGTCGTTACCGAAAGCATCGTGTGCCTATTGGGTCGGGGTTGACAGAGGGAGGCATTCCATATCCCTGCATGAATTACCTGCTCAAATTACTTTCGAGTAACGCTTGCGTTCCACATCGGCGCGCAGGTATTTGTCGAAGGTCATGCAGATGTTGCGTATCAGCAAACGACCTTTGGGCGTGACGGTGATCCAGTCGTTATCCACCGTCACCATTTCGTGACCGACGAAGTCTTTGATCTCTTCCAGCTCTTGCGCGAAATACGTATCGAAGTCGATCAGGTAAGCAACCTCGAAGGCTTGTTTGGATAGCGCGAAATGGCAGGTTAATGCTTGGATAATATCGCGTCTCAATAAGTCGTCCGCAGTCAGTTCCAGTCCGCGCATGATGGGCAATATGCCCTGATCCAGCCGGTCGTAATACTCTTCCAGCGTGCGGTGGTTCTGGCTGTAAGTCGGCCCGACTTTGCCAATGGCAGTGACACCCAGCGCAACCAAATCGCAATCCGCATGGGTGGAGTAGCCTTGGAAGTTGCGGTGCAAGCGTCCTTGCCGTTGTGCCACGGCAAGCTCGTCTTCCGGTTTGGCAAAATGATCCATGCCGATATAAACGTAGCCTGCTTCGGTCAGTCGCTTGATCGCCATGCTTAAAATTTGTAATTTGGCATCGCCTGATGGCAAGTCACTTTCATTGATGCGACGCTGCGGCATAAATAAAGTGGGCAGGTGCGCGTAATTATAAATTGCGACGCGATCCGGGTTGGCCTCAATGATGCGCTCCAGTGTGCGATTAAAGCCGATGATGTTTTGTTTGGGTAAGCCGTAGATTAGGTCAATGCTGACGGATTTGAAGCCGTAACGCCGTGCCGCGTGCAACACTTGCAGTGTTTCTTCCTCGCTTTGAATGCGGTTGACCGCTTTCTGCACTTCGGGATCGAAGTCCTGCACACCCAGGCTGATGCGATTAAAGCCCACTTCCGCCAACAGTTTAATAGTGTTGTCATTTACCTTGCGCGGATCAATTTCAATGGAATACTCTCCGTCCTTAACCAACTTAAAATGTTGACGAATCACGTTCATTAAATCGCGTAATTGTTCGTCACTGAAAAAGGTGGGTGTGCCGCCACCAAAATGCAGTTGCGTGACTTCGGGGTTGTCGGTAAACAACGCGCTTTGCAGGGAAATTTCTTTTTTCAGATATTCGAGATAGGTCACCGCTTTGCTTTTATCTTTGGTAATGATTTTGTTGCAGGCACAATAAAAACACAGCGTGTTGCAGAAGGGGATGTGAACGTACAGTGACAGGGGGCGATGAACCCCGCCTACACCGCGTTTGGCAACCCAATTTTTATAAGTGTCAGAATCAAAGGCTTCAACAAAGCGATCTGCGGTAGGATAGGAGGTGTAGCGCGGACCACTTTTATCCAACTTGCGAATTAAATCCAGATCCACTTCCAAAGTCTGTGTAAACATTTCTGGGCACATCACCATTCTCCAATTCCTAATTCATTAAGTGATGCGGACTATGCCATTTGATAAACCAAGCGAGCTTGATTTAGGTCAACAAGCGTCTTATATTTCACAGTCTATGAACAAAATACTCAGCATGACCGCACCCATACACCTCGCGCAACTCAAAACCGCTTGCTCTTCCTGTAGTCTGCAAGAACTGTGTTTGCCTTTTGGATTGAACGATGCCGAGCTTGGGCAAATCGATAACTTGGTGCAACGCGCGCAGCCCAAGAAGCGCGGCGATTATCTCTATCGTGCCGGATCGCCTTTCCAATCGCTGTACGCAATCCGCACCGGATTTTTCAAAACACAGGTGCTGTATGAAGACGGGCGCGAGCAAGTCACAGGCTTTTACATGATGGGCGAAATTATCGGCATGGATGCCATCAGCACGGATCAGCACACTTGCGATGCCATCGCGCTGGAGGACAGCGAGGTCTGCGAAATTCCCTTTGATCGGTTGGAGCAATTGAGCCGTGACATCCCCGCGTTGCAGCGGCATTTGCACAAAATTATGAGCCGAGAAATCGTGCGCGACCACGGCATTATGCTGCTGCTGGGAAGTATGAAGGCTGAGGAACGGTTGGCGGCATTTCTGCTTAACCTATCGCAACGCTTCGCCTCGCGGGGCTATTCCCCCAACGGGTTTCATTTGCGCATGACACGTGAAGAGATCGGCAGTTATTTGGGATTGAAACTAGAGACCGTCAGCAGAGCTTTCTCGAAGTTTCAGAAGGACGGACTTATCAGCGTGCAAAACAAATCAATCGAACTGAAAGATATTGCGGGTTTGAAGCTGGCGATGGGGCAGCAGGTGTGTCGTAGCTAGCTATCATCGTTACGCCAGAAAAAAAGCCCGACACTTTTATGTCGGGCTTTTTTGCATTTCAAAAGCCAATTATTAAGGAGCTTGGATGTTTGAAGCTTGCTTGCCTTTAGGACCTTGCACAACCTCAAAAGTCACTTTCTGACCTTCTTTGAGTGATTTGAAACCGCTCATGTTGATTGCTGAAAAGTGCGCAAACAGATCTTCGCTGCCATCATCCGGAGTGATGAAACCAAAACCTTTTGCATCGTTAAACCATTTAACTGTACCAGTTGCCATGTGATTACTTCCTTACTAAAAAACGGAGAAAACCCCCGCGAAACTGTTTGAATCTAAGACCGCACACGGCAAAACCAGTACTGCAGAAACTTTGAATCAAACGCCAGTTCACTTTTTACCTTAGATAACTTCACAACGTCAAGGGATTTATACATTTTTTGTTTTACCCTTGAAAAAGCCGCGCATATCATCAACTATGCGGTTATGAAATTACTCGGCACACTTTAGGCTATGCCAACAAAAAGTAGTACGGTACTCGCACCTGAGCGAGCCAAAACAAAGCCACCGAAAATGTTCAAGGTGCTTTTGTTTAACGACGATTACACAACGATGGAATTTGTCATTGAGGTGCTGATGCGCTTTTTCAGTTTTAATCTTGAACGCGCGCAGCAAATTATGCTCAAAGTACATAACGAAGGGTCGGCGGTGTGCGGGGTTTACTCACGCGATGTGGCGGAGTCGAAAATAAATCAGGTTGCAGAGTTTGCAAAACAACACGGGCATCCGCTACGATGTGGCATGGAGGAAATTTGAAATGATTGCTCAAGAATTAGAAGTGAGTTTGCATCTGGCATTTGTTGAAGCTAGACAAAAGCGACACGAGTTCATCACGGTTGAGCATTTGCTGCTCACCATGCTGGACAACGCCTCCGCTGCACAGGTATTACGTGCTTGCGGTGCGAACATTGACGAGCTAAGACTAGTTGTGACGAATTTTATCGTTGAAAACACGCCTGTCATCCCTGGCGGCAACGAAGTGGACACCCAGCCTACTGTCGGCTTCCAGCGTGTGATTCAGCGCGCGATTTTGCATGTGCAGTCCAGCAACAAAAAGGAAGTGGTCGGCGCAAACATTCTGGTAGCACTGTTCGGCGAAAAAGATTCGCACGCGGTGTATTTCCTCACGCAACGCAATATTAGCCGTTTGGACGTGGTGAATTACATCTCGCACGGCATCGACAAAGCACAAAGCGATACGCCAACCAAACCGCAACAGGAAGCTGAAGCCGAGCAAGACCCCAATGCAGGTAGCGCGTTAAAGAGCTACGCGCAAGACCTCAACGCGCAAGCAGTAGCGGGAAAAATCGACCCGCTGATTGGCCGTGATGTTGAGCTGGAGCGCGTGATCCAAACGCTGTGCCGTCGCCGCAAAAACAATCCGCTATTGGTGGGTGAAGCGGGGGTGGGCAAGACTGCGATTGCGGAAGGTTTGGCACGTCGCATCGTGGAAAAAGACGTGCCCGAAATTCTTCAAGATGCGCATGTTTACTCGTTGGATATGGGTGCGTTGTTGGCGGGGACAAAGTATCGCGGCGATTTTGAGCAACGCCTCAAAGCAGTGTTGAAGGAACTCAGCGACGCACCTCACGCGATTTTATTCATCGATGAAATACACACCATGATCGGTGCAGGTGCGGCATCGGGTGGCACGATGGACGCGTCCAATCTGCTCAAGCCTGCTCTCTCAAACGGCACGCTCAAATGTATTGGCGCGACCACATATCAAGAGTATCGCGGTATCTTTGAAAAGGATCACGCGCTGTCGCGCCGCTTCCAAAAAGTGGACGTGCCTGAGCCTTCAGTTGAACAAACCATCGCCATTTTGAAAGGGCTGAAAACCCGTTTTGAGGAACATCACGGGGTTAAATTTAGTGGGCAGGCAATCACCTGCGCAGCCGAACTTTCTGCGCGCTTCATCAATGATAGGCATCTGCCCGATAAGGCGATAGACGTGTTGGACGAAGCAGGAGCAGCGCAACGCATACTACCCAAATCAAAACAGAAAAAAGTCATCGGTAAGCACGAGATCGAAGAAATTATTTCCAAGATTGCGCGCATTCCACCCCGCACGGTTTCGAGTGATGACCGCAACACGTTGAAGACGCTGGATCGCGATTTGAAAGCCACCGTATTTGGCCAGGACAAAGCTATCGACACGCTGGCGCGCGCCATCAAAATGTCGCGCAGCGGTTTGGGTAATCCGCAAAAACCGATTGGCAGCTTCTTGTTTTCCGGCCCAACTGGCGTAGGAAAAACTGAAGTGGCGCGTCAACTCGCCTACGTGATGGGCATGCCACTGCATCGCTTCGACATGTCTGAATATATGGAACGCCATGCCGTATCACGCTTGATTGGCGCGCCTCCCGGCTATGTGGGCTTTGACCAAGGCGGGCTGCTCACCGAAATGATTAGCAAGCAACCGCATGCTGTTCTTCTGCTCGATGAAATCGAAAAAGCGCATCCCGACATTTTCAATATCCTGCTGCAAGTGATGGATCACGGCACGCTCACCGATAACAACGGACGCAAAGCCGACTTCCGCAACGTGGTGATTATTATGACCACCAATGCGGGTGCGGAAGCCCTCAACAAAACGCAAATCGGCTTCACTAACACCAAAGCTGCGGGTGACGAAATGGCGGACATCAAACGCCTGTTCACACCGGAATTCCGCAACCGTTTGGATGCCACCATATCTTTCACCTCGCTAGATAAAGAAGTCATCCTGCGAGTGGTGGATAAATTCCTGATGCAACTTGAAGAACAGTTACACGAGAAGAAAGTGGAAGTAGTATTCACCGATGCACTCAAAGAACACCTCGCCGAAAATGGCTTCGACCCGCTGATGGGCGCACGCCCCATGGCGCGCTTGATACAAGACACCATCCGCTCCGCGCTGGCGGATGAATTGCTGTTTGGTAAATTGGCGAACGGCGGCAAGGTTACGGTAGATGTGAAAGATGGCAAGGTGGGGTTAGAGTTTGAGGAAGAGGAAGTTGCGGTCTAAATTACGTTAGGTCTCTTATGGAAATGCATTGGTTCGCAGCCGTCCTCATGCAACCCTTCGCAGTTGTTCTGCTAATCGTTGTCGTGTTTCTCTCGACATATATCCTCTACTCAGGAAACAAAAAATCCCCGTCGATTACTCTCTGGCAACTTGCTTCTGGGTATATTGGCGTTATCACTGTCTGCCTGCTCCTCGCAGCAATATTAAGTTACGTCTCGCCTGAGGAAGCAGCTACCAAGTGGCACGTTCCAGCAGAGCACTATTGGAATGTGCTCTTCAAGGAATTTTTGGTTTCTAGCATTCTTCTCGTCTATTTTTCTATGTTCGGAGTCGCAATCATTGGCGGGCCTATAGTCCTCGCTCTCGCTCGCCGTGGTCTAGCCAGTGTCCCGTGGATATTGGCTGCATCGGTTGCAGTTTCTGTAATTGTAACCTCTACATTAATGAGGTATTCACAGTCCTCAAGTTCCAGCTTTGTGAGTGATGCTTTACTTCTGATCGGCACACACCTCTTACTCGCTTTAGGCTTTTGCCTAGGGGCGCGGCTACCGTGGCACATCAAGCCCGCGTAGGTCGGATGAGCCGAAGGCGTTATCCGACATGAGCTCCACGTAATGCCAACGTCGGATAACGCCTTCGGCTCATCCGACCTACGAAACCACGAAACCTAATGCAGTATTCAATCCAATATCGCGGACGATTCGCGCCAAGCTCAACTGGTTCATTACACTTTGGCTCACTCGTTGCTGCTGTCGGCTGTTATCTCGATGCAAAACGTCATCACGGCACGTGGCTGGTGCGCATGGAAGACCTTGATACGCCGCGCTGTGTGGCAGGCGCGGCAGACGATATTCTGCGTACGCTGGCAGCGTTTGGATTGCATAGTAAGCACCATTAGGCGAGTTATCCCCAGCTAAATCACCTGAGGACAAGCACTGCGCTACCTCTCCTTACAAAACCACCACCCACCAAACTACCCAACCTGTTCAACAAAAGTTTATCCCAATTTCTCGTTGCTATCGCTTTGCGGTAAGCTACGCGCTTTCCAATTCAACCCTTAGAGAAGTAACGAAATGGCTCAATATGTAATGTCTATGCTCCGCGTGAGCAAAATCGTCCCGCCCAAACGTCAAATCATCAAAGACATCTCGCTCAGTTTTTTTCCAGGCGCGAAGATTGGTTTGCTTGGCTTGAACGGTTCGGGTAAATCCACCGTGCTGAAAATCATGGCGAACGTGGATAAAGAATATGAAGGCGAGGTGCAACACCTGCCCAACATCAAGATCGGTTATCTGGCGCAAGAGCCGCAACTCAATCCCGACAGCACCGTCAAGCAAGAAGTGGAATCCGCACTGGGCGAAGTGATGCAAGCGCAAACCAAGCTCGATGAAGTGTATGCCGCGTATGCCGATGAGAATGCAGACTTCGATGCGCTCGCTGCCGAACAAGCGCGCCTCGAAAATATCATTGCCGCAGGCGGTTCTGATGCTTCACACCAAATGGAAATCGCTGCCGATGCGCTGCGTTTACCTGAGTGGGATGCCGTCATCAAAAATTTATCGGGCGGTGAAAAACGCCGCGTCGCGTTGTGCAAATTGTTGCTGGAAAAACCCGACATGTTGTTGCTGGACGAACCCACCAACCACCTCGATGCGGAATCGGTGGAATGGCTGGAGCAATTTCTCGTGCGCTTCCCAGGCACGGTGGTGGCGGTCACGCATGATCGTTACTTCCTCGATAACGCCGCCGAATGGATTTTGGAGTTGGATCGCGGACACGGCATTCCGTGGAAGGGCAATTACTCAAGCTGGCTGGATCAAAAAGGCGAACGCCTCAAGCAGGAAGAATCCAGCGAATCCGCACGCCAAAAAGCCTTGAGCAAGGAATTGGAATGGGTGCGACAAAACCCCAAAGGCCGTCAAGCCAAGTCCAAAGCGCGTATCGCCCGCTTTGAAGAGCTCAACTCGCAGGAATACCAAAAGCGTAACGAGACTCAGGAAATTTTTATTCCGATTGCAGAGCGTTTGGGTAACGAAGTTATCGAGTTCAACAACGTCTCCAAAGCCTACGGCGACCGACTGCTGATCGACAACCTCAGCTTCAAAGTACCTCCCGGCGCGATTGTCGGCATCATCGGTCCGAACGGCGCGGGTAAATCCACGCTATTCAAACTCATCACAGGAAAAGAGCAGCCCGATAGTGGTGAAGTAAAAATCGGCACAACAGTGAAAATTGCGCACGTCGATCAAGCGCGTGACTCATTGGAAAATGAGAAGACCGTGTTTGATGCCATCTCAGGCGGGAATGACATTCTCACCGTGGGCAAATACGAAACGCCCGCCCGCGCTTACATCGGTCGCTTCAACTTCAAGGGCGGCGATCAAGCCAAAGTGGTCGGGCAACTATCGGGCGGTGAGCGTGGTCGCCTGCATCTGGCGAAAACACTCATCTCTGGCGGTAATGTGTTGCTGCTTGATGAACCGTCAAACGATCTGGACGTGGAGACCCTGCGTGCGCTGGAAGATGCGCTGCTGGAATTCGCCGGCTGCGTCGCCGTCATCTCGCATGACCGCTGGTTCTTGGATCGCATCGCCACTCATATCCTCGCCTGCGAAGGTGATTCCAAGTGGACGTTCTTCGACGGCAACTACCAGGAGTATGAGGCGGACAAGCGGAAGCGTTTGGGTGAAGAGGGCGCTAAGCCTAAGCGGATTCGGTATAAACCGATTAGCCGGTGAGTTAGAACCGAAAAGCTTCCAAATAACACTGCGTACTCCCCGACCTAATTCGAGAAAAACTGGTTTGCAGCACAGTAGAAGTAAGGTTACATAATAAATGCGTTTATAAGGATATGGGCTGCAGGGACAAGGTCACAAAATCGATTTTTCGGAGGAAAGTTCGGATTTCGATTATTTAGTATTTAGCGTTTTCAATAATCAAATTAGTCGGATACAATTGCAAAATTCAAATCTAGGTTTTCTTCATGTTGGAAGTTAGCAACCTTGCTTGTAGTCGCGGCGATCATCGTTTGTTTTCTGGATTAAGTTTCTCGCTGAGTGCTGGGCAAATCATGCAGGTGCAGGGCGCGAACGGCAGTGGTAAAACCAGTTTGCTTCGGGCGTTGTGCGGCTTTTTGATGCCTGACGAAGGTAGTATCAACTGGCGTGGTGAAAGCATTCGTGAATTGGATGAAGAGTATTACGCCGAGATGATGTACCTTGGTCATTTGAATGCTATTAAAGATGAGTTGAGCGGGTTGGAAAATTTGCGTATTTCCGCTGGGTTGTCTGGCGTGGAATTAAGCGAGAAGGAAGCGATGGACGCGCTGCGTCGCATGGGCTTGAAAGGTCGAGAGATGTTGCCGACTAAGGTATTGTCGCAAGGTCAGCGTCGCCGTGTGGCATTGGCGCGGATGTTGGTCAACGATGCCAAGCTGTGGATTTTGGATGAACCTTTGGCGGCATTGGATGTCGGAGCGGTGGCTTTAATTCAGCAGGTTATTGCAGAGCATTTGGCGCGAGAAGGGATGGTAATTTTTACCACGCATCAACCCTTGATTGTGGATGGGATAGACGTGCTGAATTTGAATCTGTCATGAAAAAAGCGTCCATGTTTAGCTTGTTTGTGTTGGTGGTACGCCGAGATTTGGTTTTGGCAATGCGCCGCCGAGCAGATGTGCTGACTACGTTGATTTTCTTTGTGATGGTGGTGAGTTTATTTCCTTTGGGGGTTGGACCCGAAGCCTCCATGCTGCGAAAAATGGCTCCTGGAGTGTTGTGGGTGGCGGCTTTGCTTTCCTCAATGCTATCGTTGGGGCGGTTATTTTCGGCAGATTATTTGGATGGAACGTTGGAGCAAATGATGCTTGTCCCGCAGTCATTATCGATGATGGTGTTGGGTAAAATGACGGCGCATTGGCTGGTTTCTGGCTTGCCACTGGTGTTGATGGCACCAATTTTAGGGGTGCAGTTTGATATGACTGCCGAGACGCTGGGGATTTTGATTGTTGGGTTGTTGCTGGGCACGCCAATACTGAGCATGTTAGGGGCGATTGGTGCGGCACTCACATTGGGTTTGAGGGGTGGAGGCGTGCTGCTCTCGTTGCTGGTGTTACCTCTGTGTATTCCGGTGTTGATTTTTGGCGCGGGCGCGGTTGAGGCAGTGGCAACAGGGTTGGAAGCAACGGCACATTTGTCTTTGATTGGTGCGTTATTGGTGTTAACGTTAGCATTTACCCCTTGGGTGACGGCTCAGGCATTACGAATTTCAATGGAGTAATTAACTTGGCAATTAACTGGTTCAAATATTCAGCACCCACTACTTTTTACGGACTGGCAGGGAAGCTCATTCCGTGGTTTGCGGTGCCTGCGGTGATTTTGTTTGCCATAGGCTTGTATATTGGCTTTGCGGTTGCGCCGATTGATGCCACGCAGGGCGAGTATTACCGCATCATTTTTATTCATGTACCCGCGTCGATTTTGTCGATGTTTTTGTACATGATCATGGCGGGTTATGCGGCACTCGGCTTGATTTTTAATACGCGTTTGTCCGCGATGATGGCGAGTGCGATTGCGCCCACGGGTGCGCTGTTTGCGTTCATTTCGTTGTGGACCGGTGCGTTGTGGGGCAAGCCAACTTGGGGCGTGTGGTGGTTGTGGGACGCGCGCATGACCTCTGAACTTATTTTGCTTTTTCTGTACTTGGGATTCATTGCGCTACATGCTTCGATTGACGATCCTCGCAGAGCTGATCGTGCTTCCGCGCTTTTGGCGATTGTCGGCTCGGTTAACGTCCCCATTATTTATTTTTCCGTAAAATGGTGGAACACCCTACATCAAGGTTCAACCATTAAATTTACTGGAACATCCATGCACGTTGCCATGCAGCAGGCGATGTTTACGATGTTTGCGGCGTGTTGGCTGTATGCGGCAGCGGTAGTGTTGATGAGGGTGCGCAGTATTATTTTGGAACGTGAACGCAATACAACTTGGATAGCAGAATTACCAGAGGTGAAACGATAATGGGTATAGAACTTTGGATGCGGGAAAACCCCATGACCTATATTTGGTTGGGTTCTTACGCGGTATCGATGTTGGTTTTTGCGATTGAAATTGTGATGGTTATCAATCGTAGAAAAAATACATTGAATCAAATTCGCATGATGCGTAATAGTGGAGATAACGAATAAATGAAACCCCGTCAGAAGAGATTCATGTTTATTGCAGTGGGGTTGGCAGCTATTAGTGTGGCGGTTGGCTTGGTGTTGTATTCGTTGAAGGGCAATGTCAATTTATACTTCACGCCTTCAGATGTATTCGATAAAAAAGCCCCAGTGGGTAAAAGCTTCCGTATCGGGGGCTTGGTGGAAGAGGGCAGTGTTAGGCGCGAAAAGGATGGATTAAGCGTCAGTTTTGCGATTACCGATACCCATAAAACCATTCCAGTTATTTACACCGGTATCCTCCCCGACTTGTTCAAAGAGGGTAAGGGAGTTGTCGCCCAAGGCAGGATGGAAGAGAGCGGTATCATGCGTGCCGAGGAGGTGTTGGCTAAGCATGATGAGAACTATATGCCGCCAGAAGCCTTAGATGCCATGAATAAAGCCCAGGCCGCAAAGGCAGCCGCAGCAAGTGCGCCTGTTGTTGCTCCCGTTGTTCAATAATTATTTAAGAGGTTTATTATGATTGCAGAACTCGGACATTTTTCTTTAATTATCGCGTTGTTTATCGCGATAACCTTGGGTACGTTACCCATCATTGGCGCGGCACGAAATAATGCGGTTCTCATGGCGATAGCTCGACCGTTGGCTTACGGGCAATTCGTGTTTATTGCGATTGCATTTGCCGTTTTGGCGAATCGGTTTTTGAATAACGATTTTTCGGTATTGTATGTAGCACAGCACTCTAACTCTGGATTACCTCTGGAATATCGCTTTGCGGCGATTTGGGGTGGACATGAAGGTTCACTGTTGTTGTGGGTAATGATTTTGTCGATTTGGACTGCGGCGGTAGCTACCTTTAGCCAGCACCTCCCTGAAGAAATGGTTGCGCGCGTATTGGGCGTGATGGGCTTAATTGCGGTTGGCTTCTTGCTATTTATGTTGTTCACTTCTGATCCATTCACCCGCTTGTTACCAGCGGCATTGGATGGAAATGAGTTGAATCCGTTGTTGCAAGATCCGGGCTTGGTGATCCATCCGCCGATGTTGTACACGGGTTATGTTGGATTTTCGGTTGCATTTGCGTTTGCTATTGCTGCGTTATTGGGTGGCAGGTTGGATGCAACTTGGGCACGTTGGTCACGTCCTTGGACGACGATTGCATGGACCTTCCTGACAACAGGTGTGATGTTGGGTAGCTGGTGGGCGTATTACGAATTGGGCTGGGGCGGTTGGTGGTTCTGGGATCCAGTTGAAAATGCGTCTTTTATGCCGTGGCTAGTCGGAACGGCTTTGATTCACTCACTTGCCGTTACTGAAAAACGTGGTGCGTTCAAAAGCTGGACAGTATTGTTAGCAATTGCGGCCTTCTCACTCAGCTTGCTAGGTACATTCTTGGTGCGTTCGGGCGTGTTAACTTCAGTACATGCGTTTGCCACTGATCCAAAGCGTGGTGTGTTTATTTTGGGCTTCCTAACGGTTGTGATCGGCGGTTCGTTATTGCTGTTCGCTTGGCGTGCGCCTAAGGTTGGACTGGGCGGAAAATTTGAAATGATTTCGCGCGAATCCATGTTGCTAGCAAATAACGTGTTGCTCTCTGTTGCCGCAGCGGCGGTGTTCATCGGTACACTGTACCCCTTGTTCATGGATGCGTTGGGCATGGGTAAGCTATCTGTTGGCCCACCATACTTTGAAGCGGTATTCGTGCCGCTGATGGCATTGGCTGTGATCTTGATGGGCTTCGGTGCATTAGCGCGGTGGAAGCAAGCGAGTGTGACCGACTTGGCAAAGCGCGTGCGTTGGGCATTCGCCGCCGCACTTGTATCAGCGTTAGTGTTGCCTTGGATATTTAACCGTTGGACACCGATGATTGCATTCGGGCTGTTGTTGGCTTTCTGGGTTATTGCAACGTTGGCTGTGAGCTTGCAACAACGTTTGTCGGGTTCGGGTTCGTTCCTTCAGCGCGTGCGCAGTCAAAGCACCAGTTACTACGGTATGCAATTGGCGCATTTTGGTGTGGCGATTTTCATCATCGGCGTGACCGTGGTGAAGGGCTATGCAACTGAGCGGGATGTGCGCATGGATATTGGTGATACCGTTGATGCGGGTGGTTATACTTTCCGTTTTGATGGCGTCCATGACTTTACAGGTCCGAACTTCACCGCAGCTGAGGGTACGATTACCGTTACCAAAGATGGCAAGCCGTTTAGTGTTTTGATGCCACAAAAACGTCGTTATAACGCATCGGGTATGCCGATGACCGAAGCGGCGATTGACACTGGGTTCTTCAGCGACTTGTATGTATCTTTGGGTGAGCCTATCCCCAATACGCAAAATGCTTGGGCGGTTCGGGTGTATTACAAGCCTTTTGTTGATTGGATCTGGGTTGGTTGTCTGTTTATGGCATTAGGTGGCGCAATGGCTATCAGTGATCGACGTTATCGTATTCACAGCAAAAAAACAGCCGTATTGTCTGAGGAAAAAATCTCTGCAAAAGTAGCTGTAGAGGGCAAATAATTATGATGCGCTTTATTTGGCCATTTGTGGTTTTCATTATCCTGTCAGCATTTTTGTATGTGGGATTGGGACTCAATAAAGATGAGATTCCTTCGCCGCTTATAGACAAGCCAGCACCTGCATTTAACTTGATGCAGTTGCATCAACCGAGCAAACAGTTTTCTACCGAGGAAATGAAAGGCAAAGTTTGGCTGCTTAATTTTTGGGCATCATGGTGTGCGGCTTGTAAGGGCGAACACCCCGTTTTATTGGCCTTGGCTAAGAAAAATATCGTTCCCGTTTATGGTGTGGATTATAAAGACAACCCCATGGATGGTATTGGCTGGTTGGAACGTAATGGTGGAGATCCGTATGTGCTAAGTGTGGCGGACAGTGACGGTAAAGTGGGGATAGATTACGGCGTTTATGGCGTGCCAGAAACTTACGTGATCGACAAGCAGGGCATCATTCGCTACAAGCAAATCGGTCCTGTTACCAATCAAAATTTACGCGAAAAAATTCTTCCATTGGTTGCGGAGCTGCAAGCTAAATGAAAAAATTACTGATACTGTTCTTTTGTTTACTGCCCACTTTTTCCTATGCGGGTGAAGCGCAAGACATGGCGGAAGACCCCGTGCTAGAGAAGCGCATGATAGGTCTGGCTGAAAATTTACGCTGCTTGGTGTGCAAAAATGAATCATTGGCGAGTTCACATTCAGGTCTTGCTGAGGATTTACGCCGTGAAGTTCGCGAGCAAATGGCAAAAGGGTTAAGCGATGAAGAAATCATTGATTATCTGGTTTCACGCTATGGCGATTTCGTGCTGTTTGATCCACCCGTAAAACGTTATACCTTGCTGCTTTGGTACGGTCCATTCGCGCTGCTTATTTTGGGCTTGATTGGCTTGGTAGTGCAGTTACGCAAACGCAAAAAAGACATTGTCGAAGTGCAACTTTCTGCTGAAGATGCAAGCCGCGCAGCTGATTTACTCAATTCAACGAAAGACTAACCAACATGACCTTATTCTGGATATTTTGTGCAGCTATGCTGTTGCTTGCAATGCTATTTGTAGTTTGGCCACTCTGGAAAAAATCGGCTGGCGGCAATGAAGTGCTTCGTGATGCGGCCAACTTGGGGATCTTGCGGGATCAGTCAAGCGAGCTGGAAACCGACTTGAAGAATGGCTTGTTCACTCAAGAAGCCTATGAGCAAGGCAAGCGTGAATTGCAAGGTCGTTTGCTTGATGAAGTGAAGGTGAGCGAGCAACCTACGATAAAACTACCACGCAACCCAGCTAAAACATTGGCAATGGTGATGCTGGTTTTGCTTCCGCTGTTTACCGTGGCTATGTACTATCAGGTAGGTACGCCTAAAGCCTTACGCCCTGGCGCAACTACCAATGCAGTGGATAACAACTCCCTCATTACGACCGAAGAAGGATTCAAAGAGTTGGAGGATGAGCTGGACAGTAATCCTGAAAATGCACAGGGCTGGTACAGGCTGGCAAGTTCTTATGTTGCAATGAAACGTTATTCAGAAGCAGCTAAGGCTTATGAGCAACTGGTTAAGCAAGTTCCAGATGATGCGCAACTATGGGCGAACTATGCCGACGTTTATGCGATGGCAAACGGCAAGTCATTGCAAAACGAACAAGTCAAAAAATTTATCAACCAAGCACTGGATATTGACCCAGACAATATCACGGCACTGGCTTTGGGCGGTTCTTCCGCGATGCAAGGCAAAGATTATGTGATGGCAGTTACTCATTGGCAAAAAGTAGTGGGGCTTTTGCAGCCCGGCTCAGCTGATGCGCAACAATTTGAATCTGGCTTGCAGCAAGCGCGTGACTTACTCGCGGCAGAACCAGGTGGCAAAGAGAAGCTGGCGAAATTGGCAACAGCAGATACCACTGCGAATCAACAGTCCGCAAGTGGTGTTGAGGCAATTACGGGTACAGTAACATTGAGCCCTCAGCTCACTGCGTATGCAACACCTGAAGACATTGTGTTTGTCTTGGCACGTGCGGCACAAGGACCTAAAATGCCGTTGGCTGTATTGAAAAAGCAAGTGAAAGATTTTCCATTGCAGTTCTCGTTGGATGACAGCATGGCAATGCAGCCACAATTGAAACTGTCGGGCTTTGATCAAGTTGTGGTTGTGGCTCGCGTGTCTAAATCTGGCAGCCCAATGGCACAGTCTGGCGACTTGGAAGGCTTAACCAAGCCTGTTACACCAGGCGTTAAGGAGCTTAATATCGTTATTGATTCAGTCGTCCCTTAAGAGCGTAATAACTTCTTAAATTAACGGCATCCGATTAAAAAAATCGGATGCCGTTTTTACTTTTTTGCTGAGTAAGTGAATATTTGGAGTCTGATCACTTGTTGAGTTAGCTACAGGGGATACAAAATAAAAAAGACCTGCGTCTCTGCAAGTCTTTTTTATTTTGGCTCCCCGACCTGGACTCGAACCAGGGACCTGCGGATTAACAGTCCGTCGCTCTACCGACTGAGCTATCAGGGAATGAAGAGGTGCGCATGATAGAGAGTTTGCATTGTTCGGTCAACTTGAAATTGAGATTATTTGCTAAAATGCTGGCATTGATTTCAATTGGTTTATTAGCGGTATATCTATCACGAGAAACATTTAGAAATGTTGGATAAGCATACTTTCTGAAGCATTCAGTATTCAATAAGCTAGAATGGGACATGGACAAAACAATTTTTGTTAGAACCAGCAAAGGCGAAGATGAGATGCGCAATAAGACCGCACATCTTTCGGTGGATATTAAGCGCACTTTGCTGATGGTTGATGGTATTTCTTCGATACGCGACATTAGTAGGCGCGTTGCGCCCAGCTTGCGTGCGAGCCTTGGGGATATATTCAAAGAGCTATTGAAAGATGGCTACATTGTAATCAAAAGTAAATCTAATGTTCTCAACCTCTCACAAGCCAAGTCGGGAGTTGCCGCCAAAATGACAATGCAAACTAAAATTTCAAATCCTGCACTTAAATCGGTTAATGATGGTCTTAACGAATTAGATTTTGCATCTGGGTTTGTGAATGAAGAGAAAAATCAAGTTGCAGATACCCCCGAAGTCCACAATCTAATTCAAGATGATGAAAAATTTCGCGCCGAAATTAAAGCGCGCGTAGAAGCCGAATTTAGGGAGGAGATTAAAGCGCGTGTAGAAGCAGAGCTGCGTGCAGAGGCTAAGGCGCAGGAAGAGGCTGAACTGAAACAGCGCTTGTTAGATGAAGCCAAGGCAATAGATGACGCGCGCGCTTTGGCTGAGGAGAGAGCTCGCCTTGAGGCTAAAGCGCAAGCTGAGGCCAAAGCGGCTGCAATAGAAAAAGCACGCATTGAAGATGAGGCAAAAGCCCTTGCCGAAGAAAAAGCGCGTATAGCCGCAGTGGAAAAAGCTCGTGTTGAAGCTGAAACAAAAGCGCGTGAGGAAGCTAGGTTGCTTGCCGAGGCAGAAGCCAAAGCTCTTGCTGAAGAAAAAGCGCGCATAGCCGCAGCGGAAAAAGCCCGTGTTGAAGCTGAAGCGAAAGCGCGTGAGGAAGCTAGGTTGCGTGCAGAGGCAGAAGCCAAAGCTCTTGCTGAAGAAAAAGCGCGCATAGCCGCAGCGGAAAAAGCCCGTGTTGAAGCTGAAGCGAAAGCGCGTGAGGAAGCCAGATTACGTGCCGAGGCAGAAGCTAAAGCCATTGCTGAAGAAAAAGCGCGTATCGAAGCGGAGATTCGTGCCGAAGCAAAAGCCCGTGTTGAGGCTGAAACCAAAAAAAGAATTGAAGAGGCACGACAATTAGCCGAAGCTCAAGCCAAACAAGAAGCCGAAATTAAATCGCTTGCACTCGCGAAAGCACGCGCTGAAGCTGAGGTGCAAGCTATTGCTGAAGCCAAGGCACGCATCGAAGCAGAGATACGCGCGGAAGCTAAAGCGCAAATTGTTGAAGAAAATAAAATTCGTAAAGAGATTGAGTTGGCGGGACTTAAAGCGCGTTTTGCCGCCGACAAACTCACTAAAAATGACCCATTAACAACAGATGTGCGCGAAAAATTGCTGGAGTTGACGCAAGAAAAGGTTGTCGCAAGTGAGGAATTGCCTGTTGCTAAAATCGATAGCGCAAGTGAGGGTAATAAAACTAAATTTGTCGTCACTCCCTCGGATCGTTCAACAAGTGCGACGGTGTTATTTTTTGATGTGGTTGGCTACACCAAACTTTCGGGTAATAAGCAGCTTGATGTCAAAGCGCAATTTAATCGCTTGGTGTCGACTTGCCTTGCCGCTCAAGGAGAAGATGAGCGACTGATTTTAGATACAGGTGATGGTGCTGCGATTGGTTTTATGCAACACCCAGAAGATGCGCTTGAAGTGGCAATGCAGTTCCGCAATGCGCTAATCGCCAATCAGCATAATGATTATCCTGAATTAAAAGTTAGGATTGGCATTCATATTGGACCTGTGACAATTGTCAAGGATATGAATGGTCAAAGCAACATGGTGGGCGACGGTATCAACGATGCGCAGCGAGTAATGAATTTTGCAGGCACGGATCAAATTTTTATTTCGCGTGCGTATCACGAATTTATTTCTCGCTTGAACGAACAATACGGCGATATGTTCTATTATCAAGGTGCGCAAAAAGATAAACACAATCGTGAGCATCACGTTTATAAATTGGTCGACGTGGTTGCGCCTGTGAATCAAAAAAATGCCTCTAATGTTGTTGGCGAGAGCACCACGGTTAAATTGGAGCCGTTTAGTTTCGATGTGGATGACGAAATTGTAAAGGCAGTGTCTGGCAGGAAGCCTGCGTCTAAACCTGTTAGGCAACCCGTTGAAGTGTCGCAAGAGCCAATTGAGCATCTTCCCAGCGAGGCAGTTGCTGAAAGTCAGGCAGTTTTTGAAAGTGAGCCTGCTCCAGAAGTAGATGCGCCAGCATACTCGCAATCAGAAATTAACAATCTTGAGCAGGAGCAAGCCAGATTGTGGCAAAACGCTGAACAAGAGGCGATTGCGGCTGCCAAGGCCAGCACTTTACGGATTGTTCAGCCCCAAAGTGAAGTGCCACACCCTGTAAAAAATAATCGTCCCCGCGCAAGACGAGAATCTATACCTTGGAGCAAGGTGGCGATGGGATTTATGTTGGTTATTATTGCCACCTTATTTATTGCACCCTACGTGCTTCCAACGCAAGGGTTAATCTCGAAGGTTGAGCAATCGCTGACGAAAAAATTTCAACAACCCGTTCACATTGGGGGGGTAGAAGGGCGATTATTACCCACACCACGTTTAGATTTGCTGGATGTTTCAGTAGGCGAACTCAATCAAGTAACCACTCAGCGTGCGCGAGCAAATTTTTCAATACTCACGTTGCTTTCAAATAGCAAAACAATCAGAAGTCTGGAGTTGGAAGGCGCGCATTTCGACGGCACGGCATTGCAAGTCGTTTCCGCTTGGATACAAAATGCCGTGGCTGATAAAAATTATCCCATAGCAAAAATTTTATTGAATGACTCTAAATTGGAAGGCAATGGAATCCAACTGAACACGATAGGCGGTGAGTTTAATTTTAATAAGGATGGCTCTTTTAAGGTGGCGAACTTGCATGCGAATGGGCATAAATTGGCATTGGTGTTGGAGGCGAGTTCAGGTGAAAAGGTCAAAGTAGTTATTTCGGCGCATTCAAGCGCGATGCCATTGCTACCCAATTGGGTGTTTGATGATTTCGTTGCAAAGGGAGAAATGATCAATGGCGTGCTTGAAATTTCAGAAATTGAAAGTCATATCGCCAAAGGTTTATTGCGCGGGAAAGCCCGTATCAATTGGAATGCTGGCTGGAGTGTTGAGGGATCGTTGGCGGCCAAAAACATTGCATCGCAAAACTTGAGCGGCGGATTGAGCGGCGATATTGAGGGTACGGCGCGCTTCCAAATGCGCGCTGCTGAATTGGGAAATCTGAGTAATGGCGCAACAATGGATGGTTCACTGATGATGAATAAGGGCATTATTAACGGCATTGACATCGTAGAGACCGCAACTCGACGTAGCACTGAAAATCTTCCTGGTGGACGGACGCATTTTGACGAGTTGTGGAGCGACTTCTCGTTTGCAAATGACACCTACAACTTTAGGCAGTTAAAAATTAAAGCGGGCGTGATGACAGCCAAGGGCGTTTTGGATGTGAGCAAGCAACAGTTGTCGGGGCGCATCACTGCTGATATGGCATTACGCAGCGACAATATGGGATCGATACCGATGCAGGTTGGCGGAAATACTGATAATCCCACGCTGAAGATGGTTCGCTAAGTAAATTCCGCCTCGCGCTATTGCCAGAATAAGCTGTTACTAAGGCATTAGGCGAGTGCTTTAGTCATTCGCTCCAAAGCGTTGCGCAAATTTTCCATTGAGGTGGCGAAGGATAAGCGGATGTAGCCTTCGCTACCAAATGCCGAGCCAGGCACAACTGCGACACCCGCTTCAATCAATAGATACTCAGACAAGGCAACGTCGGTTGCCGCACTGATTGTGCCACGCTGATGCAGCTTCGCGATCACCGAGCGAACGTCGGGGAAAGCGTAGAACGCGCCGCCCGCCATCAGGCATTTTACGCCTTCTATTTTATTCAGTTCGTTGACCACGAATACGTGACGTTCGCGGAACGCTTTAATCATCGGTGCGAGACAGTTCTGGTCGCCGTTTAACGCGGCTTCGGCGGCGGCTTGCGAGATAGAGGTGGGGTTGGAAGTGCTTTGCGATTGCACGTTTTCCATCGCGGTGATGATGTGTTCCGGCCCTGCCGCGTAACCGATGCGCCAGCCCGTCATCGCGTAAGCTTTGGATACACCGTTCAACACCATGGTGCGCGCATACAAATCCGGGCAAGCATCCAGAATGTTGACGAATTTCCCATCCACCAGCGCGATGTGTTCGTACATGTCATCTGTCGCAATCAGAATGTTCGGGTGTTTGCGCAACACCTCTCCCAACGTCTTCAAGTCTTCCAAGGTGTAGACCGCGCCGGACGGATTGCTCGGACTATTGATCACCACCATTCTTGTTCTGGGTGTGATGGCCGCTTCCAGCTGCGCGGGCGTGAGTTTGAAGCCCTGCGCAATGTCCGCTTCCACAATCACAGGCTTGCCTTCCGCGATGATGACGATGTCTGGGTACGACACCCAATAAGGCGCGGTAATGATGACCTCGTCGCCGGGATTGATAACCGCCAGCGCGAGATTAAAGAAACTTTGCTTGCCGCCACACGAAACCAAAATCTGCTTCGGCGAGTAGTCCAAGCCGTTATCGCGTTTGAACTTGGCAATCACCGCTTGCTTCAATGACGGTGTGCCGCCGACGGCGGTGTACTTGGTAAACCCTTTATTGATCGCCGCGATTGCCGCGTCCTTGATGTGTTGCGGTGTGTCGAAATCCGGCTCGCCCGTTCCCAGCCCGATGATGTCCTTGCCTTCCGCTTTCAGCTTCGCGGCGCGGGCAGAAACAGCAAGAGTGGGGGAGGGCTTGATGGCTTGTACGCGTTTGGAGAGTTCCAAGATGGTTTCCTTAGGTCGGTTGTGTGTGGCTGGCGTGTTAAAATCTGCAACTAAATTTCAGCGCGAATTATACCCTTGATTAAAACCTTCCCCAATAGCTCTAACCGCTTGCTTCAGCCTTTGGCAGTCGTTGAAATCTTTTCGGAAACATGATGCGGCACACTGAAAACTGATAGGCGAATTTTATGACCCCGCAACAATTCACCCAAAAATGGCAAGGCAGCACCCTTAACGAGCGGCAAAGTTACCAGGCGCATTTCGCTGATTTGTGCGCGCTGGTTGGTGCGGCAACACCTACGCCTGCCAGTGCCGATACGTATTGCTTTGAACGCGGTGTTGCCAAAACGGGCAGCAAACACGGCTGGGCGGACGTGTGGAAGCGCGGCTATTTCGCTATCGAATATAAAGCCCCAGACCGCAATCTGGATGCCGCGCTCAAGCAATTGATGACTTACGCGCTGGCGTTGGATAACCCGCCATTGCTGGTGGTGTGTGATACGCAAATCATTCAGATACACACGCACTTTACCAATGCGCCTTCTGAGGTTCACACCATTGCGCTGGCGGATCTTAGTGAACCAGCCAACCTCGAAAAACTGCGCTGGCTGTTTACCGACCCGAACAAATTTCATCCGCAACGCACCATCACCCAAATCGCCGAGGCGGCAGCGGGCAAGTTCGCGCAGCTCGCGCAATCGTTGAATACCAGAGGACACGCCCCGCTATCGGTGGCGCATTTTCTGAATCAATGTTTGTTCTGTTTGTTTGCCGAAGATGCCGAATTGCTACCGGGTAAATTGTTCGAGCGGCTGCTGGACAAGAGCCAAACCGACCCCGCCAAACTCACCTCACGCCTGCAAGAATTATTCAACGCCATGCGCAAAGGGGGCGACTTCGCGCTGGAAGACATCCACTGGTTTAACGGCGGATTGTTTGCAGAAATTGAAGTGCTACCGCTCGACAGTGCTGAAATAAAAATCCTCTACGAAGCCGCCAAGCTGGATTGGAGCGACATTGAGCCATCCATATTTGGCACGCTGTTCGAGCGTGGACTCGACCCGAAAAAACGCTCGCAACTCGGCGCGCACTACACCGACCAACAATCCATACTGCGCATCATCCATCCCGTAATCGTCGAGCCGCTCACGGCAGAATGGCAAGCCGCCAAGCACATCATCGCCGAGGCAATGGCACGCTACGAAGCGGGTGGCAAAGGCTCAAAAAATGCACTCCCCGAAGCCAAAGCCGCCTTCATTTCTTACATCGAACGCCTCAAAGCTTTTCGCGTACTCGACCCCGCGTGCGGCAGCGGCAACTTTTTATACCTCGCCCTGCGCGCCTTAAAAGACCTCGAACACAAAGCCAACCTTGAAGCAGAAGTGCTGGGGCTACAACGCCAAATCACCATCGAATGCTCCCCCGCCAACGTACTCGGCATCGAGCTTAACCCTTACGCTGCTGAGCTTGCGCGCGTCACCGTGTGGATAGGCGAAATTCAATGGATGCTCAAAAATGGCTACCCGATACGCAAAAATCCTATCCTCCAATCGCTCGACCATATTGAAAATCGGGATGCTATTTTGGAGTGCAGCGACACGTCGCTGCATCGCGCAGTCGAGACTGCGCACTCCAAAGCCGAAGCGCACTGGCCTAGCTGCGATGCCATCATCGGCAACCCACCCTTCCTCGGTGGCAGCAAAATGCTACGCGAGCTAGGCGAAGATTATGTGCAAACCCTGCGCGCTGAATATGAAGGACGCGTGCCGGGCGGTGCAGACTTGGTGACGTATTGGTTTGAAAAAGCCCGTGCGCAAATCGCAGCGGGCAACTGCCAGCGTGCCGGACTGGTTGCCACGCAATCTTTGCGCAAAGGCTCGAATCAAAAAGTGTTGGCGCGCATTTGCGACACCAGCAAAATCTTCAACGCGTGGAGCGATGAAGAATGGATTAACGAAGGTGCAGCGGTGCGAGTGTCGCTGGTGTGTTTTGGTGTTCACCCCCACCCTAACCCTGATAAAACAACTAGCCATTCCACTAAGCACGATGAAGCTGTGCAAGTGGCTGGTTATCCTCCTTCAAGGGGAGGGAATGAAACTCCTTCCCCCTCACAGGGGGAA
>JBEBKA010000008.1:0-55567 GCA_040079595.1 Gallionella sp.
CACATGCACCTCAACGCCGAATTCACCCGGCTTGTTGGCTTCTTCGTTATAAACTTGGATTTCATCGCCTGATGCAGCCATGACTTGAGTACTTGTAAACATTGCCAGTAACAACAAGCTTAATTTAACGTTGTACATTTTTTATCCTCCCAATGATTTATCAAAATAAGGCACATCGTTCATATCTGATATGTCTTCAGAATTTTCGTCTGCCGACATGCGGTAGCAATGGCGAACACTTTAACACTGGTTAAAAAACACTGGTTAAAAATTTTGTGCAATAAAAACGACACATCATTACGCTATAATTACAAAAATAATTTTTACAGTTTAACTCGCACACCACTATGCCGATGTTTTCACTTGAAGCGCGCCTTAAACGCCAAGCAGTGCTTGATATGTTGTTCCGCACGCTGACGCGTATCTCAGCGTTCAGTGTATTGGCTTTGTTGGCAGCGATTATTTTTTCTTTGGTGATGGGCAGTATGCCCGCCATACATGCGTTTGGTTTTGGCTTTTTAACCAGCCCCGAATGGGATCCCGCCAACGACCAGTTCGGCGCGCTGATTCCCATCGTCGGTACACTCATTACCTCAGGCATCGCGCTACTGATCGCCATTCCCGTCAGTTTTGGCATTGCCGTATTTTTGACCGAACTTTCACCGCGTGTGTTGCGCCGTCCGTTGGGTATCGCCATTGAGTTGCTGGCGGGTATTCCCAGCATTATTTACGGAATGTGGGGGCTGTTCGTTTTTGTGCCTATCTTCGCCGATCATGTCGAGCCGTGGCTCACCGAACGTCTCGGCTCGATTGCTGTTATCGGTCCATTATTTAGCGGGCCACCCATGGGTATTGGTATTCTCACTGCCAGCATCATCTTGTCGATTATGGTCATTCCGTTTATCACCTCAGTGATGCGTGACGTGTTTGATGTCGTCCCGACATTATTGAAAGAATCGGCTTACGGTTTGGGTGCTACAACTTGGGAAGTCATGTGGAAAATTGTTTTGCCTTATACCAAAGTCGGCGTAGCTGGCGGTATTATGTTGGGCTTGGGACGCGCACTCGGCGAAACCATGGCAGTCACCTTTGTGATCGGCAATGCGCACGAACTCACCAAATCATTATTGATGCCGGGCAACAGCATTTCTTCTGCTCTCGCCAATGAATTCACTGAAGCGGTCGGTGAACTTTACACTTCATCATTGATTGAACTGGGTTTGATTTTGTTTTTCATCACCTTCGTGGTGTTGTCCATTGCGCGCTTCATGCTTTATAAGCTGGGACAACGCGAAGGACAAGCCGCTTAAACACCATGATAAATTTATACACACGCCGCCGCATTATCAATGCCACAGGACTGATAGTTTCAATAATGGCCATGGTGTTCGGATTATTCTGGCTATGCTGGATATTGCTGACTTTGCTGCAAAACGGATTACCTGCACTGACCAGCTTAGTATTCACGCAAATGACTCCACCGCCAGGTAGTACGGGTGGATTATTGAATGCCATCGTTGGCAGCTTAATGATGACGGCACTCGGCACCTTGATTGGCACACCCATTGGAATTTTGGCTGGGACCTATCTGGCCGAGTTTGGACAACGCGGCTGGCTCGCACCCATCACACGCTTCATCAATGATGTGTTGTTATCCGCACCCTCCATAGTCATCGGCTTGTTCGTTTATGAAGTTTACGTGGTGAGAGTAAAACATTTTTCTGGCTGGGCAGGCGCGCTTGCGTTATCCATCATTGTCATTCCTATCGTCATTCGTACCACTGAAAACATGCTGCGCTTAGTCCCCAGCACGCTGCGTGAAGCCGCCGCCGCGCTGGGGGCACCACAATGGAAGATTGTCAACTTTGTCACCTTACGCGCCGCCCGCGCAGGCATAATCACAGGTGTATTGCTTGCCGTGGCACGCATCAGCGGGGAAACTGCGCCGCTGCTATTCACCGCACTCAACAACCAGTTCTGGAGCAGCAATATGGATCAACCGATGGCAAACTTGCCTGTGGTGATTTTCCAATTTGCCATGAGTCCTTATGGCGATTGGCAACAACTCGCCTGGGCGGGCGCGCTGCTAATTACCCTGAGCGTATTAACCCTGAATATCGTTGCACGAGTACTCTTCAGGCAAAGTGCTACTACTCATTAACCTAAAAATGAACCTCAATAAAAACTCAGCGGGGAAATCGAAGCAAGGCATTGCCTCTCTTTGTGATCGCTGTGTTCTCTGTGGCAAAAAATTGATCAAACCAAGGCTACCCAATGACTGCTGAAACTATCACCAACCCCAAAGTCGTCGTTAAAAACCTGAATTTTTATTACGGTAATTTTCGCGCACTGAAAGACATCAACCTCAGCATCGCGGAAAAAATGGTGACCGCTTTCATCGGCCCATCCGGCTGTGGAAAATCCACTCTGCTGCGCACCTTCAACCGCATGTATCAGCTTTATCCCAAACAAAAAGCGGTCGGAGAAATTATTCTAGATGGCGCGAATATCTTAGATCCCAAGCAGGATTTGAATATGCTGCGCGCCAAGATAGGCATGGTGTTCCAGAAGCCCACGCCGTTCCCGATGTCGATCTACGACAACATCGCCTTCGGTGTGAAGCTCTACGAAAATCTCAATCGGCACGACATGGATGGACGTGTGGAATGGGCGTTAAAAAAAGCCGCACTGTGGGGGGAAGTTAAAGACAAATTGAAACAAAGTGGTACGGGGTTGTCGGGTGGTCAGCAACAGCGTCTGTGCATCGCCCGTGCTATCGCAGTTAAACCACAAGTGCTGCTGCTCGACGAACCCACCTCTGCACTTGATCCGATCTCCACCGCACACATCGAAAAGCTGATTGATGAACTGAAAGAAGACTTCACCATCGCCATCGTCACGCACAACTTGCAACAAGCCGCACGTGTAGCCGACTACACCGCCTATATGTACCTGGGTGACTTGGTTGAGTTTGGCGACACACCGACGGTATTTACCAACCCAAAACGGAAAGAGACTGAAGACTACATTACTGGACGATTTGGCTAGTCATCCAGTGATGTTTTCGTAAGGACGTGACATCACAAGCTCACAAATTTACGCCCACTTTCCGCAGCAAAGGTAACAACACAAAATAACAACCAACTGTCCTTACGCGCTGCTTAACCCGTTGGACTCTTTGATTGACAGCAGATTAGGCTTAATGAGGGTAACTCACTCGAGTGTAGGCAGTTGAAATATTGCGATCACTAATAATCAGCTGACCATTTTGAAAGCGGTAAGGGAAAACAATCACCACCTTGCGTTTTTTAATTTGTATCGCGCCATCAGCAATTGCGCAGATATATTTTTTACCTTTGTAAACACAGGTTCGATTGGCATTGAAAATCACTGCGCCTTGAGGACTCTCCCATTTCCCCAACAGTCTTACCAAATGCTTGTTTACCATGGGTGTTTCAGCATTTGCACTACTCGAAAAACTCATCAAAACCATGGTGCAGAGCAACAAAATTACTCGTAACATGCTCATTTATAATCCTCACGAAATTTGCATTCGAAGTTACGGTCAGTGGCGGAGAGGGAGGGATTCGAACCCTCGGTGCGGGGATACCGCACGCCTGATTTCGAGTCAGGTACATTCGACCACTCTGCCACCTCTCCGAGGGCGCGCATTCTACCAGCAACCTTTAGTAATGACTTACATAAAGTCGGATAAATCACACCAATTACAAAATTTCAGAAAGTACTGGGTAATTTCGTGCAAAATACCCTCATGCGAAACTCAACTCGTTGCTTGAAAGTGATGTGGCTTATTTCAATGCTAGGCTGGTTGCTAGCTGGTTGCAATCCATCTTCTGCGCCACCTCCTCCAGCTTGGAATGCAGGAAAACTAATCGTTGCCGTGCCAGAAGCAGCGCAAGGTGCGGAAGCTGAATTAGCAAAAGAGTTAGTTCAATTACTCGGCAAATTTTTGCATACTCAACTTGAACTATTACCTATGCCAGAGGAAAACATCTCTGCTGCATTACAAGGGCATAAAGTACATCTGGCTGCCGCACCATTGCGTAGTAAAACCTCCACCACACTTCGCTTTGGAACACCTTATCAAACTGTGCGCGAACAACTTGTATGCAACAGCGACAATCCTTTACCCAAAACACTCGCCGAACTCACTGCGGCTAACCTTACCGCTATAGCAGGCTCTGCGCAAGAGATGGCGTTACACGAGGCACAGAAAAACTTCCCCACTTTACAATGGCAAGCTCGCAGCAAATTAACAGCTGACAAGCTATTAACCGAGGTGGCAGAAGGTAAGGTGGCATGTGCCACAGCAAACGAATTGCAGTTTGCCGATGCACGTAATTACCACCCTAATTTAACGGTCGTGCTGGATATTGCACCCCCCTCCAAACTGGCGTGGGGCTTTCCTAGCGACGCAGATACTGACCTGCTCAAGCAAGTCGATAAATTTTTCACCGACATTCAAAAAAATCGCACCTTGCCCCGCTTGCTGGATCGTTATTATGGGCATCACAATCGGCTCGACAAGCTGGATGCCGCCGCATTCATTCAAGCAACCAACACCGTGTTGCCGCATTACCGTGAGATGTTTGAAGAAGCCGCCGACATCACAGGCGACGATTGGCGTTTATTGGCGGCATTGGCTTACCAAGAGTCGCAGTGGGATCCGCTCGCCACCTCATACACCAATGTGCGCGGCATGATGATGCTGACCGAAGACACCGCTGATCGCATGAATCTGAGCAATCGGCTGGATGCTCGTGAAAACATCCTCGCAGGTGCGAAATATTTAGTCATAATCAAAGAGAGCATCCCTGAACGCATCCAAGAGCCGGATCGCACTTGGCTGGCTCTAGCCGCTTATAATCAAGGATTTGGACACATGGAAGATGCTCGAGTATTAACCAGCCGCGCCAAGCAAAATGCCGATAGCTGGTCGGATGTCAAAAAATGGATGTTGCGCTTAAATCAACCAGAAGTTTACATTACGGTAAAACATGGTTATGCACGCGGTGGGGAGGCAGTAGTGTTGGTGGAAAACATTCGCAGTTATTACGAAATGCTGAAACGACTAGAGCCTGACGAGGTTTCCACCTCTTACAAATTGACGAAACCCTTGCGGAAACTATTGCGCAAACATTAAAGGGGGATTTGCATCAAATGAGGTATGGTTCGACACAATTACCTTGTGTTTCAAACCTAGAAGGTTTATTAGGCGATTTGCATAAAATTTTTATAGATTTTGAATTTATTCTGGAGATTGTAATGACAATAACTGTAGCCATAAAAAATCAGCGCACTATTTTGCTGTGTATATTAAGTATTGTTAGCTTGTGCGTAAATTTTGCCACGATTTCATTGGCTGCTGATGAACCTGCCAAAACAAGCCCGGCCATCAATAAAGTAGAGCCTCCCAAACAATCGGGGAGTTTTTTGATTAAATTTGAGGCGAGTGCCAGTCAAACCAAAATTGATGAGGTGGCAGATTATTACGGAGCAAGCAAAGTATTGGCTTTAAGCGATTCGGAATCATCCTCGCGCAAAGACCCTGAGCGGTGGAGAAAGCTAAGATTTGATGCGGTAGATGATGTTAAAAATATTGCGCGTCGTATCTTTCAAGACATGAGCGTGGATGAAGTGGATGAAGTTATTATAGGAAAGTAAACAGACCATTTGAGCGAACACCTAAAAAGTATAAAAGCCATCAACTTTTGAGTTGATGGCTTTTATACTTTACCGATAGCACTCCAGCTTTAAAATGAAGAACCCTAGCCAATTTGATGGCAATCATATTTACTCGGTCAGTGCCACAACAGTCGGAATCAACACCAGCAGCGAAAAAATACCCGCCATCGTCCAACGTACCGCTGCGGCAATTGCTCTTGTTACTTTGGAATAAATTCTTTTCATATTCATACTCCTTTCATCAAAGTGGTACGTCATGCCCGTAAGTTTTTGCTAAAGGCTTGCAAAACAACGTACAGGTTTATCTCAGAGTGATTGCCAAACAAAGAGTTCATTTGGATTCCACCCAAGTAAAAGCAAGGTCATCAAAAATCTGCCCATACCTCTCGGATTTACCTTCTGTGCAGATTGTAGTGGATAGTGTCAGACGGGCCTCGACAGACTGCGAACAGTTCTCTGTAATCTATATTCTGCAAGGGTTTGGTTAGTTTAATTTTTGTTTATACCAACAGTTTTACCAACAATATAAAGCTCTTAGGGATTTTCAAAGTTAGTTAAACCCGCTTCAACATATCCTTTTGTTGACCCAACAGCTTCGACATTTCTCTTGGTGTAAACCGCAAACCCGCCCTTGTAAGCATTGCGTGATGATACCGCCTTGCCTTCGGGTGTCCTAGCCCCCGTTGATCTAGTTTCTGATTGATATAAAAAATCATACAGAGGGCATTATCTGCGCGTGTGCATAGGCGTGGTCTATGAGTTTTTTTGTCCCAGACTTTTACCCGCCCCCCTGCTATGCAATCCCCTTGGGCAAGGTACTTCCAGACACGCTGGGCAGGTGGTAACTCTAAGAAACACCGGAGCAAGCTGGCGCGCGCGGTATATTTTTTAGCATACCCCGCTGCTTAACTAACAACCTCGACATTTCGCGCAAAGTTGCCCGCAACCCGCCCTTGTAAGCATTGCGTGATGATACCGCCTTGCCTTCGGGTGTCCTAGCCCCAGTCGATTTAGCCCAAGGCTGCCATTGTCTGATCTTTACCGATTGTTGCGCCCGTTGCTTGGCTGTCCAGCGTCTTGCTGCCATGTTGCACCTCTAATAGTTCGTTTTGCTGATTTTTGTTTTCTTCCGCGTGCGCGCCCGTGCGTGTGGCGGTCTTTGCATCGGGTGCGGCTGTGCCGTTGTTCACTTGCTGGTTGCCGTTGCCATGATTGATATTGGCTTGCTTGGCAAATACTACGGGCGGATTTTTCATTGCGGCTAATGTCTCCAGCGTCATGCGGCTTTGATTCTGCGCTTTCAACGCAAGGCGCAAATACACCTCAAGATTTTTCATGTATTCCTGATTAACTGCCCGCCTTGATAGGTTCATAAAAATGGATTGCAGCGCGTGTGCTTGCCCTACCAACATCGACTCACAGTAATGTAAATCGCCTTTTTCCACTTGGTCAAATTTCGAGCGCAGTTGTTCAATCAGCGCACTCACATCTTGTTCGCCAAATGCTTTGCCATAATCGGCAATCACCGCCGCCGCATTTGCACTGGGCATCAAAGTAATTGTTGCGATGCGGTCAACCATTTCTTTTTCCGTCAGCGCAACTTGTGTTGAAACCTTCGCCGCAACTTTTGTTTTTTTCGCCGCCATGTTTAACCCTTTCTCTATCAATCACACCCCCTAACAAAAGCAGGTAGATGGTAATTCTAAGAAGCACTACACCTGCTGTAGTAGAGCGGGCTGAAAATTACCTCGCATAGCTACACCTCGTGTAGTAGTGGAGCTGCATTTTCAACTTCCTTACTACACCTGCTGTAGCTATCCTGTGCGCGCTACTACACTAGCTGTAGTAAGCGATGCGTTTTTCCCTCCCCTCGAAATCATCACGGGTGGTCGGTCTTTTAGCTTGTATGCACCACGCGGAAATGAGCGCGCAGAAATATCCAACTTGCCGTTGCACTCATCCAATGCGAACCACGTCAACGCAAACAAGCTGCATTTGTTGGGGCGCGCTCCTTTGCGAGTTTCCACAATCAACCCCGCTTCAACTAATGCACGCTTGGCTTTGTCCAGCGTGGCTTCAGATTTCCAGCCGCGCGGTTTCATCAGCTTCCAAGCCGCGCACAAATCGCCGTTGTTATCGCCGCGATATTGTGCGGCAAGGTCAAACAGCAACATCCGTGCATGGGCATTGAGGTTAAGGTAAGCCGCACCGTTCAACACAGGGAAGGGAACGGCAATATGCCCGCCGCCGTCCCGTTTCTCGATTGCGTTTTTGTACCGACTAATTGCCATCGCTTAACCATCCGCCAAACGCGACAAAAACAGATACACGCCCCATGCGTCGATTATTGACAGCGCGGCAAGGTCAGCACCCACCCCAAGGTGAGAAAATCGCACAGCGAGGCTTTGCAGGCGTTCTAACCAATCGTCGGGCTTCATGGCATCACCCCAGCAATTGCATTATTGATAGCTTGCAAAAAATACTTTGCCACTGAGCGATGCTTTACACCGTCGGGCGTTATCACTGACACGCGCACCGTGTCGATGCGATAGCCTCTTTCTCGAAGCTCCTGCACCCTTGCCGCTGGGTGCATCACGCCGTAGTCATTGCGCAGTGAAGCGGTGTGCTGGGCTTCCTTTTGCAAGGCGGATAAAACGATTGCCTGCTGATTTATCAGCGAGGTATCATGCGCGTTCAAGTGGTTGTTCTGAGCGGTTTGGGTGGGTAGCCCGGCCGCTTTGTTTTTTGGGATGTCCTGATTGTTTTTCATAACGCGCCTCACTTTGTTGTCTGTGAAGACGCGATGCGATCAGCCGCCCAAGCCTCTACATCCGCCGCGTTCCATGCGGTAGTATTTTGGGAAAGTTTGATCGGTTTTGGGAAAGTCCCTTTTTTCACCCATGCCCAAATGCTTGAGCCAGACACGCCTAGACGTTGCTTGAGGTGAGGCAATCGATAGAACTGCGCGGGGTGTGGTGTAGTTTGTTGCGATGTTTTACCCATGTTTGTTTTCCTTTTTTTGGAATACACAAGGCGGGATTGCCTTGCATGGGTATGGCATTGTAGTCATGGAAAATAGCATTACCAGCCTAGTTGCTGGCAGGGTGTGCAGGGTGCTGGCAGGCGTTACAGTGTGCCAGCAGGCGGTAACATAGATTCCATATGCACCGCCCTACTGACTATCGTAAAACGGGCAAGTTCCAGGCATCACATCAGGCGGTAATTTTTTTGCTTCAGAAACGTACCGGGCAAGTGTTCGGTGTCCCACATGGGGAAATTCCTTTTGCAGCAATTCCGCAGCAAATTCATTTGATTGATCTGCGCTGATATTGTCACGCCAGAAATTGATGATTTTGTCGCGTAATTCATAGGTATTTGTATGGCGTGCTGTTGCGGCACGGCGTGCGGCACTAGAGGATGCTTGAGATTTAAAATATTCACCAGCTAGATTATCTCTCGCTAATTGAATTGCTGAATATGCGTCAGCAATCCTATCAAGCGCGCTATTTATATTACCTGATCCCATAAGTGCATCAGCCTCCCAAAACCAAATTAGCGCTATACAAAACATCAGGTCAGGGTCACTATAGCCTTTGAATACTCCTTCCTGGTTAAGGGCTTCACAGTATGCAATTTCAGAAAGTTTCATGTAAACCGCATAAACCAATCCGCCCTCATGCCCATCTTCGAATTTTGCTGCATAATTTCTTGCGGTAGCATTATCCTCCACAAGTCCATCATCTATCCATCCAAGCCAAGTTAATTGGCTTTCTCTAATTCCAATCCACAGCCATTTTCCTGCACGTGGCGTAAGCTCTTCGGCGTTATCAAGGGAGTTAAAGATTAGCGCATATTCCTTACCGATTTTTTCCCCTAAATTGGCAACGCTTCCCTTTACCGTCAGGGTGTCTTCTAACCAGTTTATCGCATTAGCTTCTTTCACAGCTTGCGTAAAAGCATCCCTATTTATTTTCCGCATTCTATCGATTTGATCTTTACCAAATGGCTCGATTGACTGTTCTGTCCGCATTTCTCTTGCGTTTTGATAATCTAGCAGCATTGCACAACCTTTTCGGTTACCCTTGAATAATTGATACGCCAGCATGGCAAGGTTTTCCATGCGTTCGCCCCGTCGGGCTATAACCAATCACTTGCTGCGGTGTATGCAGCTTAGTGAGATGGCTAGTAGTCTCATCAGGTGTGGAAACTGTTAGCCTTCGTAATGAAAACGACAAGCAATAATAATCAAAGCCTCATCGGTAACTTGGTACACCAGTCGATTAGTTTCATCAATGCGCCTCGACCAACAACCCGATAAATCACCACGCAAAGCTTCGGGCTTGCCGATGCCTTCAAAGGGATTGCGCGCCGTTTCATTGATAAGCGTATTGATGCGCTTGAGGGTCTTTTTATCTTGCCCTTGCCAGTACACATAATCACTCCATGCCACAGGGGTAAATGTCAACAGGCGCGCCATTAGTCGGGCAGCAGTTTGCGCGGCTTGGCTTTGCCTTCGCGGGCTTGCTTAATCGAGCGCGCAAGGTGTGCGGCATTGGCGGGGTTGCTGGTGAGGTGCAGGGTTTCCATGATGCTGTTGTATTGATCCAGCGACATGATGACGGCATCGCCCCCCGCATCACGGCGGCTGATAATGGTGATGTCCGCATCTTGCACCACACCATCCAACACTGATTTAAGCGAATTGCGTGCTTGTGAGTAGCTAACAACTTTCATGCTGCACCTCTTACTTGTTCTTGAGTGCGTACAAGTATAGGTTAATGGGGTGTCCTAGGCAATCTTATGGTGTGTTGTGCGGTTTGATTAAGCAGCCTTGCGTAATTCGTAGGGCTGTATCAGCACCGCAGCGGGGATTTTCAAGCCTTCGGACAATAGCCGAATCATCGTCAGAGATAAGGGGCGGGCGCGATTTAATACCTCTGCTACCCGACCGCGATTGCCAATAAATGGCTCTAGGTCTTTGCGCACCAGCCCCCTGTTTTCCATGATGTACAGCAAAAAATCTATCGGGTCAGGCGAGGGCATAGGGTAATGCGTGGCTTCGTAGCTGTGTACCAGCAGGGCTAACACCTCCAGCGTGTCCGCTTCGGGTGTGCCATCGGGCGCATCAAATAGCTGCTCGATTTCAGTGAGTGCAGCGCGATATTCGGCATCGGTTTTAATCGGTTTGAGCTTCATGTTCTAAATCCTTTTCGCGTCTATCGCGTCGTATTGCTTGTGTGCGCTCAAGTCCACCCATTGCTGCATTATGGTGGTGCAACTCACGCCGCTTTGCGCATCTCTTCGCGTATAGTTTTACGCACCACAGCTTCCAAATTTTCTGCCTGCATCGCTTGCCTGAGCGTTTCATTTATCAGGGTTTGGTAGCCGCGCCCGCCAGCTTTAGTTTTGAAGTATTCGAGTGTGGCATTGTCCAAAAAAATGTTGATGCGGCGTTTGGCGGGCAGTACCGCGCCGCTTGCACCACGCTTGCGTAATACCAGCCGCCCGCTGCTTATATCGGCTTGTGTGATCGGTGCGTCGTCAGCGATTTTCGTAGTAGATTTTTTGTTCATTTTTGTCCGCCTTTCGCATAGAAATAATGCGTATTGATTTATCGGTTTCAGCGGTGGCGATGATAACCACTGCATCATGCAATAACCCCAATGTGAGGTAACGGGTTTCGCCATAGTCAAAGCGTTGATCTTCAAATGTGACGGTTTGTGCGCTTTCGATTACGCGCCGTGCATCATCGAAATCAAACCCGTGCTTTTTCAGGTTCGCCGCTTTTTTTGCTGGGTCGTAGCTGTATCACATGGTGAATTAAATATACACACTTAAATGGAGATGTTCAACCACTTAAAATCAAGCGCGCATCGGTATCACTTGCGCACCCGCCTTGAGCTTATCCAGATAGTCCGCCCATGCCTGCATCATGGCGGTGCGCTCTTCCAGATATTCGGCGAAATTATAGGCGGCGCGGCTGGCGTTCTTTTCAACGTGGGCAAGCTGCAATTCGATTACATCGCGGTGTATGCCCCACTTGGTTTTGTGTTCGTTTAGCAGGGTGGAGGCTGCCGATCTAAAGCCGTGTCCCGTCATCTTGCCTGTGTAGCCCATGCGCCCTAATGCGCGCAGAATAATGGCATTGCTGGCAGGTTTGGTCGGGTCGTTGCGGTTGGGGAACACATATTTCCTATCGCCTGTTAGTTCGGCAACCTTTTTGAACACTGCCACCGCTTGTGCGGATAGCGGGACTAGGTGAGGGCGGCGCATCTTCATCCGCTCGGCTGGGATTAACCACTCTGCGCGCTTGAGGTCTATTTCGCACCATTCCGCCTCGATCAACTCGCTGGTGCGAGTAAACGTCAGGGCGATCAATTGCAGGGCATAGGTGGTGGTTGGGCTGCCTTGGTAGCCGTCAATATCGCGGAGCAGCTTGGGAAAGCCGCCTTTTTCGATGGTGGTGTAATGCCCTCGTTTAGGGCTTTTTAATGCGCCGCGCAGTTCGGTTGCGGGGTTGCTGTTGCATCGGTCAGTGGCAATGCCGTAGCGAAACACGGAGCTACAGCGTTGCAATACACGGTTGGCTATTTCCAATGCGCCGCGTTTTTCGATGGTACGCATGGTGGCAAGTAATTCGGCTGGGGTTATTTCTGCAATCGGGCGGTGTCCTAACGTAGGGAAGGCATCTTGCTCTAGGGTGCGTAAGGTCAGGGCTTTGTGTCCCGCTGTCCAATCGTTTGAACGATTCTCTACCCATTCACGGGCAACCGCTTCCAAGGTGTTCGCCGCTGCCATTTTGTCTTGCCGTTTTTTGGTTTGCTTGGCTGCGCTGGGGTCAGTGTCGTTGGCTATCAGCTTGCGAGCCGCCGCGCATCTTTCACGCGCATCGGATAAAGTTATTTCGGGATATGTGCCTAATGAAAGTGATTTTTGCTTGCCTGCGAAACGATAAGCTAGCCGCCAGTATTTTCCGCCGTTTGGGTGAATTAGGATATGCAGCCCGCCGCCGTCAGTTAATTTGTAAGGCTTCTCTTCGGGCTTGGCTTTTTTTACCTTTGGGTCGGATAGCTTCATCGTGTCACCTCGCTAGGGGTTGCTATTAGGAATGAGCGTATCGCCGCAGTTTGCTCCGTAGTCAGCATGAGTGTTTCACCCTTGGTTTGAATGGTAAGCGCATCACCCCGCATTGAAAGCTGAAATGCAGGCGGAACATTTACTTTTTCCCGCTTCAGTTTTATTGCCGCTCTCTTGGCTTCCATAGGGTTGCCACCGTTAGCCAGTATGCGCCGAGCTTCATCACGCCCAGCACGGGCAGCTTCTAAGGATATTTTTGGATATACGCCAAGTGACAGCGTTTTTTGCTTTCTTGTGAATCGATAAGCTAACTGCCAATACTTTGAGCCGTTCGGCATAACGAGCAAGTACAACCCGCGTCCATCGGTTAGCTTAAATGGTCTAACACTTGGCTGAATGGCACGTATTTGCTCATATTTTAGTATATTCGTTGGCACATTTATCTTCCATAAAATCATGTACCAACGAATTTCACCACATTTGTTGGACAATTGCAATGGACGGGAAAAGACGCGATAAGCCAGATTATAGGCTTAAATCTAGTATTTATGCGGGTTTAGTGGATGGTGTTAGACGGGATAAAGCAGCTATTTGGTGTCCTCGACAGGAATCGAACCTGTAATTGACCCTTAGGAGGGGCCGGTTATATCCATTTAACTACGGGGACAGCGGCGCGCATTCTAGCTGAAATGCGCTGTAATCAGAACCGCCACGCTGGTATCATGCGAGCCCTATTGGTTTTGTCTTGTGGCAAAGGAGAGCAAAATGAAATTTTTAGCGATTGTATTGGCGTTGGTGGTGTTTGCATCGTTATTGGTGGCGCGCGCTGCGCGGGCGGGTGAGTTGCCGGAGGTGGGCAAGCCTGCACCCGATTTTAATTTGCCCGATCAAAACGGCAAGCAACATGCGCTGAAAGATTTTCGTGGCAAATGGCTGGTGTTGTATTTTTATCCCAAGGATGACACGCCTGGTTGTACCAAGGAGGCATGTGCGTTTCGGGATGATCTGAATTTGATTACCGAACTTGGCGCGCAAGTGGTGGGAGTGAGTGTGGACGATAGCGCGAGCCATGCGGAATTCGCCAAAAAATATAATTTACCCTTCCCCTTATTGGCGGATAAAACCACCGAAACAGCCGCTAGTTATGGTGCATTGATGAACTTGGGTTTTATGAAAGTGGCGCGGCGTTACACTTTTTTGATTGATCCGCAAGGTAACGTTAGCAAGGTGTATTTGACAGTAGAAACTTCGCGACATTCGAAAGAAATCATAGCTGATTTGAAACAGCTGTCAGGTAAAGGTAAATAATGAATTTTTATAGTACAAACGTTTTTTTGGCATGGCTGTTAATGCTTGAAGTGGTAGCGATGGGCTGGATTGCATTTGTTGGGAGGATGCTATTGGAGCTGCTCGGTGTGAATACCCATGAGGGTGACATTCCGGGACGGCTTGTCGGTTTAATTTTGTTGTTTGGTGTACTCATTTCTATCGCGCTGTTGCGTGGCTCATTGAAGCCTGTCGGCAAACCTGATGGCAACGGTTTTAGCTGGGGACATCGCTTGGTGTTGATAGCGAATGTGCTGGCAGCCGTGTTGTTTTGCTATGAATTCATCAAGCCGTACATGCTGGATCGCACCCTGGTTTTACTCATCGCCAATTTCACCGATGCCTTTGGTTATTGGGTATTGGCGATGTGGGCGGTTGGCTTTTCACTCATCTATCAGTCGGCCTTACCCGCTACTTCTTCTACTGCTGTTACGAAATAATTCCCTATGCCATTTATTACTTTAGACAAGGCGAGCCTCGCCTTTGGTCACGTCGCGCTCCTTGATCACGCGGATTTTCAACTCGATGAGGGCGAACGTGTCGGCTTAATCGGCCGCAATGGTGGCGGTAAATCAAGCATGATGCGCGTGCTTGCCGCACAAGGAAATTTGGATGACGGCATCGTATGGCGCGCGCCCACTGCGCGTATTTGTTATGTCAGCCAAGAGCCGGTGTTGGATGCGGACGACAGCGTGTTCGATGCCGTGGCAAAAGGCTTGGGCAAGTTACAAAAATTGCTGCACGATTACCATCATGTCTCACATCAACTCGCCGAGCCAGATGCTGACTTTGATAAGTTGCTGGAGGAAATGCAGCATTTGCAAACCCAGCTGGAGGCACAAGATGGCTGGTCGGTGCAGGCGCGTATTGAAACAGCGATTGCCAAATTGGATCTGGATGCCGATAAACGTGTTGGAGATTTGTCCGGCGGACAGCGTAAACGCGTGGCTTTGGCGCAAGCATTGGTCGCCGAACCTGATGTGCTGATACTGGATGAGCCGACCAATCATCTGGATTTCGCCTCTATCGAATGGCTGGAGGGGCTGCTCAATAACTTCGTCGGCAGCGTGTTATTCGTCACCCATGATCGACGTTTTTTGGATAACGTCACCACGCGTATCGTTGAATTGGATCGCGGCAAGTTGGCAAGTTTTCCCGGAAATTTTTCTGCCTACCAATCTATCAAAGAGCGCATGTTAAGTGACGAAGCCGTGGTCAATGCCAAGTTTGACAAAGTGCTGGCGCAAGAAGAGGTGTGGATACGTCAGGGTGTGAAAGCCCGTCGCACTCGCAACGAAGGCCGCGTGTTGCGCTTGGAACAACTGCGCCGTGATCGTGCCGCTCGTCGTGAAAAAGTTGGCAAAGTCGAAATGGAAGTAACCAGCGGCGAACGTTCCGGCAAGCTGGTTGCCGAGCTTGAGAATGTCAGCAAAGCCTACGGTGACCGCACATTGGTTAAAGATTTTTCCTGTCGTATTCAGCGTGGTGACAAGATAGGCTTGCTCGGCCCGAACGGCGCGGGTAAAAGCACTTTGCTGAAAATGATACTCGGTCAGTTAGAGCCGGATTCTGGACAGGTGAAGCTCGGTACGAAAATTTCGGTCGCGTATTTCGATCAATTGCGCGAACAACTCAATGATGACGCAACGCTCGCCGACACCATCAGCCAAGGCTCAGATTTTGTCGATATTGGCGGTCAGAAAAAACATGTCATCAGCTATCTAGGCGATTTCTTATTTCCGCCTGAGCGCGCGCGTTCACCGGTTAAAAGCTGTTCGGGTGGCGAGCGCAATCGCTTGCTGCTGGCGCGATTGTTTACGCAGCCTGCCAACGTGCTGGTGCTGGATGAGCCGACCAATGATTTGGATATTGAAACGTTAGAATTGCTTGAAGAATTATTGGCTAACTATGACGGGACTTTGTTTTTGGTCAGCCACGATCGAGCTTTTCTTGATAACGTCGTTACGCAAGTGATTGCCTTTGAAGGCGATGGCAAGTTGATCGAATATGTCGGCGGTTATGAAGACTGGGTGCGGGTTAAGAAATATCAGGCAACCGCCGCTGCCGCCAAGCCAGTTAATTCAACACCGCCGAAGGTGGCAGTTGCGCTAGCCGAAAAGCCAAAAGCCAGTGGCAAATTAAGCTATAAAGATGCGCGCGAGTTAGAAGAATTGCCCAAGCGCATTGAAGTGTTGGAACGTGAGCAAAGTGAGATCGCCACCCACCTCGCGGATGGCGCACTCTATCGCAGTGATGCAAAACGCGCCAAGCAATTGCAAACGCGTAGTGAAGAAATTGAAGCGGAAGTGTTAACGGCGATGGCTCGCTGGGAAACCTTGGAAAAATTGAGTAATTAAAGCTTAAGTTGGTTTTGTGTACAATCGCAACACAATAACTGTGCCAAATAGGGGCGGTAATGGGTTTAACCACTGAAGAAAAGTCATTAGCCAAACTCAATCTTAATGAGATGATTGAGGCACATTCGAGCTGGACGAGTCGGTTGAAAAGTGTGCTGGGTCACACCAGTGATGAGCAGCTTGATGTATCCGTCGTGAGCCAAGACAATTGTTGCACCTTGGGCAAATGGATTTACGGTCCGGCAAAAAAAATGCACGCGCATTTGCCGGAATGGGAAGCACTCCGTCTCGCCCATGAAAACTTCCACTTATGTGCAGGTGAAGTGCTTAAAGCCCATCAACAGGGCAATGCCGAGGTGGCGGCTACGCTGCTGAAAGGGCCACTAGCAAACGCTTCTCAGCTTAACAAAGACGCGCTGATTAAGTTGCACGCCTTGTCCGAAAATGCCAACCTACTGTCGCAATTGCTCCATTTCGATGCCAGCGCAGTAAAGAAATCTATGGTTTGGTACACCCTCGCCATCGTGACGGCGATTATTTTTATTGCCGAGGCACTGGTGCAGGTACTGGCGGAACAACTACCAATGATGCCCGATTGGTACGCTACCATTTTGAATACTTCAATCGTCGCGCTGTTTGTTTTCCCCGTTATTTACTTTCAAGTGTTGCGCCCGCTGATGGCGAGCATCAAAGCGCAAAAACTCGCCGAAGCAAGCATCAGTGTTTCTGCGGTAGCGTTTGAAACCAACCAAAGTACGCTAATTACCGATATTGACGAAGTCATTCTCAAAGTAAACCGCGCTTACACCGAAACCACAGGTTACTCGGTTGACGAGGTGGTGGGTCGCAAGCCAAGCTTGCTTGAAACCAATGATCAAAACGCACAGTTTTATGCCGACATAAGAGCGCAAGCAAAGCGTGTCGGTTCATGGCATGGCGAAATATTGAATCGGCGCAAAAATGGCCAGATGTACCTAAGCCAGATGGACATTACCGCCGTATATGGCAACACGGGAGCGATTACCAACTACGTCATTACCTTCAACGATTTGACCGAACAAAAAGCAGCCGAAAAAGAAATCAATGATCTGGTTTACTACGACGTGCTGACGGGTTTACCCAATCGGCGCATGTTGCTGGATCGTCTGAAAAAAATGTTGGCGAGTGTGGTATCGGGTGATCTCACCAAAGGCGGCAGCAAGCGGCAAGACGCGTTACTACAAATTAACCTAGATAATTTTAAATCGTTGAACGACACGCTAGGACAAGGCAAAGGTGATTTATTGCTGCAACAAGCGGCTACCCGTTTGCGTGCCTGCATTCGCGATTTCGACATGTTAGCTCGCTTAGGTGGAGATGAATTTATGGTGGTTTTGGAAAGGCTGCGCAGTGACCCGAAAACGGCAGCAGCAGAAGTAGAGGTCATTTCTAAAAAAATTCTGGCTTCATTGGCTCGTCCTTACCAGCTTGCCGAACAGAAATATCAAGGCTCCGCCAGCATTGGTATTGCCTTGTTTGCGGAGCAAGCCGAAACGATGGATGACCTGCTCAAGCGCGCCGATTTGGCGATGCACCAAGCCAAGGCATCAGGTCGCAATACGCTACGCCTGTTTGACCCGGAGATGCAAAGAGCCGCAAATAATCGTGCCGCACTGGTGGCAGATTTACGTGTTGCTATCGCGGGAAACCAGCTAGAGCTGTATTACCAATCTCAGGTAGATAAAAACCACAAGGTAGTCGGTGCGGAAGCGTTGATCCGCTGGAAGCATCCTACACGCGGACTGGTTCCGCCCTTTGAATTTATTCCGCTGGCAGAAGAAACGGGACTGATATTGCCGATTGGGCTATGGGTACTCAAAACCGCTTGCACTCAAATCAAACAATGGGAAGCCAGTGATCATGCCAAACACTTGCGGCTCGCGGTGAATGTCAGCCCGCTGCAATTTCGCCAACCTGATTTTGTCGATCAAGTGAAATCCGCGCTGCAAAAAAACGCCATAGACTCCAGCCTACTTAAAATCGAATTAACCGAAAGCATGATGTTCGACAACATCGAAGATACCATCGCCAAAATGCAGCAACTCAAAGAAGTCGGTGTGCTTTTTTCCATGGACGATTTTGGCACAGGTTATTCATCACTCTCCTATCTCACCCGCCTGCCGCTCGATCAGTTAAAAATTGACCAATCTTTCGTGCGCAATATCGGTATACATACCAACGATGCCGTTATCGTGCAAACTATTATCGGCATGACTCACAATCTCGGCATGACGGTCATTGCCGAAGGGGTAGAAACAGAAGATCAGCGTGCTTTTCTGGAGAAAAATGGCTGCTTAAATTTTCAAGGATACCTGTTTAGCCGCCCCGTGCCGCTGGGTGAATTTGAGAAACTGTTGGCTTGGTAGCGTAATTAAGCAAGCAATTTAGTGGGGATTCTGCATTACAATGCGCTAATGTTCTTGCACTCATGCAACTGATCGAAAAGGCAACATAAAATGCGTAAGTCTGTCGACTATTATAAAAATCAAGATTTAACTAGGCTTCATCCAACGCCTTTTTCGCAATCCTTTGTCTTAAAGTCGCCCACGGTTATTCTGTTTACCGTTGCACTGTCGGTTTTCATTGCGGAAACAATCGTGATGATGTTGTTACCGATGCTGCCGGCTCATTCATTGTTGGATGATGCGATTCTGGATGCCACCCTGCTGGTCATCTTTATTTCCCCAACCCTTTATTTTTTACTATTCAAGCCTTTGGTCAACCATATTCGCGAGCGCGAAATCATTGAAGAACTCTTACGCAAAAACGAAGAAGAGCAATTCAAGCTAATGATACGCAGCTCTTTGGACGGCTTCTGGGTATCGGATAAGCAAGGAAAAATTTTGGATGCTAATTATTCTTTTTGTAAGCTGACGGGATATACGCGGGAAGAGCTATTGGAAATGAATTTGACCGATCTTGATTCGACTGGCGTGGCAATTGAACAAAACACACATATTCAAACCGCCATTGCTACGGGCAGCGAGCGTTTTGAAACGCTGGTGCGTTGCAAAGATACCGTTTTTATCAGCGTGGAAGCCAGTATTAACTACGGTGATTTATATGGCGGACGGCTCTATTGTTTTGTACGCGACATCACCACCCGCAAGCAAACTGAAGAAAAAATACACCGCTTGGCGCACTATGATGCCCTGACCGACTTACCCAACCGCAGACTACTCACGGATCGACTGCAACGCGCCATTGCCCATGCCAAACGCAACAAACTAAGCTTGGCATTGATGTTTATTGACCTGGATAAATTTAAAGCGGTAAATGACGCAGTGGGGCACGACGGGGGAGATTTGCTGCTCTCGGCAGCAGCCAAACGTTTGCAGTTATGTATGCGTGATTCAGATACACTTTCACGCATGGGTGGAGATGAATTTATTGTACTGCTGCCATCCATAGCCGCCACGCAAGATGCTGTCTTCGTTGCAGAAAAAATACTCAAGGCATTAAAAGAACCGTTCAATATTTCCGATCAAAGCCACTCAGTCACTGCCAGCATCGGCATCGCGGTTTTCCCTGAACACGGGGTGAACGAAAAAATGTTGATTACACGAGCAGATGCAGCCATGTACTTGGTCAAGCATAGTGGCGGAAATGGCGTGAAGATATTCAAGGCGGAAATGGAAATGGGGTACGACTTTTCAATTTAAGTCACTTGTTTGAACGGCTTTGTGCCGCTGGTGCATTGATACTGCCTCGCTATTCGTCTATAATGCGCGCCAATCAAAAGCGGGATGAACGCAATGTTCGTCCCGCTTCTTTATGTCCAGTTTGAGGAGTCTCCCTGTGTCGCAAGCCAGTCCCGCCATTTTAGTTTTAACCGATGGGTCGGTGTTTCGCGGCATTGCCATTGGCGCATCCGGTAGTAGTGTCGGCGAAGTGGTGTTCAACACCTCAATGACGGGCTATCAGGAGATTCTCACTGATCCTTCCTATTGCAAACAAATCGTTACGTTGACTTATCCGCACATAGGTAACGTGGGAGTGAATGCAGAGGACGTGGAATCGCGACAGGTATTCGCCAGCGGTTTGGTGATACGTGATTTGTCGATGACCGTAAGTAATTTCCGCAGTACACAATCGCTACCCGAATATCTTGAAGCGAATAACGTCGTGGCCATCGCAGGCATTGATACGCGTAAATTGACGCGTATTCTGCGTAGTAAAGGCGCGCAAAACGGCTGCATCGCCACGGGCGATAACGTGGAAGCGGCATTGGCGGCAGCACGTGGATTTGCTGGCTTGGCAGGTATGGACTTGGCGCAAGTGGTCACTTGCGATAAGCCATACGAGTGGACGCAGCGCGAGTGGGTGCTGGGGGCGGGCTATCGCGATGCGGCTGAATCTAAATTTCATGTGGTGGCGTACGACTTCGGCGTGAAGCGCAATATCTTACGCATGCTCGCCGAACGCGGTTGCCGCATCACCGTTGTGCCTGCTAAAACTTCCGCAGCCGATGTGTTGGCGATGCAGCCGAATGGCGTGTTTCTGTCGAATGGTCCCGGTGATCCTGAGCCGTGCGATTACGCGATTAACGCCACGAAAAAATTTATTGAGCTTGGCGTTCCCTTGTTTGGAATTTGTTTGGGTCATCAAATCATGGGACTGGCTGCGGGCGCGAAAACCGTGAAGATGAAGTTCGGTCATCGCGGTGCGAACCATCCCGTGCAAGACACGCAGACCAAGCGCGTGATGATAACCAGCCAGAACCACGGCTTTGCAGTGGATGCGGCGACGCTGCCGAGCAATGCACGCGTAACACACACTTCTTTGTTTGACGGCACGCTGCAAGGTTTTGAGTTGACCGATAAACCCGCGTTCTGTTTCCAGGGACACCCCGAAGCGAGTCCGGGCCCACATGATGTGGATGCTTTGTTTGATCGCTTTGTTGCGATGATGGGTAAGTAAATGGCTAAACGTACTGACATAAAAAGCATTCTGATCATCGGCGCGGGTCCGATAGTCATCGGGCAGGCGTGCGAGTTTGACTATTCTGGTGCGCAAGCCTGCAAGGCATTGCGTGAAGAAGGTTATCGTGTGGTTTTGGTGAACTCCAACCCCGCCACGATTATGACTGACCCGAATATGGCGGACGCAACTTACATCGAGCCGATCACTTGGCAGATCGTCGAGAAGATCATTGCCAAAGAGCGTCCCGATGCGATTCTGCCAACCATGGGTGGCCAGACCGCGTTGAATTGCGCGCTGGATCTGGCGAAGCACGGTGTGCTGGAAAAATATAACGTCGAGATGATCGGTGCGTCGCGTGATGCCATCGACATGGCGGAAGATCGCGAGAAATTCAAGCAGGCGATGACGCGCATCGGTCTGGCTTCGGCACGCTCTGCCATCGCACATAGCATGGAAGAGGCCTTCCAAGTGCAGCAGGTGATGGGTTTCCCGACCGTTATTCGCCCCTCTTTCACCATGGGCGGCAGCGGCGGCGGTATAGCTTACAACCGCGAAGAATTTGTTGAGATTTGCGAGCGTGGATTGGAAGCTAGTCCAACCAAAGAGTTGTTGATTGAAGAATCATTGCTCGGTTGGAAAGAGTACGAGATGGAAGTGGTGCGTGACCGCAATGACAATTGCATCATCATCTGCTCGATAGAAAACCTTGATCCGATGGGCGTGCATACCGGAGATTCGATTACCGTCGCGCCAGCGCAAACACTGACCGATAAAGAATATCAAATCATGCGCGATGCTTCGCTGGCAGTATTACGTGAGATTGGCGTAGAGACTGGCGGCTCAAACGTGCAATTCTCTATCAACCCAGATGACGGGCGCATGGTGGTGATAGAGATGAATCCGCGCGTGTCGCGTTCTTCAGCATTAGCTTCAAAAGCGACAGGCTTCCCGATTGCAAAGGTCGCGGCGAAACTGGCGGTGGGTTACACATTGGACGAATTGAAAAACGACATCACTGGTGGCGCAACGCCTGCTTCATTTGAACCAAGCATTGATTATGTAGTGACCAAGATTCCGCGTTTCGCTTTTGAAAAATTCCCGCAAGCCAATGACCGTTTGACTACACAAATGAAGTCAGTAGGCGAGGTGATGGCGATCGGTCGCACCTTCCAGGAGTCATTCCAAAAAGCCTTGCGGGGTTTGGAAGTGGGCGTGAACGGGCTGGATCAAAAATACACTGACCGCGATGCGATTAGTGCCGAGCTTGGCAGCCCAGGTCCGGATCGGATCTGGGCAGTGGGAGATGCGTTCCGCATCGGTATGAGCGTGGAAGAAGTATTCAATGTCAGCAAAATTGATCCATGGTTTTTGGTGCAGATTCAGGATTTGATTCGTCAGGAGCAATCTTTGGCTGGACGTACACTTGAAAGCTTAAGTGCTGACGAAATGCGTACGATGAAGCGCAGTGGTTTTGCCGATGCGCGTATTGCCGCGTTGATGAATAGTGATGATGCTGCCGTGCGAGCTTATCGTCACTCATTGCGCGTGCGCCCCGTGTATAAGCGCGTGGATACCTGTGCTGCCGAGTTTTCGACTGACACGGCTTATATGTATTCCACCTATGAAGAAGAGTGTGAATCTCTGCCAACCAACAAGAAAAAAATCATGGTGCTGGGCGGCGGTCCGAATCGTATCGGGCAAGGTATCGAGTTCGATTATTGCTGTGTACATGCTGCCTTGGCGATGCGTGAAGACGGCTATGAGACCATCATGGTCAACTGCAATCCTGAAACCGTTTCGACTGATTACGATACGTCGGATCGCTTGTATTTTGAGCCGCTGACACTGGAAGATGTGCTGGAAGTGGTGGCGGTCGAAAAACCGATAGGCGTGATTGTGCAATACGGCGGACAAACCCCACTCAAGCTGGCGCATGGCTTGGCGAAAAATGGTGTTCCTATTATTGGCACATCGGTAGACATGATAGACATGGCGGAAGATCGTGCGCGCTTCCAAGCGATGTTGCGCAAGTTGGATTTGAAGCAACCGCCTAATCGCATTGCGAGCAATGTCGCTGATGGCGTGGCAGGGGCCGCTGAGATAGGCTACCCACTGGTGATGCGTCCTTCAAATGTGTTAGGCGGTCGCGCCATGGAAATTATCCATGCACAAGTTGATCTCGAACGTTACATGCGTGATGCAGAAGAGATGTCTAAGACATATCCAGAACGGATGCCGATTCTGTTGGATCGCTTCTTGAATGATGCCATTGAAGTGGATGTGGATGCGGTGTCCGACGGCACGCAAGTCATCATTGGCGGCATCATGGAACACGTCGAAGAAGCTGGAGTACATTCGGGTGACTCAGCCTGTTCGTTGCCACCGTTCAGTTTGTCGGCAGACATGCAAAACGAATTGCGCCGCCAAACGGTGGCGATGGCGAAAGAGCTGAATGTGGTTGGTTTGATGAACGTGCAGTTCGCCATACAAGGCGACACCGTGTATGTGCTGGAGGTAAACCCTCGCGCGTCGCGTACCGTGCCGTTTGTTTCCAAAGCGACTGGAGTGCCGTTGGCAAAAATCGCAGCACGTTGTATGGCGGGTCAGTCGTTAGTGCAGCAAGGCATCACCAAAGAAGTGATACCGCCTTACTACTCAGTCAAAGAAGCGGTGTTTCCCTTCATCAAGTTCCCAGGCGTGGACACCATCCTCGGTCCTGAAATGAAATCGACGGGTGAAGTCATGGGCGTAGGTGACACCTTCGCCGAAGCGTTTGTGAAATCCCAACTTGCGGCGAGTGTGAAGCTGCCGAAAGAGGGCAAGGTGTTTATCAGCGTGCGCGAAGTTGATAAAACGGGTGCAGTGGAAGTGGCGCGTTCTTTGACGCAGCTGGGTTTTACCATCTTGGCAACACGCGGTACGGCGGCAGTGATGCAAGCGGCAGGCGTAGCGGTGACGATGGTAAACAAAGTAGCTGAAGGTCGCCCGCATATCGTCGATATGATTAAGAACGGTGAAGTGAAGCTCATCATCAATACCGTGGATAGCAAACCCTCGGTGATGCGCGATTCTTATTCGATACGCCATGCCGCATTGCAAGGGCGTGTCACGTATTACACCACGCTGGCCGGTTCGCGCGCCGCATGTGTGGGGATGCAACATCTGACGGGATTGAAGGTCTATGATCTGCAAAGCCAACATCAACGTATAGCAAAATAATTTTGAGAGATTAGTGATATGAGCAGCGTTCCTTTAACCCTCATCGGCGCAGAAAAATTGCGACTAGAGTTACATAATTTGAAAACTGTGGAGCGTCCGTCAGTTATCGCGGCGATTGCAGAAGCGCGTTCGCATGGTGATTTGTCTGAAAATGCCGAGTACGATGCGGCGAAAGAACGCCAAGGTTTCGTCGAAGGTCGCATCCAAGATTTGGAAGGCAAGTTAAGTAGCGCGCAAATTATCGACCCAAAAACTATCAATGCGGGCGGGCGGTGCGTGTTTGGCTCAACCGTGGTGTTGGAAGACGTGAACGACGGCGATGTGGTGACGTATCAAATTGTCGGTGACGACGAGGCGGACATACGCCACCGAAAAATTTCCATCAGCTCACCGATTGCGCGCGCACTGATTGGCAAATCGGTGGGTGACATCGCGGAAGTGCAAGCACCGAAAGGGGTGCGGGAGTATGAGGTAGTGGAAGTCCAGTATATTTAACTAGCGGCTACCGAGCTGTTTTTTAGTCAGCGGTTTTTTACCCTTGTGGCGCGGCATTTTTTTGAGTTCAACCAAATTTGCATCGGGGTTGGGCTGATAGACCACCAAAATTTTTCCGATGCGTTGCACAGGAGCGGCGTTTAGCCCGGTGCAGATTTGTTCCAGCATAGCGGCGCGCAAATCACGGTCATCGCTCATCACGCGAATTTTGATCAACTCGTGACGCTTCAGGCTCTCGGCAATTTCTTTCATTACCGATTCAGTTAACCCGGCATTGCCGATCATCACGATGGGTTTTAGGGCATGAGCCTGACCTTTAAGAGCGAGGCGTTCGGGTACGGTAAGCGATAACATAATGACTTTCAAAAATTAAGGTGTGGATTCTAAACGATGAAGCCTTCCAAAACCAGTAAACAATGGATGCGAGAGCATATCAACGACCCTTTTGTGCATCTCGCACAGAAAGAGGGCTATCGCTCGCGCGCCGCGTACAAATTACTGGAGATTGATGCCAAGGATCATTTGCTCAAGCCCGGCATGGTGGTGGTTGATCTCGGCGCAACGCCAGGCGGTTGGTCGCAAGTGGCGGCGCGTCAGGTGGGACGAGGTGGTAAGGTCATCGCCTTGGACTTGCTGCCGCTTGATCCATTGGCAGGTGTCGATTTTATTCAGGGCGACTTTCGCGAAGAGATCGTACTGAAACAATTAGAAGCCTTGTTGCAAGGCAAGCAAGTAGGGCTTGTAATTTCCGATATGGCACCCAATATGAGTGGCGTGCAGAGTGCAGATTTGGCGCGTGCGTTGCACCTTGCGGAACTGGCGATGGAATTCGCGCTCGAACATCTCAAGCCAGGTGGCGGCTTTCTTGTTAAGGTGTTTCAGGGGGTCGGGTTTGAGGTGTTTCTCAAACTGATGAAAGATCGCTTTGCCAAGGTGGTCACGCGCAAACCCAAGGCCTCGCGGGATCGCAGCAGCGAACTGTATTTGCTGGCAACAACAAAACTTGAGCAATCTAATGAATCATAGTCTAATGACTACATGCGGCGTGAATAAACAAGCCGTTTAAGGAGTAATGGTGAATAATTTTAAGAGTATCGCAATTTGGATGGTCGTCGCATTGGTGCTGATGACGGTGTTCAATCAATTTAATAACCACCAGCAGCAAGCTTCGCAAGCGACGCTGGATTATTCCGAATTTCTGAATTTGGTCAAGCAGGGTCAAGTGACCAAAGTGCTGATTGAAGGGCGCACGCTGAAGGCGACTACAGCTGAGGGTAAACGCATTACAAGCTACGCACCGAATGATTTGTGGATGGTGTCCGACTTTTTGAAAAATGGCGTGTCGGTTGAAGCTAAGGCCGAGGAAGAACAATCACTCTTGATGAGCATTTTTGTTTCCTGGTTTCCGATGATTTTACTCATTGGCGTGTGGATTTTCTTCATGCGCCAGATGCAGGGCGGCGGCAAGGGCGGCGCGTTCTCGTTTGGCAAGTCACGTGCGCGCATGATGGATGAAAACAAAGAGCGTTACACCTTCGCCGATGTGGCGGGTTGCGACGAAGCGAAAGAAGAAGTTGCTGAGTTGGTGGATTTTCTGAAAGATCCCTCCAAGTTTCAAAACTTGGGCGGACGTATTCCACGCGGCGTATTGCTGGTGGGTAACCCTGGTACGGGTAAAACCTTATTGGCAAAAGCTATTGCGGGCGAAGCCAAAGTGCCGTTCTTTTCTATCTCTGGTTCAGACTTTGTTGAAATGTTTGTTGGTGTCGGCGCGGCGCGTGTGCGCGACATGTTTGAGCAAGCCAAAAAACATGCACCTTGCATTATATTCATCGATGAAATCGATGCAGTCGGCCGGCAGCGCGGTGCAGGCATGGGCGGTGGTAACGATGAGCGCGAGCAAACACTGAATGCGCTATTGGTGGAAATGGATGGATTTGAAGGTGCGAGCGGCGTGATTGTGATCGCCGCGACCAACCGTCCCGACGTGCTGGATTCCGCGCTGTTGCGCCCCGGTCGCTTCGATAGACAAGTCGTCGTGGCACTGCCAGATATTCGCGGACGCGAACAAATTCTGCTGGTGCACATGCGCAAAGTGCCGATTGCAGCCGATGTGCAGGCTGGCATTTTGGCGCGCGGTACACCGGGCATGTCGGGTGCGGATCTCGCCAACTTGGTGAATGAGGCATCACTGTTTGCGGCGCGTCGTGGCAAGCGTTTTGTCGAAATGGATGACTTTGAATCCGCCAAAGATAAAATTTTCATGGGTGCGGAACGTCGCTCGATGGTGATTACACCTGAGGATAAAAAGAAAACGGCTTACCATGAGTCTGGTCATGCGATTATCGGCATGACGCTCAAAGGTTGCGACCCCGTACATAAAGTATCCGTGATTCCGCGTGGCCGTGCGCTGGGTGTAACGTGGTCGTTGCCAGAAGTGGATCAGTTCAGCATGTACCGTGACCAAATGCTCGACAACATCAGTATGTTGTTTGGCGGACGGGTGGCCGAAGAAATTTTTGTCGGTAACATTTCCACGGGCGCATCGAATGATTTTGAGCGCGCCACGCAAATCGCTCGTGACATGGTGACACGTTACGGCATGACAGAAGCCTTGGGTCCGATGGTGTACGGTGAGAATGAAGGCGAAGTATTTTTGGGTCGCTCGGTCACGACGCACAAAAACATTTCCGAAGCGACCATGCAAAAAGTCGATGCCGAAATGCGCCGTATTTTGGATGAGCAATATGCAATTGCGACCAAAATTTTAAGCGAGGGTCGCGACAAAGTGGAAGCGATGACGGCGGCATTGATGGAATATGAAACCATCGATGCGGATCAAATCGCCGATGTCATGGCGGGTATTCCAGTGCGAGCGCCTAAGCCCAGCACCAGCAGCCAAGCACCGAAACCGCCACAAGACGCGACACCGACTGCACCTGCTGCCGCAACACCTACACAACCCGCTCAGGAAACTTGAAAATCAGTTTTTAGTGGCTAGGCGTTAGTTCTTAGCTGCGCCGCTGTTAGCGTGATAACGAAAACTAACGACTAGCTGCTAACAACTGCCTTATGCTTTTCCACTGCGGCAAATTCCAATTCGGTTTATCTCGCCCGTTAGTCATGGGTATTGTTAATGTCACGCCCGACTCTTTTTCGGATGGTGGGCAACATCATCAACGCGATGCCGCAATTGTCCATGCGCTGCAACTCATTCACGAAGGTGCGGACATCATCGACATTGGGGGCGAATCAACTCGCCCAAATGCGCAACCTGTCAGTGAACAAGAAGAACTGGATCGCGTGCTGCCTATTATTGAAGGCTTGCGTGGTGCACCTGTGCCGCTATCTATTGATACATTCAAGCCTGCCGTGATGCGCGCCGCCATTGCGGCAGGCGCGCAGATGGTGAATGATATTACCGCCCTGCAAGATGCAGAAGCGATGGCAGAGGTGGCAAAAAACAATGTTGCGGTGTGCTTGATGCACAAGCAAGGCAATCCGCAAACCATGCAAGTGCAGCCGCAATATGAAAAGGTGGTGGCTGAGGTGAATGAGTTTTTGCGCGAACGAATTGCCGCAGCCAAAGCGGCTGGCATAGCGCGCAACCGCATCGTAATTGACCCAGGCTTTGGCTTTGGCAAGACCTTAGCGCATAATCTTGCCTTGTTGCGCGAGTTGAATGCATTAACTGAATTGGGTGTGCCAATTTTGGCAGGATTATCGCGTAAATCGATGTTGGGTACATTGACGGGACAGCCCGTCACAGAGCGACTTGCGGCGAGTGTCGCTGCCGCGATGATTGCCGTGCAGCATGGTGCAAACATCGTGCGGGTGCATGATGTGAAGGCAACGATGGATGCGCTGAAAGTGTGGCAGGCGATTGAATAATTTTTCTTGTCCACGAAAGACACGAAAAACACGAACAAAAACGAGCTGCTTCGGGGGCTGATTTTTTCGTATCTTTCGTATCTTTCGTATCTTTCGTATCTTTCGTGTCTTTCGTGGACAGTGTTTTAGATTTTATTTTCCATTTTTCGTGGAACATTAGTAATTTTTAAGTGAGCGTAATGATGAGCAGAAAATATTTTGGAACGGACGGTGTGCGGGGACGTGTCGGCGAGCATCCCATCACGCCGCAGTTTGTCATGCACTTGGGTTACGCGGCAGGCAAAGTGTTGGCCGGCGGCAAACATACGGGCGGAGAACGCCCCGGTGTGTTGATCGGCAAAGACACGCGCATTTCCGGCTACATGCTGGAATCGGCTCTGGAGGCAGGTTTGATTGCGGCAGGTGTGGATGTGTATCTGGCCGGTCCTGTGCCAACGCCTGCTGTGGCCTATCTGACGCGTGCGCTGCGTTTGCAGGCTGGCGTGGTGATTTCCGCTTCGCACAATCCGTTTGAAGATAACGGCATCAAATTTTTCTCGGCGAGTGGTGCGAAGCTGCCTGATTCGACTGAACACGCGATTGAAACTGCACTCGACAAATCCATGCAAACCAATGCGTCGGAAGGCTTGGGCAAAGCCAAGCGACTCGACGATGCAGTGGGTCGCTACATCGAATTTTGTAAAAGCACCTTCCCGTTTGAACTGGATCTGCGTGGCATGAAAATAGTGGTGGATAGCGCACACGGCGCGACGTATCACATCGCACGCCACGTGTTTCACGAACTCGGCGCGGATGTCATTGCTATCGGCGCGCAACCGGATGGCAAGAATATCAATGACGGTTATGGTGCAACTGCGCCTGCGAATTTGCGCAAGGCAGTCGTTGAAAACCATGCGGATATTGGCATTGCGCTAGATGGTGATGGTGATCGTTTAGTGATGGTGGATGCGGCAGGCCAACTTTACGATGGCGATCAATTGCTTTACATCATTGCTAAACATCGCCAGTCACTCGGCAAATTGCATGGTGGGGTAGTTGGCACCTTGATGACCAATCTGGCTTTTGAACATGCCATGAAGAAACTAAGCATTCCATTTATGCGCGCCAAAGTGGGCGATCGTTATGTGATGGAATTATTGCAGCAACATAATTGGCAACTTGGTGGTGAGAATTCCGGTCATATTATTTGTTTGGATAAACACAGCACGGGTGACGGCATTGTCTCTGCGCTGCAAGTGCTATACGCTTTACGCGCAACTCAACAAAACCTTACTCAAGCTGCAAGTGGTTTGCAAATGTACCCTCAAGTGCTCATCAATGTGCGCGTCGCCAAAGGCGTGGATTGTCTCGGTCACGACCAAGTTAAATCGGCGGTGTCAGATGCAGAACAGGTATTGAATGGCAAAGGTCGCGTGCTGTTGCGCCCTTCTGGTACAGAGCCATTGCTGCGTGTGATGGTGGAGGGTGAAGACAAGCAGCTAGTGGAACAATCTGCCCAACGCATTTCTGATGTGGTGCGCAGATTGGCAGTTACTTAAAACTTTGAGTTACCGTAGGAGCGTGCCCTGCACGCGAATTGCTTGATCGCGTGCAGGGCACGTTCCTACAAAATCAAGCCGTGGCTTGTAACCGCAGCTTATTTTTTAGTTGCTCCAATCGCCAACTTTCAACCGCCCAACTCAAAACCTCCTCCACGCTGCCATCGCGTAATTCAACTGGCGGTTGCTGCTGTAAAAACTCCAGCACGCTAATCAACGTAGCAACAACATGATCTGTGCCGATTGCTTGAGCAAGCGTTTGCTTACTCAACTTTTCACCTTGTGCATTCACTGCGATGGGTAAGTGCATGTAGTAAGGGGTAGGTAAGCCAAGTAATTGCTGTAAATAAATTTGGCGCGGTGTGGAGTGCAATAAATCCGCGCCACGCACAATATGCGTGATGCCCTGAAACGCATCATCTACCACTACCGCGAGCTGATAGGCAAACAAACCATCCGCACGTTTGACGACGAAATCGCCGATTTCATTTTCGAGATCCTGAGTGATGTGACCTTGTATAGCATCGTTGAATTGAATAGTTGCACCCCTCTCCCCCTGCCCCTCTCCCACAAGGGGCGAGGGGTAAGTGTCAGTCCGCACCCGCCAAGATAATGAGCGACCGCTAATTGCCCCCTCTCCCTTGATGGGAGAGGGCTGGGGAGAGGGTGATACGTGAAACTTATTCCGACACGTCCCCGAATAAATCAACCCATCAATCCCATACAACGCCGAGTCCGCAATCTCCCTACGCGTGCAGCAACACGGATAGACTGCGCCGGTAGCTTGTAGTTTATGCAACGCTGCTGCATAAACCACCGTGCGCTGGCTTTGATAAAGCACAGGCTCATCGCTATGCAATCCAAATGCTGCCAGCGTGCGCAGAATGCCGTCCGCCGCACTTGTCACACAGCGCGGTGTATCGAGGTCTTCCATGCGCACCAACCATGTGCCGTGATGATGTTTCGCGTCGAGATAACTACCCACAGCGGCGATGAGTGAGCCGAAGTGTAATGAGCCAGTGGGAGAAGGAGCAAATCGCCCGCGATAGGTAGAGGGAGGTTGCATAGAATTTCGTAAACTACCTACAACACGTTTAATATCGTCTTAGCTATAGATTGCAACGCAGAAATGATTCAAGCTTTTGTTCCTAAGCGTAAACCCAGAAATAATTTCAGAAGCTAGTCAAGTAAACAGGTTACCCACTCTTCTCATCCATGATGAGCCAACGCTCATGCTGCTTTTGCAGCCTGAGCGTTTTTTCTACCTGATCGTGATAATCGTCTGAGCGATAAGATTGAATGAAAGTAACCGAAGCATGTTCATCGTCTAGCACACTCACTTTGATGTTGCTTAACCCCACTTCAATAATTTTGGGTTTATTGATGCGTTCGGTTCTTTGCTGCTTCCATGCCTCATGGCTCTTATCAGCAGGATGGTAGTTAGGCGCATAAGCCGCCAAATAATCACGCACACTTTTATTAGACCAAGCCGTTGCCCAATCCATTAAGCTGCGCTCTACTTGTCTGTTTAAGACAGTCATTGGCGTAGGTGCAATTTGAGCAGGCTTCGTTAACGGTGTTTGAGCGATTACTTTAGTTTGCTCAACCTTTTTGGCTTCAGCATCCGCTTTAACTTTCGCCTCTGCGACTAATTTTGCTTGCTGTGCGGCACGCACTTCCGCAGCTAACTTGGCTTGCGCTTCAACTTTAAGCTTGGCTTCTTGCTCGGCTTTTGCGATAGCGGCGGCTTTGGCTTCGGCGGCGAGTCTGATTTGTTCAGCATTCTTAGCATCAGCATCCGCTTTGGCTTTAGCCTCTGCGACTAATTTTGCTTGCTGTGCGGCACGCACTTCCGCAGCTAACTTGGCTTGCGCTTCAACTTTAAGCTTGGCTTCTTGCTCGGCTTTTGCGATAGCGGCGGCTTTGGCTTCGGCGGCGAGTCGGGCTTGTTCTATTTTCTTGGCTTGCGCTTCGGTTTTAGCTTTTATCTCAGCTTCTAATTTGGCAATTTTTGCGGTGAGTACAGCTTGCTCAGCCTTGATCTTAGCATCGGCTTTGAATTTGGCTTCTTGCTCAGCTTTTGCGATAACAGCTGCTTTAACCTCTGCGGCTAATCTACTTTTTTCCGTTTTTTGAGCGTCGGCAATCGCTTTAGCTTCTGCCGCTAATCTAACTTTCTCGGCTTGTTTTTCTTCGGCAGCAGCTTGAGCTTTCAACTCCAAATTGATCTTCGCTTGCTTGACGGCCTGCGCTTCTGTTTTAGCTTGTGCAATGGCTTTTACCTCGGCATTCACTCTTGCTTGCTCGGCTTCGGCTCGACGCTTTAGCAGAGCAGCTTGCTTGGCTTGCTCGTCGGCAAGCGCCGCTTTTGCTGCGCGTTCATTTGCTTCTGCTGCTAGTCTGATGTGTTCTGCTTTGTTGGTTTCTTCATCAATCGCATCCCGCGCCGCTTCATAGCCTTGCGCAGCAGATTTCTTCAGCCACTCCGTCGCAACGATTTTATCTTGCGCAACACCCAAACCAGTCAAATAACTTTTGCCCAAACGATATTGCGCTTCAGCATTGCCTTGAGCGGCTGCCTGACGATAACGGAGTGCCGCACGTTGTGGATTTTTGGATACGCCCAGACCTTGTTCATTCATGCTGCCCAGTTGGAGTTGTGCGGCGGCATTGCCACTGTTGGCGAGTGGAATCAGTCGCTCCAAGGCGGTTGGATAATCGCCCCTTTGATAGGCATCCAATCCTGCTTGCAAGCCACTTTTTTCCTGTTTGGTCTTTGCATTGTTTACGGTAGAGTTTGGTTGCTGTTTGGCATTCACCTTATCCCAATACGCCAACTCGGCAGCAATGGCGCGTCTAGCGGCTTGCGCTTGCGCCTCCGCCTCTGCTTTGGCTTTAGTCTCAGCGGCTTGTTTTGCTTTTACGTTTTCCCAATAGGCTAGCTCGGCGGCCACCGCTTGTTTAGCCGATTGATCTTCCACACCCAGCTTGGTTTTTGCTTGGGCATTGCCCTGCGCGGCTGATTTACCATACCACTCGGCGGCTATTTTTTTATCCTGCGCGACACCTTTACCCAACTCGTATTTTTCGCCCAAGCGATATTGGGCTTCCGCACTACCTTGATCCGCAGCCTGGCGATAACGCACCACGGCTCGCTGGGCATTGGGCGGCACACCTTGTCCCAGTTCATTCATCACGCCAAGCTGAAGTTGCGCGGCGGCATAACCTTTGTTGGCGAGCGGAATAAGTTTCTCTAGCGCAATGGCAAAGTCGCCACGCTGATGGGCGTTTAGACCTGCTTGTAACTCACGGGGTAGAGTGCTTGGATTTGCTGCGCTAACGGCAGCGGGGCTGGGATTCCGGGAAGGGGTCGCTTCGCCCTGCGCCCAAACGGGTGCGGCGGTAACAAGTTTAAGAGTGGCTAAAAAAAATAACTTGTTACGCATTTTCACCTAAAATTTATTTACTCGAAAGGGTGACGCAGCACAATCGTTTCATCCCGATCCGGGCCTGTTGAAATCATATCGACCGGTACGACACAGACTTTGGCAATACGTTCCAAATAATTGCGCGCCGCTTGGGGTAATTGTTCGTAACGTTGAACGCCCAACGTGCTTTCACTCCAGCCCGGCATTTCTTCGTAGACAACTTGGCAATCCGACAGCGCATCCGCGCCGACAGGCAAGATGTCGCTTTCTAAACCGTTGATACGATAACCCACGCCAATACGCACTATTTCCATGCCATCCATGACATCCAACTTGGTTATACACAAACCCGACACGCCGTTAATTTGAATGGAGCGTTTAAGTGCCGCTGCATCGAACCAACCACAGCGACGCGCGCGGCCTGTTGTAGAGCCAAATTCATGCCCACGCTTCGCCAAACCTTCACCGATAGGATCGCGTTTGTCCACGGCATCGTAAAGCTCAGTAGGGAAAGGACCTGAGCCGACGCGGGTAGTGTATGCTTTGGTAATGCCCAGTACGTAATGCAGCATCTGCGGACCGACACCCGCCCCTGCGCAAGCCGCGCCAGATATGCAGTTGCTGGAAGTGACGAAAGGATACGTGCCGTGATCAATATCCAATAATGCGCCTTGTGCACCCTCGAATAACAGGCTTTTGCCTGCCTGATTGGCTTCATACAACGCCCTTGGTACATCCATTACCAAGGGTTTGATGCGTTCAGCCAATGCCAGGGTTTCGTCCAAGGTTTTTTGAAAATCTACCGTGGCAGTGTTGAAGTAATTTTTCAACACAAAGTTGTGATAGTCCAGCACCTCGCCCAACTTGACCGCAAAACGTTCACGGTAAAAAATGTCTTGCAGGCGTATCGCGCGACGTGCGACTTTGTCTTCATAAGCAGGTCCGATGCCGCGTCCTGTCGTGCCAATTTTCGCATCACCTTTTGCCAATTCACGCGCTTTATCAATCGCCTCGTGATACGGCAAAATCAATGGACATGCTTCGGAGATTTTTAGGCGATTGTAGATGTCGATGCCAGCGTGTTGCAGCTCATCCATTTCTTTAAGCAACGCCACGGGTGAAAGCACCACGCCGTTGCCGATGTAACACATCACATGATCGCGCAAGATGCCGGAAGGGATGAGATGCAGCACGGTTTTTTTGCCGTTAATCACCAAGGTGTGGCCGGCGTTATGACCGCCTTGAAAGCGCACCACGCCTTGCGCGTGATCGGTTAGCCAATCAACGATTTTGCCCTTGCCTTCATCGCCCCACTGCGTACCGATTACCACTACATTTTTTGCCATTACTCATTCCTAACGTAGGGTGAACAACCGTTGCCCACCAAATTTTTCCGCGTGGGCATGTATGCCCACCCTACCCTGCTAATTTTTTAGTACTGCTACAACCCACGCGCCATCGCGCAATTGCAACTCACGATCACATTGCAACTCTGCACGATGCATTGCGTCACCTAATAAATCTACAATCACCACCTCACCCGATGCGCGCAATTTTGCTATCGCAGCGCGTAAAGCGGCATCGTCACGATGCGGCGCAAGCACACCACGCTGCGTGGTTTTTGCGGGCAGCAATTGATACAGCTGGCGCAAGTCCATACTGAATCCCGTTGCGGGACGAGCGCGTCCGAAGCTCTTGCCAAGGTCATCGTAACGACCACCTAACGCAATCGCATCATGGCTACCCGCATGGTACGCAGCAAACACCATACCAGTGTGGTAGTGATAACCGCGCAAATCGGCGAGGTCTATACTCACGCTGGTAACCAACGTTTTCATTTGTTGAGTTGCCGCTTGTAAATCATTCAACGCGGTGCGAATCTCAATGTAATCAGGTAACACTTTGCGTGCGCGCGCTAACACCTCGGCACAGTCACCATACAAGCTAGGCATAGCTAACAATGCATCACGTGTAGTTGCATCCAAAGATGCGGTGAGCAACTGTAAAGCTGCGCTGTCTTTGCTTTGCAGCGCGTTAAATAATTCACTTTCGAGATTTTTGGCCAGCTTAGCGTGGCTGACTAGTGCACGGAATACGGCAACGTGACCCAAATCCAAATGCACGTTTTGCACACCTAGTAAAGCCAGTGACTGCAACATCAGCTGCTGAATTTCCACATCGCTTTCTATGCCTGTATGTCCGTACAACTCGGCACCAATTTGCAATAACTCCCGCGTGCGCGTCAGCCCAACCGGTTGAGTATGCAGCACACCGCCCGCATAACACAGACGCGCTACACCTTGGCGATTGAGCAGGTGCGCATCAATGCGCGCCACTTGCGGGGTAATGTCAGCACGCAATGCCAAGGTGCGGCCACTCAATTGATCGACCAGCTTGAAGGTACGTAAATCCATGTCATCACTGCCGCCCAACAACAGCGACTCTTCATACTCCAGCAGTGGTGGCGCAACCAATTGATAGCCCGACTTGCGCAGCAAGTCGAGTATCTGCGCACGCATCGCTTCCACACGCCACGCCTCTTCGGGCAGCATGTCTTCTATGTATTCAGGCAATAGCCAATTGTCCATTTATTTAATCCAGTACAAAATCAACAAGCCCGCCAATATCGCGGTAATGCCGATGAACCTGAGCTGCCCGTCGCCCAACGTCACTAACTTGCGAAAGGTTTCGCGCCACAACTCAGGGAATATAAACGGCAGTAATCCTTCTATCACCAGCATCATTGCCAAACCGAGCAGCCAGTATTGCAGCATTTACTTGCCCGATTTATTGGGTGACTTGAGGTATTTGAAGAAGGCCGAACTCGGATCCAATACCATTACATCGCTCTTGTTTTTGAAGCTTTGTTTATACGCCTCAACACTACGGTAGAACGAGTAGAACTCGGCATTTTTGCCAAACGCAGCCGCATACAATGCAGAGGCTTTAGCATCGCCTTCACCTTTGGTTTTTTGCGCTTCACGATAGGCTTCCGCCAAAATCACTTCACGTTGCTTGTCAGCATCGGCTTTAATTTTTTCACCGTCCGCACCACCTGACGCACGCAATTCATTGGCAACGCGCTTGCGTTCTGCATCCATACGGCGATACACCGATTCGCTAATCTCACTCGGAAAGTCAACCCGTTTCAATCGCACATCCATCACCTGAACGCCAATTTTGCGTGCATCAGCATCGGTTTTTTCACGCAGGACATCCATGATTTTTTCGCGTTCACCCGACACCACTTCATGGATCGTGCGCTTACCAAATTCCTCACGCATGCTGGAGTTCACCGTTTGCATCAAGCGAGTTCTGGCTCTTGCCTCATCGCCGCCAACACTGATGTAATATTGTTTTACGTCGATGATTTTCCATTTCACGAACGAATCAACCATCACATTTTTCTTTTCTGCCGTGATGAAACGCTCAGGCTCACCCGTATCCAGTGTCAGAATGCGCGAATCAAAAAAACGCACGTTCTGCACCAGAGGTAACTTAAAGTTCAATCCTGGATCGGTTTTAACACTCACCACTTTACCGAACTCAAACACGATAGCATTTTGGCGTTGATCCACCACAAACACGCTCATGCTCAATAAAATCAGTGCACCAACGACACCCATTAAGATGTTTGATAGTTTCTTACTCATGGACGTGCCTCCCTGTCGCGACCCAAAAGCGAATCGCGTGCGCCCTGTGCCGCAGCATTATCACTGGTTTGTGTGGTGGTATCCGCAGCCCCCGCAGCCATCGCTGGTGCGGCAGAGCGCGTACTTTCGATGAGCTTATCTAAGGGCAAATACAACATGCTGTTGCCGCCTTTTTGATCGACCATCACTTTGCTGACGTTACCCATTACCTGTTGCATCATGTCCAGATACATCCGTTCACGTGTCACGGCAGGGGCTTTTTCATACTCGATCAACACTTGCTTAAAGCGACTCACATCACCTTCGGCGTTGGCAATCACGCTTTGTTTGTAGCCCTGCGACTCTTGTATCAAGCGCGCCGCCGCACCGCTTGCACGCGGAATCACATCGTTGGCGTAAGATTGACCTTCATTTTTTTGCCGTTCACGATCTTGACCCGCTTTTACCGCATCATCAAACGCTGCCTGAACTTGCTCGGGCGGTTGCGCGTTCTGCATGGTCAATTTGCTAATCAAAATACCTGATTTGTAGCGATTCAAAATGTCTTGTATCAATTTGGTTGCCGCCGCTGCCACCTGCTCACGACCTTCGTACAATACGTAATCCATTTTGTTTTTACCGACCACTTCACGAATCGCGGTTTCCGCCGCCTGGCGCACATTTTCATCAGGCATACGGTTATTAAACAAATATTCGCCAGGATCGCTCAAAAAGTATTGCACCGCGAATTGAATATCAATAATGTTTTCATCATCGGTCAACATCAGGGCTTCCTTAATCACCTTGTTTTTGACGTTGTCCCGATAACCCACTTCCACCGTGCGCACTTGACTCAAGTTAACGATTTCCACCGTTTCAATTGGGAACGGCAAATGCCAGCGCGGACCCGCCTCGGTCGTTTCCACTTGCTTGCCAAAACGCAATACCACACCACGCTGACTGGCATCAACAATATAAAACCCGCTGCCTATCCAAATAAGCGCGGCAATGCCCGCGATCAAACCAATGCCACCACCAAAATTTTTCATCGGTGTGCCACCACCCGTGGTATTCCCGCCGCCGCCTTTACCACCAAAAAGTGCTTCTATTTTTTGGTTGATTTTGCGCAGCAGCTCCTCTAAATCAGGTGGACCACCGTTGTTATTTTTACCCCATTGCGGGTCGTTCAATGCCATTTTTTATTCCTCTTTTAATAACTGTTCAATGTGTGCTTGACGCGCCAATTTCGCTTCCGCCAAGGTCAGCTGCAAACCTTCCAATCCCGCACCACTTTTGGCACTCAGGAAAACACGGCAGATTTTACCATAGTCGTCACGCTGCACGCTGGGTAGTGCATCTTGCAAATCAATTTTATTAAACACCAGCACTTGCGGAATATCCGCCGCGCCGATCTCAGCCAACACTTTATTGACTTCGGCAATTTGGTCATCACGGATGGGGTTGTTGGCATCCACCACATGCAGCAATAAATCTGCCTGCATGGTTTCTTCCAAGGTACTGCGGAAAGCCGCCACCAAACCATGCGGCAAATGGCGAATAAATCCTACCGTATCCGACACCACAACTTCGCCGGTGCCTTCACTAAACACGCGACGAGAGGTGGTGTCCAGCGTGGCAAATAACTGATCCGCGACATACACATTAGCCTTGGTGAGTCTATTGAATAGTGTGGACTTCCCTGCATTGGTGTAGCCCACGATAGACACCGACAACACATCGGAGCGATTGCGTGCGCGGCGCATCACCTTGCGCTGATGCTTGAATTTTTCCAATCGCTCTTTCAATAGTAAAACGCGCTTATCCAGTTTGCGCCTATCCAACTCCAGCTGGGTTTCGCCAGGACCCCGCGCACCCACCGCATATTTCTGCTGCCCCATATCCACGCCCTGCCCAATCAACCGAGTAGAGAGATATTTCAGCTGCGCCAACTCCACTTGAACTTTTCCCTCGTGGCTTTGTGCGCGCTGCGCAAAAATATCCAGAATCAACATGGTGCGATCAATGACACGCGTGTTCAACTTTGCGGTGAGATTGCGCATTTGCGCGGGAGATAAATCGTGATTGAAAACAACGAGAGGTGCTTCCAGTTGCTCAACAATCGCAGCAATTTCCTGCACCTTACCGCTACCCGCAAACAACGCTGCATCGGGGCGTTGACGCTTGGTTTCGATGATGGCTAAAGTGCGCACACCAGCGGTTTCCGCCAGCAAACGCAACTCCTGCAAACTCTCGTGATGATCGTTTTTACCGAAATCAATACTGACTAAAATTGCGGCATTTGCATCCGCATTCGGCAACATTACTATTCAGAATCGCCCGGCATCGTGATCGCCCTCGCCGGCACAATGGTCGAAATCGCGTGCTTATACACCATCTGCGTCACCGTGTTTTTGAGTAGCACCACATACTGGTCGAATGACTCAATTTGACCTTGCAACTTAATGCCATTCACCAAATAAATTGCCACCTGCACATGTTCTCTGCGCAAGGTGTTTAGAAATGGGTCTTGCAACTGCTGTCCTTTTTCGCTCATGTTATTGCTCTTATTAGTTTAGGAATGGGTTAACACTTTACTGGATTACGGGGCGACTGGGAATATGCTTGAACACAAAGTGTGAGTGTACGGAAAATATAGTCGTTAAGTGCATCCCTTGCTCCGCACTGAAAATATCAGTATACTCTAATATAGATGAATTGTAGATTTGGGTGAAGTGGTGAAAAAGTATTGTTTAACAGTTTTATTATTGGCAAATATCACGATGCTGCAAGCGGCAGAGCAGCTTGCTGTTGCTCCTGTGGAATTTCGTGAGGTCGCACAAACCTATAGCGTGGAAGGCTTAGTGGAGGCAACACGCCAATCTACGGTTTCCGCGCAAATTGCGGGGCGCGTTAAAGAGGTATTGTTTGATGTAGGTGATCGCGTCCAAAAGGGGCAGGTGATTTTACGCATCGACCAACGCGAAACCGCACAAGCCGTGGCGGGCAGTCAGGCACAGGTGTTGCAAGCGCAAGCTAATTTGCAAAACGCGCAAGTGACATTAGAGCGTAATAAGCAATTGCTGGCGCAAAAATTCATCAGTCAGGCGGCAGTTGATAAAGCGCAGGCGGAATACCAAGTGGCGTTGGCGCAAGCCGCAGCAAGCAAAGCAGGCGCGGGTCAGGCGAATTTAGCGCAAGGTTACGCGACCGTGGTTGCGCCATTTGGTGGTTTGGTGGCAGCGCGCCTAGTTGAAGTCGGTGAAATGGTCATGCCGGGCACGCCATTAATGACAGGTTTTGACCCGTCCGCTTTGCGCGTGGTGGTAAATGTTCCGCAAGAAAAAGTGGCTGCAATAGGTAAGCAGCCACAATCCAGCATTGAAGTACCCTCTTTGAATCGCTGGGTTAAAGCCGCATCTACCACTGTGCAACCCTTGGCGGATGCACGTACCCACAGCACCCAAGTGCGCATCACACTACCGACCAACCAAGTAGGCATTTATCCCGGCATGTTTGTTCGTGCGAATTTTGTAGTGGGTAAAGTAAAGAAACTGATCATCCCAAATAGTGCCGTGTTGCGTCGCAGCGAAGTAATCGCGGCGTATGTCGTAGATGAAAAAGGCAATGTGAAATTACGCCAAATCAGAGTAGGTAGTGCAGAAACTGAAGGTGTTGTGGAAGTATTGGCGGGATTGAATATCGGAGAAAAAGTGGCATTAGATCCGATCAAAGCAGGTATGCAGAAGTAATCCTTAAAAAATAATGAGAAGGAGTAAACATGGCACATATCGTGATTATGGGCGCAGGAATCGGCGGATTGCCGATGGCTTACGAGATGCAGGAAAAAATTGGCAAGAACGATAAAGTCACCGTCGTTTCTAACAGTGAGACTTTTCATTTTGTGCCATCCAATCCTTGGGTCGGGGTGAAATGGCGTGATCGTGAAGACATCGAATTCCCGATTCGTCCTTACCTGGAGCGCAAAGGTATTAGCTTTATCTCTACAGGGGTGAAGCGTCTTCATGCCGAGCAAAATCAACTGGAGCTGAGTGATGGTGCAATGCTCAATTACGATTATCTAGTGATTGCCACCGGCCCTAAGCTGGCGTTTGACGAGGTGTCCGGGCTAGGCCCGCATGGTGGGTTTACCCAATCGGTGTGTCATATTGATCACGCGATGAAATCGCACGATGAATGGGATAACTTCGTGAAAAATCCTGGACCGATTGTGGTGGGTGCGGTGCAAGGCGCGTCGTGCTTTGGCCCTGCATACGAATATGCGTTCATCATGGATACCGATTTGCGCCGTCGCAAAATACGCGACAAAGTGCCCATGACGTTCGTCACTTCTGAGCCCTACATTGGGCATCTAGGATTGGGTGGTGTGGGTGACTCAAAAGGCATTTTGGAATCCGCACTACGTGAGCGCGGCATCAAGTGGGTATGTAACGCCAAAACCAGCAAGATTGAAGCGGGAAAATTATTCGCAATGGAATGCGACGAAAATGGTGCTGACAAAAAAGAACACGAGCTACCATTCAACTACAGCATGATGTTGCCCGCTTTCAAAGGCGTGGATGCGGTGTTTGGCATCGAGGGGCTGACCAATCCGCGCGGCTTTATTCTGGTAGACGAACATCAGCGCAACCCTAAATATAAAAACATTTATGCCGTGGGTGTCTGCGTGGCGATTCCGCCTGTCGAAAAAACACCGCTGCCAGTGGGTACGCCGAAAACGGGCTACATGATTGAATCGATGGTGACCGCAACCGCTCACAACATTCATTCGGAATTAAGCGGCAATCCACCGACCAGCAAGGCAACCTGGAATGCAATTTGTTTGGCGGATTTCGGCGATTCTGGCGCAGCATTTGTTGCGATACCACAAATCCCCCCACGTAATGCCAATTGGTTTGTGCAAGGGAAATGGGTGCACGTGGCAAAAGTTGCATTTGAAAAATACTTCATCCGCAAAATGAAAAAAGGCACGACCGAGCCGATGTATGAAAAGCTCGTTCTAAAGTTGATGGGTATTGAAAAACTAAAGTAATTTTCTTTGACCGCAATTTGACTGAGGGAATCTGGATGTACCAACTTGACCTTGATGACAGCAAGCAAATTCATGTGCGTTATAAAACGCATACGATTAGCTATGGACTGGATGGTAGCTTGCCTAATCCTCTGGAGGCTACTTACGCGGCATTAGCTGGTTGCGCTGGTGTGTATTCACGAAAAGCCTGCAAGGCGATGGGTATCAGCGCAGAGGGGATCTGGATAGATTGCAAGCCCGTGGTGCGGAATGGTAATCCATTAGTACCCGCACGCTTTCATACGGAGGTTCGCTTTCCTGATCGGGTCACACAGGAGCAGCGGCAGCGTATTTTGACTGAAATCAGCCACTGTGCGGTCAAGGAGCTTATTCACGACGGTGCAAAAATCGAATTTGTAACCAGTGAAGTTAATTAAGTTATCAGCAGTATCACCAGACTAGATTTATTTTGGGCGGGGCATTGAGGGATTCGTGCCAGTCATAATTCAGCACGACATCTCGGAAATCAATATGGGTATTTCAGGTCGCATCGCCAAGTATTTTCTTCATTCTCAAATGACCCCGCTACTAGCATTGGTTGCCGTGCTATTGGGCGTGTTTGCCGTATTGGTCACACCACGTGAAGAAGAGCCGCAGATCAATGTCACGATGGCGAATGTGATGATTGCCTACCCAGGCGCGTCGGCAAAAGATGTGGCTCAAACCGTTGCCACGCCTGCCGAACAGGTATTGTCGCAAATCGCGGGAGTCGATCATGTTTACTCGGTATCTCAGCCAGGCATGGCAGTAATTACCGTACAGTTTCAAGTGGGGCAAGAGCATGTGCCGTCATTGGTGAAGTTGTATGACGTGGTGCATTCGCATGCGGATTGGCTACCTTCAACCTTGGGCGTTGCACCACCCATCATCAAAGCGAAAGGTATCGACGATGTGCCTATCGTAGGGCTGACCTTGTGGCGCGAGCAAGCCGCAGGGGGCGGTCTTGAATTAACCCAAGTGGCGCATACGCTTGAGAACGAGTTGAAGCGTGTGGCAGGAACGCGGGAAGTTTCCACCATCGGCGCAACCCAACGCATGGTGCGTGTGTTGCTCAACCCCGAAAGTATGAATGCGTATCAGCTGTCCATTCACGACGTGCGCGCTGCATTACGCTCTGCCAATGTCTCGGAAAATTCGGGAAACCTGACGCAAAATAATCGTGAAGTGCTGGTGCAAACGGGCAGTTTTTTGAGCAATGCAAATGAAGTGAGACAGTTGGTTATCGGCGTGTTTGAGGGCAAGCCAATTTTCGTGCGTGATATTGCCGACGTGCAGGATGGCGCGGATCAACCCACCAGCTACGTGTGGATAGGGACAGGTACTGCCGCTGCGGATAAAGGTATCAGCGCGAAAGGTGAATTTACTGCGGTGACGGTGGCGATTAGTAAGAAGCCAGGCGCAAACGCGGTAGATGTCGCCAATCAATTATTGGCGCGTGTGGACGAACTCAAGGGCAGTGTCATCCCCGCCGATGTGCAAGTGAGCATTACGCGCAACTACGGCGAAACCGCCAACGACAAGGCGATGAAGCTCATCAAAAAGCTGTTGTTTGCGACGGCTGCGGTGGTGTTACTGGTCTGGCTGACCATGGGGCGACGAGAAGCCTTGGTAGTGGGCATTGCCGTACTGTTGACCTTAGCAGCCACACTGTTTGCGTCCTGGGCGTGGGGATTTACCATCAATCGCGTGTCGCTATTCGCACTGATTTTTTCCATCGGGATATTGGTTGATGATGCGATCGTCGTGGTAGAGAACATCCATCGCAGGCGCGTTTTAGCACCCAATCTGTCTCTGTCGGAAATCATTCCAGAGGCCGTTGATGAGGTGGGTAGTCCGACCATATTGGCGACCTTTACCGTGATTGCCGCCCTATTGCCGATGGCATTTGTCAGCGGCTTGATGGGGCCTTACATGAGTCCGATTCCCATCAACGCCAGCATGGGGATGCTCATATCGCTGGCGGTGGCTTTCATTATCACGCCGTGGTTGGTGCTGAAATTCGCCAGCGCGCAACAGGTACAGGCGCACGATGAAAGCGGTTCGGCACTTAGCCGTTTTTTCCACGCACGGTTAACTCCGTTTTTGAATGGCGAGCAAGGAAAATCAGCACGACGCAAATTATGGCTGGCAATTGTTGGAGGGTTGTTGCTTGCGGTGTCATTAGGCGTGGTGAAGTTAGTTGTTCTGAAAATGCTGCCTTTCGATAACAAATCGGAATTCCAAATCGTCGTTGATATGCCGAGCGGCACGCCTGTGGAGCAAACCAACGCAGTGTTGCAAGACATCGGGGCTTATCTGGCAACCGTGCCTGAAGTCACGGATTACGAGGTTTATGCAGGATCGGCATCGCCCATCAACTTTAACGGCTTAGTGCGCCAATACTATTTGCGTGGCAGTGCCGAGCAGGGTGATGTGCAAGTGAATTTGCGCGACAAACACCATCGCAATCGCAGCAGCCATGAGATCGCCTCGTCCGTGTTAGAGCCCATGCAAAAAATTGCCCAGCAACGGAATGCGAAAATAAAAATCGTCGAAGTACCTCCTGGTCCACCCGTGATGTCGCCCATCGTCGCGGAAATTTACGGGCCAGATTACGAAGGTGCGCGCAAAGTGGCAGGTAAGGTGCGTGAACAATTTACTAAAACAGTCGACATCGTAGGCATTGATGACAGCGTGACGGAAGCTGCACCCAAGCTGGTGTTGCAGGTATTGCAAAGTAAAGCAGCGTTGCTGGGCGTTGCGCCGCACGACATTGTGGATGTGATTAGCGTGGCACTGAGCGGGCAAAATGTCACCTCCCTGCATGATGAGACAGCCAAGTACGCGCCGCCATTGCGCATCGGGTTACCCGCCGAGCAGCGCAACAACATCGATGCCGTGTTAAAGCTAAAAGTGCGTGCTAAAGATGGCGTACTCGTTCCGCTTTCCGAGGTGGTGCAAGCCACTCCAACGCAACGCGATTACCCGATCTACCATAAAGATTTACTACCTGTGGTGTACGTGGTCGGCGATATGGCGGGCAAGCTGGATAGCCCGCTGTACGGTATGTTCGACATCAATAGCAAATTGAGTGGTGTCCCTTTGGAGCAAGGCGGCAAGCTGGAGAGTTATTACTTCAATCAGCCTAGCGACCCCTATGCCGGCTACGCGCTGAAGTGGGATGGCGAATGGCAAGTCACGTTTGAAACCTTCCGCGATATGGGCATTGCTTACGGCGTGGGATTGATTTTGATTTACTTGCTGGTGGTCGCGCAGTTCAAATCGTACCTTGTGCCGCTCATCATCATGGCTCCGATTCCACTTACCATCATCGGTGTGATGCCAGGTCATGCGCTGTTCGGTTCGCAATTCACCGCCACCTCAATGATCGGCATGATTGCATTGGCAGGCATCATTGTGCGCAACTCTATCTTGCTGGTGGACTTCATCAATTTGCAAATCCGCGAAGGGGTGGCTTTGCAACAGGCGGTGATTAACGCCGCGAGCGCACGAGCCAAGCCGATTATATTGACAGGGTTGGCAGCGATGCTGGGCGCACTATTCATTCTTGACGACCCGATTTTTAACGGTTTGGCACTGTCACTGATCTTTGGCATTCTGGTCTCCACCGTGTTGACCCTAGTTATCATTCCAGTGTTGTATTACGCCACCTTGTACAAAAAAATCCAGTAAAATCTATTCAATTTCTTAAGGAGCATCACCGTGAACGCAGAGCGCATCGTTCGTACCGTTGCAGGTACATTTATTTTGATTTCATTGTTGCTGGGTGTAGAAGCCAGCCCATTTTTTCTGAGCAATAAGTTTTTGTGGTTCACCGCATTTGTCGGAGTGAACCTATTTCAAAGTGGTCTCAGCAATTGGTGTTTACTAAGTAACATTCTTGTAAAATTTGGTATCAAGAAAGGTTCGTGCTAAAAAACTTATTCACCTCAATACGCTTAACCCACATCAGTTTAACCCTCGTCGGGCTGATGTGGGTTTTTCCTTTTTTGGATTTTAATCACGCTTACCCGATTACGACTTTTTACCAGGAATGGTGGAGTGCATTTTTTGGTGTACTGGCGATGGTATTGCTGCTGGCATCCGATTATTGGCGCACACCTGTCGTGCCGCGCATTGCGCTATTGCCCATAGCTTTATTGGTGCTGACGATGGTGCAATGGCTACTGGGGAAGATAGCCTACTTCGATCAAGCCCTGCTTTATGTGATGTATTTTTTATTTGCCGCGCTGTTGATATTGTTGGGGGCGCGCTTGCGTGATTGTATGGGTCTGCCCAAGCTAGCGATGGGCTTGGCTCTGGCGTTGTTGCTAGGGGCAGAGCTGAACGCTGGTATCGGCATCGTGCAGCACTATCGCTGGCAATCGATATTGGATTATGTGGTGATCGCCAAACTCTCCGGCGTGGTGTATGGCAATCTTGCCCAACCCAATCATTTTGCCAATTACATCGCGTTGGGATTGATTTCGCTGGGGCTGTTATTCCAGCAGAAAAAATTCAATCTAGGCTACACCATCTTGCTTGCCTTACCTCTACTGTTCGTGATGACCATGAGCGGCTCGCGCAGCTCTTGGCTATATTTGTTCTGGATGACGGCAATGGCGTGGATATGCGGGCGGCGCGATGTAGCGTTGAAACCTTTGTTGCGCTATACGGTGATGTTAATTTTGGGTTTTGGGCTAATGCACCTTTTGGCGCAATTGCAAGTGATGACGGCTGAAACAGGCAACGTCAACACCGTGGGGCGCATACTCGCGCAGCAAGATGACAACAACATTCGTTTGTATTTGTGGCATGAAGCCGCATTGATTTTTATGCGCGCTCCCTTGATGGGTGTGGGCTTCGGACAATTCGCCTGGCAGCATTTCCAATTAGTGCCGCAGTTGCAACCCCATAATATCGTCGGCTTATACAACAACGCCCATAACGTGATGATGCAATTGGCGGCGGAAACTGGCTTAATCGGGTTGCTGATATTTTTTGCCGCGCTGGGTATGTGGTTGAGGGCAGCTTGGCATATCACGTTGAGTGCCGCGCATTGGTGGGGCTATGCGATTTTAGGTGTGCTGGGCATTCATAGCCTGCTGGAATATCCACTGTGGTACAACTATTTTTTGGCGGTTGCCGCAATTTTACTGGGCATGTTTGACGAAACCCGCTTTCACTTGAAGCTGCGTTTTATTGGGCGCATGTCCATGGCAGCGATGTTGCTGTTGAGCCTAATCGTATTGTTTCAATTGCGGATGGGCTACCAGGGTATGGAGCGTATGTTGGCGGTAAATCCCGCCTCCGATGTTGGCTCGACAAGTTCCGCAACTGATACGTTGACGGGCTTGCATCGTGTGCCTTTATTGTCGCCGTATGCCGAGCTATTTATGAGTCAGCGTATGGCAATTGATACGCAATACCTCCAAGAAAAATTAGCCTTAAACACGCGGGTGATGCGATTTGTGCCGATAGGCTTAGTAGTGTACCGCCAAGCCTTGTTGTTGGCGCAAGACGGGCAAATCGAGCAGGCCAAAACCATCTGGAATCAAGCCACGTGGTCTTACCCTAGCGATTTGTCCGTGCAGCAAAAAAACTTGACCACCCTCGCGGCGAAAGACCCCGCACATTTTTCCGCTCTGTTAGAATTCGCCCTCCAAAAAGAACAGGAGTCAGTCAGTGCAATTTCTAACCAATAATTTTATGCCGCTATCCGTCGCGTTGATGAGTGGTGCAATGTTGCTGTGGTCGTTCTTCGGCAACCGTGTACGTGGCATCAAGGAAGTCGATTGTGTTGCAGCGTTGCAACTCATCAATCACAAAAATGCCCGCGTGCTGGATGTGCGTGAAGACAGCGAATATAAAAGTGGTCATGTGCTGAACGCCATACACATCCCACTAGGCAAGCTGAACACACGTATTGGCGAGCTGGAAAAATTCAAAAGCCAGCCGCTGGTGGTGATCTGCCGCAGTGGCAACCGCTCAAGTTCGGCGTGCGCAGCTTTGGGCAAGCAGGGATTTGAGCAGGCGTATAATCTGGCGGGCGGTGTAATGGCGTGGGAAAAAGCCAAATTACCCCTCGAAAAATAGCCCTTAAATCATGCCTAAAATCGTGATGTACACCACTGAAGTTTGCCCCTACTGCATTCGTGCCAAGCAGCTGTTGCGCAATAAAGGTGTGACGGAAATCGAGGAAATACGCGTTGATTTGCAACCCGAATTGCGCATGGTAATGATGGAAAAAACGGGGCGGCGCACCGTACCGCAAATTTATATTGATGAGCTGCATGTCGGCGGCTATGACGATTTGGCTTCACTGAATCACGCAGGCAAATTGGATGAACTTTTAGCAAAATAACCACAAAGGAAAGCAACATGACTGAAGCAACTCAAGAAGCAAAATTACCCGCGTTCAACATCGACAAACTTTACATCAAGGATATTTCTATGGAGATACCTCATGCACCCGCCATCTTTTTGGAGCGCGAGCCGTCACAGTTTGATGTGCAGTTGAACACGCTGGCGAATTCAGTTGCAGAAGGCATGTTCGAGGTGACGGTGATGTCAACGGTCACCTGTAAATATGGCGAAAAAATCGCTTATCTTATCGAAGTTAAGTACGCGGGTATTTTTCAGGCACATGGCATTCCCCAAGAAGAAATTGAGCCGTTATTGGCAGTAACCTGCCCCGAAATTATTTTTCCGTACTTGCGTGAGTCGGTTTGTGACATGACGGTACGCGGCGGCTTCCCACCGTTATTGCTCAATCCTGTGAACTTCCTGGCGAGCTATCAAAGAAACAAGGCTCAACAAGCCGTACCCGCTACCACTCACTAAAAGATGCGACATATTCTTTGGCTATGCGCCGCACTGGTGCTGCTAATCAGTACCAGTGCGGCGCGAGCCACAGAATATGTGTCGGTGAAAGAAGCCAGCGCGGTTTTGTACGACGCACCCTCTGTCAAAGCAAAAAAACTTTTTGTAGTGAATCGCTACATGCCGCTTGAGCAAGTGGTGGTGCTGGATAGCTGGGTCAAAGTGCGCGATAAATCCGGCGGCTTGTATTGGGTAGAAAAAAAAGCATTGAGCAGCACGCGCTATGTGTTCGCGCTGCTGCCTATTGTTGATGTGCTGGATCAGCCTGTAGATGGCGCGAAGCGGGTGTTCCAAGTTCGTCAGCAGATTGCGCTGGAGTTACTTGAATCAACCGGTGCGGGCTGGCTCAAGGTCAAGCATCTGGATGGTGAAGTGGGCTATGTGCGCAGCAGCGAAGTGTGGGGCGGTTAAGGATTAAGCAAACATGAATATCACCATCATCGGTGCTGGCGCATGGGGAACCGCGCTCGCCATCAGCCTTTCTGCCCATCATCGTGTGACCTTATGTGCGCGTGACGCGGCGCAAGTTGCAGCGATGCGCAGTGCGCGTTGTAATCAGCATTATCTTCCCGATATTGCCTTCCCCGACAATCTTGAACTCAGCGCGGAATTTCCCGCTGCATTAGTGACGGCAGAGTTGCTAATTATTGCCGTCCCAACCGCTGGTTTACGTTCCGTCCTGCAACAAATCGCCAGCGCGCCACATCGTTGCGGCGTAGTTTGGCTATGCAAAGGCTTTGAAGCCGAGACCGCAAAATTGCCGCATCAAGTGGTTGCCGAGGTATTGCCAGCAGGCATTCCATACGGCGTATTGTCCGGCCCCAGCTTTGCGCAAGAAGTGGCGCGTGGTTTGCCCACCGCATTGACGCTGGCCACTAACGATGAAGAATTTTCTCGCAACACCGCACAAGCCTTGCACCATTCACGGCTACGTATTTACGCAAGCAACGATGTCATCGGTGTGGAAGTCGGCGGTGCGGTGAAGAACGTGCTGGCGATTGCTTCGGGCATTTGCGACGGCATGGGGCTGGGCTACAACGCCCGTGCTGCCTTGCTCACACGCGGGTTGGCAGAAATCTCGCGGCTGGGATTGAAGCTCGGTGGACGACCCGAAACCTTGGGCGGATTATCCGGTGTGGGCGATTTGATTTTGACCTGTACGGGTGATTTATCGCGCAACCGCCAAGTGGGATTACTGCTGGCGAAGAAGCAAAACTTGCCAGCAATCCTGCAACAACTCGGTCACGTTGCCGAAGGCGTTTACACCGTGCGCGAAGTGCATCAACTCGCACAACGGCTGGGTGTGGCAATGCCGATTTGCGAGGCAGTGTATCGCGTGCTGTATGAACATATTCCCGCTACGGAAGTGATTGTTGACTTGCTGAGTCGTGCGCCGAATATGGAGTTTGATAATGTTTGAAGTGCCTTGCGGAATATTTCTTATATGTATTTTCTAATCGGATAAGAATTAACAATATGCAAAACTATTTCAACCTATCATATAAATTCACACGCTATCTTATTTTACCTTTGTTGTTTTTAACAAGCGGATGTGCGAGTTTTGGCGGTCCCAAAGGAACGCCATATGCGGGACTCAACCCTTTTAAAGAAGGTGCTGGTCAAATTTACATATACAGACCGCCAACTTCTGCTATGGCTTTAGCGATACCAACTCTTAAAATTGATGGTGAGAAAGCATTATCAATACGGTACGGAAGTTATACGGTTTACAACCTTTCACCTGGACAGCACACTGTCTTTGTAGAGAAGAATGGAAATTGGAATGTTCCAACAGTTGAATTCAAAGTAGATATTAAGAGTAATCAGAGACTGTTTTATCGATTAAGCCCATACATAGCAGGTTGGAGCTATTCTACTATTGGCTTTGTGCCAGTAGTATCTGGTTACCTATATCGGATGACTGAAGACTTCGCCACAACTGAAATGGGAAGCCTGCTTTATTCGGGCGAATGGTCGTTGGCTAATTGATTGAGCGAGCGTAGGGTGGGCAGGTCTTTATTGCCCACCCCCAGCCAAACCACCTGAGGGCAAGCGCGGACAATAAAATAACGGTGGGCAAATTGCCCACCCTACAAAAGCTAAACCCGCCGAAACACCAAATCCCAAACGCCATGTCCTAGGTTGATTCCGCGCTTTTCAAACTTGGTGAGCGGACGATAATCCGGACGCGGTGCATAATCGACCACGGTGTTTTTCAATAACGCTTCTTCGCTCAATACCCGCAGCACTTGCTCGGCATAATCCTGCCAATCCGTGGCAACGTGAATATACCCGTCCGGTTTTATTTTCTGCACGAGCGCGGCGATGAAGGGGGCTTGAATCAGGCGGCGTTTGTTGTGTCGTGCCTTGTGCCACGGGTCGGGGAAGAAGATATGCACGCCATCCAGCGAGGCATCGGCAATCATGTCGCGCAACACTTCCACGGCATCGTGTTGAATGATGCGGATGTTGGTGATGTGCTGCGCTTCAATCAACTTGAGTAAATTGCCCACGCCGGGGGTGTGAACTTCCAGACACAGGTAATCATTTTCGGGATGCGCGAGGGCGATGGTCGCGGTGCTGTCGCCCATGCCGAAACCGATCTCCAAAATTTTCGGCGCGTTGCGTCCGAAAGCGGTATCGAGGTCGAGTGGCTGCGCGGCATATTGGATGCCGAATTGCGGCAACAGGTTTTCACACGCGCGCAGTTGTGCTGGCGACACGCGGCCTTGACGACGCACGAAGCTGCGGATGTGGCGGGAGGGGTGTTCAGTGGGGTTGGTCATGGTGTTTGGGCTGGATGGATTGTATGTCGTACTACCCCCATCCTAGCCTTCCCCCTAGTAGGGGGAAGGAAATTTATTCCCTCCCCTTTTAAGGGGGAGGGTTAGGGTGGGGGTAAAAACGGAGAGTGAATACGGCATTGGTTTTATTAACTGCGTGTCGAAGCAATAATTCCCGCCATCGGTGAACTCGGACTCGCGCTATAAAGTTTTTTCGGCATACGTCCCGCAAGGAAGGCTTCACGTCCTGCTTCCACGGCTTTCTTCATCGCCGATGCCATCAACACCGGCTGTTGCGCACCGGCAATCGCGGTGTTCATCAACACGCCTGCGCAGCCCAGCTCCATCGCAATCGCCGCATCCGAAGCCGTGCCGACACCCGCGTCAACAATGACGGGGACGCTGACTCTATCCATGATGAGTTGCAGATTCCACGGATTCAAAATGCCCATGCCCGAACCAATCAGCGAGGCGAGCGGCATGATGGCGACACAGCCGATGTCTTCCAATTGCTTGGCGATGATAGGGTCGTCCGAGGTATAGACCATTACCTGAAAGCCTTCTGCGACCAGCGTTTTCGCGGCAGCGATGGTTTCGATGACGTTGGGATACAACGATTGCGGATCGCCCAATACTTCCAGTTTGACCAGCGAGTGACCATCCAATAATTCGCGCGCTAAACGCAAGGTGCGCACCGCGTCGTCGGCGGTGTAGCAGCCCGCCGTGTTGGGCAGGTAAGTGAATTTCGACATCGGCACGGCATCGAGTAGATTCGGCTCGTTGGCGTTTTGACCCAGATTGGTGCGACGTATCGCCACGGTAACAATCTCCGCACCGCTGGCATCCAATGCGGCACGTGTTTCGGCGAAGTCTTTATATTTTCCCGTCCCCACTAACAGTCGGGATGAGTAATTTTTTCCTGCAATGACTAAGGTGTCGTTCATGTATTTAATTCCTATCGCGAGGTTATGTTAGCTGTCGCTGAACCCTCAGCTTGCCAAAATAATTTCCAGCCCGCCCATATAGGGACGAAGCACTTCAGGAATCACCACGCTTCCATCCACCTGCTGGTAATTCTCCAACACTGCCACCAAGGTACGCCCTACTGCAAGGCCCGAACCATTCAAGGTATGCAGCAATTCGGTTTTGCCTTGCGCATTGCGGAAGCGCGCTTGCATACGCCGTGCTTGAAAGGCTTCAAAACTAGAGCAGGAAGAAATCTCGCGGTAAGTGTTTTGCGCGGGCAACCACACTTCAATGTCATAAGTCATTGCCGCAGAAAAACCTATATCACCGGTACACAATTTCACAACGCGGTAATGCAGTCCGAGCTTTTGCAGAATGGTTTCGGCATGTCCTAGCAATTGCTCCAATGCCGCATAAGATTCATCGGGATGCACCATCTGCACCAGCTCCACTTTGTCGAACTGATGCTGGCGTATCATGCCGCGCGTATCGCGCCCCGCAGAGCCCGCCTCGGAACGGAAGCACGGCGTATGCGCCACAAACTTCATAGGCAGCTTTTCCAGCGGCACGATCTCGTCGCGCACCATATTAGTTACGGGGACTTCGGCGGTGGGGATTAAGTAGAAAGCAGCCTGCTCGAACTTAATACTTGAATCATCCGTCGTAAAATGAATCTCGTCACGAGGCATATCACCTGAAAGCACTTGGAATAAATCTTCCTTAAACTTCGGCAACTGTCCCGTGCCGCGCATCGAAGCGGCATTCACCAAATACGGCACGTAAGTTTCGGTGTAGCCGTGCTGATCGGTATGCGTATCCAACATAAATTGCGCCAAGGCGCGATGCAGACGCGCCAAGCCGCCTTTCAACAAAGAGAAGCGCGCACCGGAAATTTTGGCAGCGGTTTCAAAATCCAATCCGCCCAGCCCTTCGCCAATACTGACGTGATCTTTCACCTCAAAATCAAAGCTGGGTTTATTACCAACTTTGCGCACTTCCACATTATCGGCTTCAGATTTTCCGACTGGCACGCTCTCGTGTGGGGTGTTCGGCAATACTTCCAATAGCTGCTGTAATCCGTTTTGAATTTCGCCAAGCTGCCCCTCCGCTTCTTTCAACTGGTCTGGAAGACTCTGCATTTCACGCATCAAATCGCCAATCTCTTCATCGTCAGCACCGTGACCAGCACCACGAAGCTGACCAATCATTTTTGAAATACGATTTCTTGATGCCTGCAGCTCCTGCGTGCGAGTTTGGATAACTTTGCGCTCGCCTTCCAGTTGCTCGAACTTCGTAGAGTCCAACACAAATCCGCGTGTCGCCAATCGAGCTGCCACACTTGCCAAATCATTTCGTAATGTTTGTATGTCTAACATCTTTACCACCTAAATGTAGGTCGGATGAGCGTAGCGTTATCCGACGTTATTGCGAAATATTTGTCGGATAACGCTACGCTCATCCGACCTACTTTTTGTTTTTTGTCTGCTTATCCAACTCGCGCAAATGCGCTAGCTTTTCTGAAATCTTTGCTTCCAATCCGCGATCAGTGGGCTGATAAAAATTCACCTCTGCCATGCCATCAGGAAAATAATTTTCACCTGCCGCATAGCCGCCTGCTTCATCGTGCGCGTAGCGGTAATCCTTGCCGTAATCGAGCTGCTTCATCAGCTTGGTCGGCGCGTTGCGCAAATGCAGCGGCACGTCGCGCGAGCCGTCTTTCGCCACCCAAGCGCGGGCGGCATTATACGCGACATAGCCCGCATTCGATTTGGGCGCGCAGGCCAGATACAACACTGCTTGGGCCAACGCCAGCTCGCCTTCGGGTGAACCCAACCGCTCATAGGTTTGCGCCGCATCATTGGTGATTTGTAAGGCTCGCGGATCGGCAAGACCTATATCCTCCCACGCCATCCGTACAATACGCCGCGCCAGATAGCGCGCGTCCGCGCCGCCGTCCAGCATACGCACCAGCCAATACAAAGCCGCATCGGGATTCGAGCCGCGCACCGATTTATGCAACGCGGAAATTTGATCGTAGAAGGCTTCGCCACCTTTATCAAAACGGCGCAAATTCTGCGCGAGGGTATTATCCAAAAAGGTACTGTCGATGTTACTCACACCTGCCGTTTGCGCAGCGGTGTAAAGTTGCTCCAGCACATTTAACAGGCGGCGCGCATCACCGTCCGCATAGCCGATGATGCGTTCTTTGGCCTCTTCGGTGAACACCCACCCCCCCG
>JBEBKA010000009.1:0-48492 GCA_040079595.1 Gallionella sp.
CTCAACGGGGTTTACTGTACTAAATTCCCAACGGCTGAACTTTGCAAACCGTAGAGCGGTCTGCAACTCAACGCCCACAGCCGAGGCTCACTCACGATAGGCAATGCCATGGACTCGCTGGCGAACCAAAAAAATGCAGCAGGCAGCTTAAGCGGTACGAACATCAACTTCTTTGGCCCCGCGATGCATGTAAACAACGCAGATAAAACACTCAGCGGCTTGCAGAATCGTCAAGCCATGGCGACAAGCCAACAAAGCAGGCGGTGTTGCATTACATGAACTGTCATCGGGGAGTCGGATTGTCATAGTGGACATTTGAGTACCTCCAAGCATTGTTCCAAGGTCAAAACTCTGCCTGCACGCCAAAATTAAACGGGATCACAAACGGCGAGACATCCGTCCTTTTGGTGTAGCTGGGGTCGTAGCTGTAATCCACCACATTCTGCCGCTGGTAGGCGTTGTTGAGTTCAAAGTAGGTATTGAGCTTCCACGTTTTGTACACAAATTTGCGATCCAGCCGCAAGTCTAGGCGATGGTAGGCGGGTAGTGTGCCTGAGTTAACAGCACCGTAAACGGGCTTGGGGCGACCATCGGGGAATGTGCCGTTCGTGCCGTAGATGGGCGTGTAGGGCGCGCCGGAGTGGTAGTTCCATTTTGCGCTGAATAAGATTCCCGCCAAGTCTGATTGGTAGGTGGTGACCAAGGTGGCGTTGACGGGTTGGTCGTATTCAAAGCGGAATGATTCACCCGTAATGTCATTGCGCCGTTGTGATTTTGAGAGTGACACAGACAGCCAGCCGGACAGTTTTTCAGTCGCCGCTTTTTTGATGAGCAATTCCGCGCCGTAAGCCTTGCCACTGGCTTGGTTGGTGTAGTTGACGATGGGGTCGTTGATGATGATGTTGGTCAATTTTTTGTAGTAGGTTTCCGCTTTCCATGACCAGTTGTCGGGTAGTTTTTGCGCGATGCCCACCACGCTGTGTTGTGCGCGCAAATGGTCGAGCTGTGGATTGCCGAAATTTTTTGCGATCTCCTGCCCTGTCGGCAATTGATTATGCAGCCCCCAGCCTGCGGTGAGCAGGGTGTTCTCGGTGCGTTGCCATTCCAAGCCGATGCGTGGCTCGGTATATTTGCGATGCAAATAATCTTCGCCACTGTGACGCAAGCCCGTGACCAAGGTGAACTGTGGCGTAAGTTTTTTACGGTCTTGCGCGGAAATATCCCAACCATTGGCGATGATTTGATCGGTTAATTGCAGGCGTGGGGCAGTGCTGATGTCGCAGTCCGGATTGAACTGCGTGCAAGTGGCATTGATTGTGTCTGCTTCAATGTTGGTGATCTGGTGACTCAAATTGGTCGCCAGTGAAAGTTCGTGATCGTCGCTGAACGGCAGGTTAATTTGCTCGCGCAGCATGGTCAAATTTTGCTCAAGGTAAATGTTACCCGCCGTGCCAACGCTATTCGTGAAGTGATTGCCGATATGTTGCAGTGCCAGTTTGTTGAATGCTTTGCCGTTGGACAACACACTGTCCAACACCGCCGCCTGCATGGCGTAGCCGTCTGAAAAAGTGATGTTGCCGATCAGGATGGGCTGCTGTTGCCCGGCTTCAGAACTACCGTCGATCTTGAGTTTGAGGTTATCCGCCGCGCCTTGCAAATGAAAAGAAAGGCGATGGTTATCGTTCATCTGCCACAAGTATTTGCCTTGATAGTCGCGGTAGTTGGGAATTTGCAATGTCACGCCGTCCTTGGTTCTTGGGCTAATCAACAAATCCAAATAGCTGCGCCGTGCCGCGAAGTAGAAAGATTGGTTCGGCTTGATCGGACCTTCGACGATAAAATCTGCACCCAGCCAATTCGCATTCAGCTTCGCGCCGAAACGGTCGGTGCGAGGATTGCGCAAGGCAACATCAATGACTGCGCCTGTCACGTTGGCATAATGCGGGCTGAATGCCGCAGCGTGTAAATTGAAGTCGCTAATCAAGTCCGCGTTGAAAACACTGATTGCGCCCAAATGAAAAATTTTTCCAGAAGGCAACCCATCCACATAAAAAAAATTGTCGTCAGGCCCTGTGCCGCGCACGGCGGGCGCGGAGCTGCTGCCATCGGAAGCCACACCGGGTAAACTTTGCAAGGCATTCAGCGGATCACCGCTGGAACCCGCCACTTGCCGTAACTCACGACCGCTCATGACGCTTTTGCTCACCTTGTTCGGGCTGCGTTCGCCGCGTATTAACACTTCAGCTAACACGGTGGTGGGCAATAGATAAAACGCGGGGGAGGGTGGTGGTGTGTCATCGGCAACATGCACCTCAAGCGAGGCGGTGTCATTTGTTGCCGATGTCGCCGTCAAAATGTAACTGCCAGCCTTGGGTAAAGATAAAATGAATTTTCCGCTTTCGTCCGAAAGTGCGGAGAGCGTTCCATTATCTTGCACCGCGATCACTACGCCTTGTAGCGGGGTCTTCGTGCCTTTTTCAAACACTAAACCGTTGATAGTGAAGTCCTGCGCGTAAAGGGTTGAGTACAGACAAATACCCCAAATAAAAAATGACGAAGCTAAAGTCGATAAGGATTTTTTCATGGCGTTGATTTTTTGAAATTTAGTTGGGTGAGATTCTAAAGTGAGTTCGTTGATTATTCATGCTTACCGAAAAATAGCCCTCTGCCGAGACCTGTCAATTGCCATTCTCCGGAAACTTGTCGGGTTTGAAGATTGATGCGACCTGTGAATTTGGCTTCTCCAGCTATTCCTGTTCCAGTCATTTGTATTATTCCATCGTTGGATGCACTGCCTGCAATGACAAAGTTGTCACCATGCTGATTCGACTGTCCTGATCCGGTGGCATGTAAAGACTGATCTAAATGAACATAAAATGTGCCGTTGTCGCTGCCGTTGTATGTGCCGTAATAGTCACCAAATACTTCTAGCTCAGGTGTGGCGTTCTGAAATAATTTTGCGTAGTCGCGGGCTTGACTGAGCAGTTGACCCATATCAAGTGATCGGTTCGCTTGAGGCATAGCTACCGTATTTCTTATTAATATTTCTGACGATAAAATAGTCTCAGCAAGGTGTTTATCCTTATGCAGAACTTTATTTTCGACTTGTTTAGATAATGCCTGTGTCACTTTAGGAGGTATTGAATGCCTAGGGGCTAAACTGACAGTTAAACGCTGTTGAGGATTCGGCGGTGTAAACGCAGCAGGCCATTTAACCAGTAACAACAAGGTTGTGTGTAACAAACAAGAGAACGCTATTGCCCACGCGAGCGGTGGCATGGTCAAAGTATTTCTAATGTTGCTGCGGCTGTGAGGCATACAAAACTTTGCTAGGTTGTGCGCAGTAGCGCAGATCGTTTGCTATTCGATTGCGGCTTACCCATAGGCAACAATGCTTGCAACGCTTTCACGTAGCCGCGCAGCGCGTCTAGCCCCGTTGGAGTCAACGCGTAAAAGGATTGCGGGCGACCACTGCCTGTTTCTTTGCGGGTGGCAACGTAATCGGCTGCGATCAATTTTTTCAGATGCGAATCGAGATTGCCATCCGAAATATCCAACAGTCGTTTGAGATCGGAAAAAGTCACTTCGTCTGCGCCAGCCAAAAATGCTACTAGCTGAGTGCGCAGCGGTTGATGCAGTAATACATCTAATTCAGTCATGTAAGCTTCCTTATGTATCTAAAAATCCGTCATTGCGAGCGTAGAGTGGCAATCCAGTGCATTTTTCAGTATGGCTTTTTATTTTGTCTCCGCGCTGCGGAGTGCTTTTTTGTTTAGCTGGATTGCCACTCTACGCTCGCAATGACGGTAGTAATTCATTTCAAATTAAATTCCGCACTCAATCTGCCCGGAGTTTTGCCGTCGGGCATTCCTGGTACATATATCTCGTATTTTCCAGCAATCACTTTGTCGCTGCGTTGCCAGGTTTTTCCATCAAAGCTCACCCACTGTTTGTAGGCATAAACATCTTGCTTGGTAGCGACGTGTAGCGTTGTGCTATCGCTTTGCGCAAGCAGCGTTCCGCTTACCGATGCGCTGACAGGTAAGGACATGCCTGCCGGATAGAGCAGGACAAATTCCTTGTTTGTGGGGGCATCATCGCCGAATCGAATGACGGGAATCTGCGCCATATCTTTCGCTTTGGGCGGCATCATGCCGCTACAACCAACAAGTGAAATCGCAATCAAGGTGAGTGCGGCAGGTGTGGTGAGTTTCATGGTGATTCTCCTTGAGTTGTTAAAAATTATGGCGATGTTTTGTTTTTGAAATCGACCAACAAACTGCTGCGAACCACCGCGCCGAGTTCAGGCGTGAGTTCCGCTTTGATCCACGGTATGTGTACGATCAACGATTCTTTGGGCAACCATGATTCACCGGAGGGGCGCGTATCGCCTGTGAGCTTGCCGTCACGCAGGACAAGCTCAACGGGAGTGGCGGTTTTTAGGGACAAAGTTGGACTGCTGGTGTGATCGAACACATTGCCAGACATTTCAAATTGAACGGGTATCTCCGTGCCTGCCGGAATTGATACAACATGCAAACCCGTCACGTCGCCGAGTTGGCGATAAGACGCGAGCGAAATAGTTGGCGCATCAGGCGGTGTATTTTTTGCGGGGTATCGGTGTGCGAGCAGCGGCAATGCCAATACCGCAATGACCCACAGCGTGGACTGCGACAGGCGTTTCCATGCGGGAAGTGCGCGCCCCTGATCCAACATCATGCCAAGCAAAGGCAGGCCGATGCCGAAGGTGGAAGCCGCGATCCATTGGGTGGTTGGGTTAGGTAATTGCGTGGCGAGGCTGGTCATGCCGATCAACATCATCAACGCACCTGCCCACTCCAGCATTTCTTCGGAGAACAGCCCGTGTATGTACAGCCCCAAGCCCAGCAAAATAATCCATGCGCCAAAAATCATGTAATCACCACCGAAAAAGAAGGTGGCGAAGGTAAACAAAATGCCCGCCGTGGTGAGCAACCAGAATACTTTGAGGACTTGCCGATGAATGAACGACCACGATTCATCACGAATTTGTTTGGCACGGCGTGTCAATTGCCAATCCAAAATGGCGACGCTACCAAAAGTTATTCCCAAGAAAAGCAGCCACGCTAGCGCACGTTGAGTGTTGTCTGGAAATTGCTCAGGCGTGAGGATATTGTCGCTAATCAGGCTAATCACACCACCCGCCAAGCCCCATAAAATCAGCGTGTGCCGCTCAATACGCAGATTTCGCTGCCCCGCTGACAGCATGGTGTGAATCGCATCCAGTTGTTGTGATACTTCGCGCATATTGCTCTCCTGAGTCATAGCTCTGTTTTGCAGAGTATAAGACTCTGCAAAACAGAGTGTCAAGCATCAGAGATGCTTTAAGCGTGAAAAAACAGAGGGGAAACATGTTGGGAAAGTGGTGGCGGAGGGCGTGAGATTCGAACTCACGAAGGGTATAAGCCCTTGCCAGTTTTCAAGACTGGTGCATTCAACCGCTCTGCCAGCCCTCCGATAATTTTAATGACCTGAGAGGATGTTGCAAGTTCTCAAGGGCGCGCATTTTGAACTAAGGCGCGCGCGCTGTCCAGAAAAAACCGCTAAAAATTAGCAGCGCACGCAATCCGCCCAGTTATTGGGGGTTTCGTAGAGACGCACTTGCTCAAGGAGCAGGTGGTTGCCGTAGGTGTCTTGATACGCGGGATTAAGGATGTCGAAGGCGATTTGCGCGAGATTCTCGGCGGTGGGGACAACATCGAGAATAACGGTTTTGTGATTCGGTAGGTTGGCTAAAAAATCACACACCACTTTGTCGCCGCGATAAGCCAGAAACGCGTGGTCCCATAACTCAACAAGATGTGTATTGGCGATGCGTTTTACGTCGCTGAAGTCCATCACCATACCTTGTTCAGATTGTCCTTCGGTGCTGATGATGTCACCCGACAAGCTGATTTCAATGGCGTAGCGATGTCCATGCAAGTGCTTACATTGGCTGTTGTGATTGGGGATGCGGTGACCTGCATCGAATTCTAAGCGGCGGGTGATGAGCATGTTGGTGGTGTTCAATTTAAGTGGCGCGGATTATACCTTGTCAGATTTTGAAAGCAGCAGCGCGTTGTAGAAATTCATTTTTCGCACTGTCGCTTTGAATTTTTCCATAGCGCAATGCACTGTAGCGTTTGGCAAGGTCACGAATATTATGGCCAAATTCAGGGCGAACAATCGCAACGCGATTTGCGTAATCTAGCGCGCCTTCGTGTGCACTTCGGGGTAATCCAGCCTTGGCTAATTTGTGGCACAGCTTGAGCCAAGCGGCTTGAACTTTATCAGGCTGGCGAACAAACAAAGGGCGTAGCAAATACAACGTTAACAGCCCGATGGAGATGCCTAATCCCGCTACCATATTGATGGTGATTTGTTGCCATGTCACGTCTTCCATACCTAGGCGAGTAAGAAACGCGAATTGGCGTTCGCTGTTGTAGCCGATCACCCACTGATTCCATTGGTTAGCTATTGCGTCGAAATTCAAGCGCAGGTCGCGCATCCATTGCGGCGGATTACGTGCCATGAAGGGCAGGGTGGCGTTGTTCGGCAATGCGGCGGATAAGCCGCGTTGCACGCGTTCAGGCGCGATGGCGGCAGTGGGGTCAACGCGCACCCAACCTTGTCCGGCCAGCCACACTTCTGCCCACGCATGTGCATCCGATTGGCGCAGGATGTAGTAGTTGCCCACATCGTTGAATTCACCGCCTTGATAGCCAGTCACTACGCGTGCGGGGATGTGTGCGGCGCGCATCAAGAATACGAAAGTCGAAGCATAATGTTCGCAAAACCCCTGCTTGGAAGTGAACAGAAATTCATCGACGCTGTTTGCACCGAGCAGCGGCGGTTCGAGCGTGTACTGAAATGCCTCTTGATTGAAATAGGAAAGAGCTGTGCGTACCACCTCGGCATCATTTGCGCTGCTGGCACGCCATGTAGTGGCAAGCTCAACGGCACGTGGATTAAGTCCTAGTGGCAATTGCAGTGCGCGATTTAATTGGCTTTCAGCTTCGTTCAAGTTAGCGTGATAGCTTAGGTTGGAGCTTGCTTCATAGCGCAGACGCGCATTAACGGGTTCTTTGTTGAGTAGCTGAAAATCGTTGGTGAGCGTGGCAGGCAGTGAAATTTTATTCGGCACATCCAGCGCGAACAGCCAAGTTTTATTGTGAGGTTCTAAGGTGACACTGTAATCAATCGGTTGATCGAGTTTACTAAATTGAGGTGCGATGTTCAGCGGGTTTTTATTGCCCGTCCAAGTGCGTCCGTCAAACTGCCATAACACCGGGCCGCGCCAATACATCTGGTCGCGACGCGGCGGTTTATTTTTGTAGGTGACACGAAAGGCAACGTCCTCCGACAAGCTCAAACGGCTGAAACTGCCTGGCGACATCTTGTCATCTAACCCGCTATTTGCATAGGCATCTTGTGGCAAACCCCATAACGGCCCTTGTATGCGCGGGAAGAGTACAAACAAAATCGTCATCAGCGGAATCGCTTGTAACAGCAACGTTGCAGCAATTCGTAGTCTTGGTTTTAGCTCGATGTGCTGCGCTTGCAACTGTATCCAACTCGATAAAATCACCGTCAGTGTGGTGAACATATACAGCGCGGTGGGGATGCTTTGGGAGTAAAAAAAGTTGGTGATGATGATGAAGCAGGCCAAGTAAATTAGTGCCATCGCATCACGTGATTTGCGCAGCTCCATCAGCTTGAGTGCCGCAAGTAAAACCACCAATGTGACTCCCACCTCACGCCCGAATAGCGTCTTAAAACTCAAAAGGATTGCGCCCACGCTGGCAAAAGTAACCAGCATTAACAACCAGCGATTGGGTAGCGGTTTGCCGCTGTAAGTAAGATACGCGCGCCACAGCAGGAGTGTACTGCACAGGCTGCTCACCCATAGCGGTAGGTGCTCAGCGTGTGGCGCGATGACCATGAGGATGCTGAGAATCAAGCCATAAATTAGGTGTTTGTTCATGTTCATGGTTCGACAAGCTCACCACGAACAGTTTTTTGAGAGCCTCGATTTTTTGATCCGTTCGTCCTGAGCTTGTCGAAGGATGAATCGGGAAAATTAAACAACGCAATCCTGAGCAAACACTCATCACGCTGCGCCACACCCTGACCAGACGGCAATTCTGAATCCGGCAAGCGCAGCCCGTAACGAAAACCTTGTGCCTCTGCATCCAGTACCCAGCGTGTCATGCGCGCGAGTTTTTCCTCCGTTGTGTCATCAAAGGCATAAGAAAAATCCAGCCACAATTCCTCACCCACGGGCGTGGAAAATTGTTTCACCTGCAAACCCCGTCCACCCGCAAATGCTTTCCAAGCAATACGTGGCAGGGCATCACCGGCAGCGTATTTACGCAATCCGGCGAAATCGTCATCACCTGCCACGCTGAGTTTTCCTGTACCGTCTGGTGCATTGCCAAATGGTAAAGGCGCGTCGCTTAACGGCTTGGGGTAAACCAAACAACGTGAATCAAAGTGAATGTATGACCACGCGTGAAACAAGCCGAGCGGAAATTCGGTATAGAGTTTCAATCGACCTGTTTGTAGCCAGCCGCGATGCGTGGCGAACAGCGGAAAAATAATTTCGCTATCGTGCTGCAAAGGCGCATCAAAGCTAATCGAGGGCAATGGTGACGACCAAAACGATGCGCCACTTTGCACGAGGCAAAGCTGGTAGCGCGAGAGTTTGCTGGGATTATGAAAGTGCAAAACAAATTTTGCTGTGTCGCCACTGAACACGGCATCGGCACGACCCGCGCGAATCTCCAGATGCGCCAAGTTGCGAAACGCATACAGCATCGACAACACCGCCATCATCGCCAGTAAAAAGGTCAGTACATAACCGAGGCTAAGGTTGTAATTGATGTCGCCGAGCAGCATCAGCATCAACACCAAGGCGAATCCAAAACCTTGCTTGGTGGGAATGATAAAAATGCGACGTTGGGTGAGTGTGATTGTTCCGCTTTCGACTTTTGGTCGGAACAACCACGCACGGAATTTTTGTCGAGGTGTGGCGAACACAGTGTTATGGAATCGCTACCGCTTCAATGAGTTTGCGTACTAATTCATCGCTGCTTTGCCTTGCGTAGTCCCCCGTTGCTTGTAGTCGATGGCTCACCACGCCGGGTAGCACGGCTTGCACGTCTTCTGGAATGACAGCGTTGCGTTCATTCAACAATGCCCAAGCGCGTGAGGCGGCAACTAAAGCCAATCCGGCGCGGGGCGATAAGCCTTGCGTATAACGGTTCGATTCGCGGGTATAACGCAAGATGGCTTGCACGTAATCGAGTAGCGCGGGCGAAATGAATACGGTTTTGACTTGCTGCTGCAACGCTAGTAATTCGCCGCTGTCCATCTGTGGCGTGAGTTGCGCGACGATCTCGCGTCTATCTGTCCCAGACAATAAATTCCGTTCGGCGTATGCATCGGGGTAGCCCATCTGGATGCGCATCAAAAAGCGGTCAAGCTGTGATTCCGGCAAAGCAAACGTGCCGATTTGATGCGAGGGATTTTGTGTGGCGATAACGAAAAACGGCGCGGGCAAAACACGCGTCGTGCCTTCAATAGTGACTTGCTGCTCTTCCATCGCCTCCAGCAACGCGCTTTGCGCCTTGGGTGTGGCGCGGTTGATTTCGTCTGCCAAAATCATCTGCGAAAAAATAGGTCCGGGATGAAATTTGAACTCACTGCTGTCGCGCTGAAACACTGACACCCCAAGAATGTCCGCAGGCAACAAATCGCTGGTGAACTGGATGCGCTGAAACTGCAAACCCAGCGAACTCGCCAACACATGCGCCAGCGTGGTTTTACCCGTACCCGGCAAATCTTCGATGAGCAAATGTCCGCGTGCCAGCAGGCAAGTCAACGCAAGGCGTATTTGTTGCGGCTTGCCGAGGATGATTTGCTCGGCTTGATGGATGACGTTTTTGAGGGATTGGCTCATAGGGTTTTATAGGGCTTTGGTTTTAACTTGGACAATACTTTAATTTGGTAAAGGTATTGTTCTCCAAGCAGCTTATGCTGTGTGCTGGTACACGTTGTTAAATTACAACCATGCAGTATGAAAAATATTTTTCCAATCATGTTGTAATATTGGATCAACTTTATAATCAACTGCACGACATAGCAGCATATATTTCTTCAAAATTACGTTTAGGTCATCACACCAAGACTCTATCCCTGAATACATTGGTATGTTAGTTGGCTCTCTTTTGTCCAAGTGAGCAAGCCTCCTATCAGTGAAACCCGAACTATCGCGAGATATTTTTTCTAAGTTTTGAATGTCATGTTCGATGATACGAGGGTCTAAGCAATCTCCAACCCCAAAGTGTCTTTCAAAATCGCGCTCTCCAAACCTTTTAAATTCCATCTGTTCATCATATGCCCTGTTTACGGTGTACAAGTTTGAATAAAACTCTTTGGTAATCATCCCGCTGTTTTTCAGAATATCGTCAGCTAGCATAATAAGGCTGACACTATCTTTATTCCTTGTCACTTGGCGCCGAATATACATCAGCACGGACTGTGAATAAGTTATCTGTATAACCGAATAGAATGCACTATGCTTCTGGAGATTGTTGTTGTTATCCACCATTCGTTTTAATCCAGAGTGAATCTCCCTGATCACTGCTAAATTTGCCAATTCATGTGCTATTGAGCCATCAGTATTTGCGTCCCCTAACCAACGATTCCATTTTTTAAGTTTTTGCTGATCCATAAACACGTCCTTAAAATTACAAATAGAGTCCAAGTCAGCAGTATTTGTGCTCATTTCCTTTATCGTCTATTGATGCTCAAAACAAAATCGCCGCAATCACTTTGCGATCCTCCGCCACCAAGATGTTGTAGGTGCGACAGGCGGCGGGGGTGTCCATGCATTCCAGGCCGATGCCTGCTTCGGTGAGGGCTCGGAATAGGCTCGAATGCGGGAAGCGTTGTTTTGAGCCTGTTCCGAGCAACAGCACATCTGGTTTGAGTGCGGCAAGGTAAGCAAAATTTGCCTCGTTGAGTTCATCGAAATGGGCGACAGCCCAATCAAGCCGAACTTGGTCTGCGGACACCACAATGCTGCTGGTATAGCGTTCGTCATTGACCATCACATAGTCTGTGCCGAGTGCGGTGAAGATTTTGATGTCGCCGAGTTTGTTGAGGTGTAGTTTCAAAACAAAAGTCCCATTTGTGTGATGTTATTTGCTGTGTGGTGTCCGCGCAGGTAAAATCACGCATTCCGCCGTACTGAGGCGAATTTTAGCATTATTGATTCGACTTCATTTGTCCGTGAGTTGAGAATGCAAACCATTCCCTCTCCCCTTGTGGGAGAGGGCTAGGGAGAGGGGGATTCTGAACGTACCACCCTCTCCCTAGCCCTCCCCCATCAAGGGGGAGGGGATGTGTTAGTCACGAAATTTGTGCCGAATCAGTAGCAGGGTGTGATGTATCGTACCCACATAATTAGGTGAACCATGAAACCAATTTTGAAATCCACCAAACTCTCCAACGTCTGCTATGACATTCGCGGCCCTGTGATGGAACGCGCCAAGCAGATGGAGGAGGAAGGCCAGCGCATCATTAAGCTGAACATCGGCAACCTAGCGCCGTTCGGCTTTGAAGCGCCTGAGGAAGTGCAGCAGGATGTGATTTTGAATATGCCGAATTCGTCCGGCTATTCGGATTCCAAGGGCATGTTCGCGGCGCGCAAGGCGATCATGCATTACTGCCAGTCGAAGAAGATTATGGGCGTGGGGCTGGATGATATTTACATCGGTAACGGCGCGTCTGAGCTGATTGTGATGGTGATGCAGGGCTTGCTGAATACGGGCGATGAGGTATTAGTGCCTGCGCCCGATTATCCGTTGTGGACAGCGGCAGTAACTTTGGCAGGCGGTACGCCGCGCCATTATGTGTGTGACGAGGCGAAGGACTGGAATCCGAACCTTGCCGATATGCGCAGCAAGATTACCGAAAAGACGCGCGCCATTGTCATCATCAATCCAAACAATCCAACGGGTGCGCTGTACTCAGATGATGTTCTCAAAGAGATTATTCAAATTGCCCGCGAAAACGACCTGATTATTTTCGCCGATGAAATTTACGACAAGATGTTGTACGACGGTGCGACGCATACTTCCATTGCATCGCTGGCGAATGATGTGTTGTTCGTGACCTTGAACGGCTTGTCGAAAAATTATCGTGCCTGCGGCTATCGTGCAGGCTGGATGGTGGTGTCGGGTGAGAAAAAGCACGCGCAGGATTACATCAACGGCCTGACAATCTTGGCTTCGATGCGCTTGTGTTCCAACGTGCCGGGGCAGTTCGCCATTCAAACCGCTTTGGGCGGTTATCAGAGTATTGATGACTTGGTTGCGCCTGGTGGTCGCTTATGCAGGCAACGCGATCTCGCTTACGAATTGCTCACCGCGATTCCCGGTGTGACGTGTGTAAAACCCAAGGCCGCGCTGTACCTATTCCCGCGCTTCGATCCAAAAATCTATCCAATTGAGAACGACCAAAAATTTATTTTGGAATTATTGGAAACAGAAAAAGTACTGGTCGTGCAAGGCACGGGCTTCAATTGGAAGAGCCCAGATCATATCCGCGTGGTGTTCCTGCCGAACGCCGATGATTTGACCGAAGCTATCGGAAGAATCGCGCGCTTTTTGGAAAATTATCGTAAGCAGCATGGGACTAACTAATCGATAGCTACGTACCCCCTCTCCCATCAAGGGAGAGGGGATGGTTGTGAGAAAGTTTGCAACTCAAGCTCACGAATAAAAGTGCTGAATCAATAACAACTGCGAACAAATAACTTGGGAATTAAATAATGAGCAAAAATAATGACGACGTAGGCCTATTTGGCATCAAACCAATCAACGTGGGGCTGTTGGGTATCGGCACAGTGGGAGGTGGCACGTTCAATGTGTTGCAACGCAACGCGGAAGAAATCATGCGTCGCGCGGGTCGTCCGATACGCATTACCGTGGTGGCGGATAAGAACGTTGTGTTGGCTAAAAAAGTCACGGGCGGAAATTGCCGTGTCACGGATGATGCGTTCTCGGTAGTGAACGATCCTGAAGTGGACATCGTCATCGAACTCATCGGTGGCTACGGTGTGGCGAAAGAGCTGGTGATGAAAGCGATTGCCAATGGCAAACATGTCGTCACGGCGAACAAGGCATTGCTGGCGACGCATGGCAACGAAATCTTCAAAGCCGCGCAGGATAAGGGCGTAATGGTTGCGTTTGAAGCGGCGGTGGCGGGCGGGATTCCTATCATCAAGGCAGTGCGTGAAGGTTTGACTGCGAACCGTATTGAGTGGATCGCGGGCATCATCAATGGCACGACGAATTTTATTTTGTCGGAGATGCGCGACAAAGGATTGAGCTTTGATACCGTGTTGAAAGAGGCGCAACGTCTGGGTTACGCTGAAGCTGATCCGACTTTTGATATTGAAGGTGTGGACGCGGCACACAAGATCACTATTTTGGCCGCCATCGCGTTCGGCATCCCGATGCAGTTTGATAAAGCGCACATCGAAGGTATCTCCAAGCTCGATGCAACAGACATCAAATATGCCGAACAACTCGGCTATCGCATTAAATTATTGGGCATCACCAAACGTACTGACGAAGGTGTCGAGTTGCGCGTGCATCCAACTTTGATCCCCTCCAAACGTTTAATTGCTAATGTGGAAGGTGCGATGAATGCTGTGCTGGTGCATGGCGATGCCGTCGGTGCAACACTGTATTACGGCAAAGGCGCAGGCGCAGAGCCAACAGCCAGCGCAGTGATTGCCGATCTAGTGGACATCACTCGTATGCATACCGCCGACCCGGAAAATCGCGTGCCGCATCTCGCCTTCCAGCCGAACGCGATGGCAGATTTGAAAATCTTACCGATGGACGATGTCATCACCAGCTATTACCTGCGCATGCGCATTCAAGACAAGCCGGGTGTGCTGGCCGACATCACACGCATCTTGGCAGATGAGCAAATCTCTATCGACGCGATGATTCAAAAAGAACCCGCAGAAGGTGAAGCGCAAACTGACCTCATCATGTTGACCCATCAAACCCGCGAGAAGCGCGTCAATGCAGCGATTGCCAAGACTGAAGCGTTGAGTGTGGTGGCGGGCAAGGTGACGAAGCTGAGGTTGGAAGAGTTGGGTAAATAGAGTGGTGCTTACAAAAGTAGGGGAGTTTTACCAAAGCCTGAAGGATGATAAACACCATAGATATTTGTCTTGGGAACATTGCTATGACTACTTTGGGCAAGACGATGTTGATCTAGATAAAGCGTGCTTGCACATGGCTTTTTATCTTGCGAGCTGGGGAATGTATCGAGGGTCAAGTTTTCTCTTGTGGAAGGATTATTTGATCCATAAGGAAGTTGTCATACAACTTTTAGAAAACAAGCATTTACGAAAAATAAATGCTGATTACTCGGATTCTGATATTGGAGAAATTATTGAACTCTGTAATTGGGTTAGGGGTTGGTACAAAGACAATCTTGGTAAGATTAATGGCAAAGAAAAAGCAGCGATAGCCTCCGATACGTTGGTGACAAAAATTGTATTGGGTGCTTTAGGTTGTGTACCTGCATATGACAGATATTTCATAGACGGTTTAAGAGAGGGTGGATTTAGTCCATTAAGACCATCATTGGATGGCATCAAAACTCTAGTTAATTTTTATACGAACCACCGAAATCAGTTTGATAGCCTGCAAGCAAAGATTAAAACTGTTGGCGGAACACCTTATCCTGCCATGAAGTTGGTAGATATGTATTTCTGGCAAATTGGTTTTGAGCAAGATAGTAAGGCAGAGGTTACACAATGAAATACATCTCCACACGCGGAAACGCGCCCGCAAAAACTTTTACTGAAATTCTGCTTGGTGGTCTCTCACCCGACGGCGGTTTATATTTGCCGGAAGAATATCCGCAGGTGACACGTGCCGAGCTGGATGCGTGGCGTAATTTTTCTTACGCCGATCTTGCGTTTGCGGTGTTATCCAAATTCGCTACCGACATTCCTGCGGCTGATCTCAAAGCCATCATCAGCAAAACCTACACTGCTGAGGTGTATTGCAATGGTCGCGCAGACAGTGATGCCACGCAAATCACGCCGCTGCGCACCTTGGAAAATGGGGTGCATATTCTGGAGCTTTCCAATGGCCCGACGCTGGCGTTTAAGGACATGGCGATGCAGTTGCTCGGCAATCTTTTCGAGTATGCCCTGGATAAGCAACATGCCGAGTTAAACATCCTTGGTGCGACCTCTGGTGATACGGGTTCTGCTGCCGAATATGCGATGCGCGGTAAGCGTGGTATTAGCGTGTTCATGTTGTCACCCAATGGCAAGATGAGTGGCTTTCAACGTGCGCAGATGTATTCTTTGCAAGACCCGAACATCTTTAATATTGCCATCAACGGCATGTTTGACGATGCGCAGGACATGGTGAAAGCGGTGTCCAACGATCACGCGTTCAAAGCGAAATATAAAATCGGCACTGTCAATTCCATCAACTGGGGGCGCGTGTCTGCGCAGATCGTTTATTACTTCAAAGGTTATTTCGCCGCGACTAAATCGAACGACGAGCAAGTCGCGTTCTCTGTGCCTTCCGGTAACTTCGGCAATATCTGCGCCGGACATATTGCGCGCATGATGGGCTTGCCGATTGGGCAATTGATTTTGGCGACAAACGAGAACGATGTGCTGGACGAATTTTTCCGCACCGGTGTGTATCGTCCGCGCGGCACAGACCACACTTACGAAACCAGCAGCCCGTCGATGGATATTTCCAAAGCCAGCAATTTCGAGCGTTTCGTGTTCGATTTGGTTGGGCGTGATGGCGCGAAAGTTCGCGAGTTTTGGAGCAAAGTGGATGCAGGAGGCTCGTTCGATATTAAGGGCACAGACTACTGGCATGCACTGTCGAAATTCGATTTCGCATCGGGTAAAAGTACCCATCTGGATCGCTTAAAAACAATACGCGAACTGTGGGAAGACTACGGTGTGATGGTGGACACACACACTGCTGATGGCATCAAAGTTGGCTTGGAGCAACGTCGCCCCAGCTTGCCGTTGATTTGTCTAGAAACTGCACTACCCGCCAAGTTTGAAGAGACCATCATTGAAGCATTAGGTCGAAAACCCGAACGCCCTGCTGCATTGGAAGGTATCGAAGATTTGTCGCAACGATGTGAAGTGATGGATGCGGACGTGGTGACGCTTAAGGCGTTTATCGCGGCAAACGTGCCGCTTTAATATGCAGCTGAATATGAATTCGCAGGTATTGCTCATTAGCTGTCATTGCGAGACCGCATACGACTTTGCTAAGTGCCTTGGCACTTAGCAAATCGGAGTACCCTTGCGGTGCAATGACAGAGTGAGTGAATAAATAAGCGTTTACTTAGGGTTGAGTTTTGTATTACCAGCCCGATTCACGTTCTGGGGTTGCCGTAATTTTATGAATGCTTAAATCGGCACCGTTAAACTCCTCTTCTGCGTCTAAACGAATACCGACTATTTTTTTCAGCAAGCCATACACCACAAAGCCACCCGCTAACGCGATTGCAATGCCCAGTAACGTGCCGCACATCTGCGACATAAAGCTCACACCGCCTTTGCCCCCCAATGCCTGCAAGCCAAAAATTCCTGCGGCGATTCCGCCCCACGCTCCGCACAAGCCATGCAATGGCCACACGCCTAGCACGTCATCAATCTTCCAACGATTTTGCGTGAGGGTAAACATCACCACGAATAATCCTCCTGCCACGCCACCCACTATCAACGCGCCTATCGGGTGCATTAAGTCAGAACCTGCACACACTGCAACCAACCCCGCCAGCGGACCGTTATGCACAAAACCAGGGTCATTTTTGCCTGCCCATAATGCGACCAATGTGCCGCCCACCATTGCCATCAATGAGTTGACTGCAACCAGTCCGCTGATGTTTTCTAAGGTTTGTGCAGACATCACATTAAAACCAAACCAACCCACGGTGAGTATCCATGCGCCCAGTGCCAAGAAGGGGATGCTGGAGGGCGGGTGCGCCGAAATACGTCCTTCTTTGTTGTAGCGACCACGGCGTGCGCCAAGTAATAACACGGCTGCCAGCCCAATCCAGCCGCCCACGGCATGAACCACCACCGAGCCAGCGAAGTCATGGAATTCCGCACCAAACGTGGTATTCAGCCAAGCTTGTACGCCGTAGTGATGATTCCAAGCAATACCTTCAAAAAAGGGATAAACAAAGCCGACCAACATGAAAGTTGCCGCGAGTTGCGGATTGAATCGCGCGCGTTCAGCGATGCCGCCAGAAACAATTGCGGGTATTGCTGCCGCGAAGGTCAGCAGGAAAAAAAATTTGACCAGTTCATAGCCGCTCTTTTGCGCCAACGCTTCTGCGCCCGTAAAAAAATTTACGCCATAAGCAATCGAATATCCAATAAAAAAATAGGCAATGGTTGAAACCGAAAAATCCACCATGATTTTGACCAGCGCGTTCACCTGGTTTTTTTTACGCACCGTGCCAAGCTCTAAAAACGCAAAGCCCGCGTGCATTGCCAACACCATAATCGCGCCGAGCAAAATAAACAGCGCGTCGTTGCCTACCTTCAAACTTTCCACATTTTTCTCCTTTGGTGCAAAGCAGTGGTTGTACGCAAGATACATTCCACTTTTCTAAGCGATTGATTTGTATTGGGGCTAAAGTTTTTCGACCACCTGCTGCCGTGCGAAAAATCCCACTATGGTGCATTATTTCAGCAATGCCCTGCCATCAAGCACCAGAGCGGTGCGTAGCTTTATGCTTGCCAATCCTTGAGATATTTTTCCAGCCAGAACAGCCCAACGATGGTTTTGCTTTCGTTGATTTTGCCCAGCCGTATCCATTCGATGGCTTCCGTTAGTGGCAAATCAAATACCTCTAAGAACTCGCCTTCATCCAATCGGCTTCCTTGATGTGAGAGACCGCGCGCCAAATAGTATTCCATGCGTTCATCGGCATAACCAATGCACGGCCAAGCAGTCGTCAGATGAATCCACTCTCGAGCCACATAGCCTGTTTCTTCCAATAATTCCCGCTGCGCTGTCCGCAAGGTATCTTCGCCGAGATCAATTTTTCCAGCGGGCAGCTCGATAAATTCACGTTGCGGCGCATAGCGAAATTGCCGTTCCATCACCAAATTGCCATTATCCAAAATCGCCAAAATCGCCACTGCACCAGGATGTTTGATATATTCGCGATTTGATGTAGAGCCATCTGGCAAGCTCACATCGTCCTTGTATACTTGGATGAAATCGCCTTGGTAAGCCAGTTGTGAGTTTAACAATGTTTCTTTTAACTCCATGTGCTACTCCTAAAATTAACGCGCAACACGCATGCGCCGCAAAAATAATTCAATTCGGCTTATGATATAGGGCATTGGAGTCAAAGTTAACAGAGCCACCGAGTGATTACTCAAAATGACCCGCTACCCCCTTAAGATGAGCATTACCAACCCACATCTCTCTGTTGTTATCCCAGTTTACAAGGCTGAACACTGCCTTGATGAGCTGTACCTTCGGCTAAAACTATCGCTAGAAAAAATCGCCCCCAATTTTGAAATTATATTGATTGAAGATTGTGGCGGTGATAATTCTTGGTCAGTGATCGAACGATTGGTAGCAGCCGATCCCCGCGTGCGCGGCATCCAATTCAGCCGCAACTTTGGTCAGCACTACGGCATCACCGCAGGCATGGATTATTGCAATGGTGACTGGGTTGTAGTGATGGATTGCGATTTGCAAGATCGCCCCGAAGAAATCCCTCGCTTGTATGCGAAAGCACAAGAAGGTTTCGACATCGTTTTGGCGCGACGCGGCGAGCGACAAGACCCATTTTTAAAGCGGATAACTTCCCGATTGTTTTACAAAGCTTTTAGCTATTTGGCAGACATCGAATACGACGGCGCAAGCGGCAATTTTCGCATCATGTCACGCAAGGTGGTGAGCAACTTCCGCCGTATGAAAGAGCAATTGCGATTCTTTGGAGGCTTGGTTCAATGGATAGGTTTTCCTACCGCTAGTATTGAGGTAGAACATGCCGAACGCTTTGAAGGTAGCTCCACTTACACGTTTGCCAAGCTATGGAAGCTAGCGACCGAAACTATCATTGCCTATTCCGATAAGCCATTGCGCATCGGCGTGCGTTTCGGTTTTGGTATGGCCGGATTTTCGTTTTGTTACGGTATGTACATCTTAGTGCGCGCCTGGTTGTATGGCTCACCCATTCCCGGCTGGAACAGCTTGATTGTGTCACTGTTTTTTATTGGGGGAATTATTATTTCCATGCTTGGTATTATCGGCATCTATCTGGGCAAAACTTTTGACGAAAGTAAGAAACGCCCCTTGTATATTGTCAGACGAACCACTTTTGATGAACACGCCGTTGATTAAGCCTACCCCGTGGGATACTGCGGCATTTGGTATGCCGACATGGGAGCTAACCGAATACTCGGAACAAGCTCTACAACAAGCAGCGCAAACGGATGGACATCACACGATTAAAGTTGATCCGCTCGCGAATAAGCAACTGTTGCAAGACCATGGCTTTTACTATTGTGATACCTTAATCGAACCACACTGCAATGCGGCTCGATTGCGCGTAGTACAACATCCAAATGCAACCATTGCTAAAAATATTGATGCTGCTCAGGCATTGGAAATTTGCCAAGGCGCGTTCTCACATGGTCGTTTTCATCGTGATTTTAATTTGCCAAAATCAGCTGCCAATTTTCGCTATGACAACTGGTTGAAACAACTCCTTGATGCACAGCAGGTTTACGGGCTGTATTGGCAAAATGTTCTAACGGGATTTATAGGACACAATGGAAGCAATCTCGTGTTGCACGCAGTAGCCGAAGCGCAACGCGGCAAAGGATTATCCAAGTATTGGTGGAGTGCCGTGTGTGCTGATTTGCTGGCAACCGGACACGGTGAGGTTAAAAGCTCCATCTCCGCCAGTAATTTAGCCGTGCTTAATTTATACGCTTCGCTGGGATTTTCGTTCAAGCACCCGCAGGACATTTACCATCGAATAACCAATGGATAGAGTGCAATCAATACAACAGCTCATTCGTTACGGCTTGGTGGGCGCAGCGACAAATCTGGTTATGTATGCTGCTTACTTGCTCATTACTTATCTCGGCGTTGAACCCAAAAAAACCATGACCTTGCTTTATGTGATAGGTGCAACTATCGGGTTTGTCGGGCATCGTAAATGGTCATTCGCTCATGGCGGCAATGCAACTCAAGCAGCCATACGATATACAATCGCACACCTATCGGGTTACTTGCTGAACTGGCTGATACTTTTTGTTTTTGTTGATCGGCTTGGTTATGCACATCAATGGGTGCAGGGCGTAACGATCTTTATTCTTGCCGGATTTTTGTTTCTGGTGTTTAAGTATTTTGTCTTTCCGAAAAGCCCAAAGGCAGCAGTCGAAAAAGCATCTTATTTACAGTAGTAACTGGACATGGTGAACATTATTACTTTTAATCTCTGCAGGTTCAATTCCCCGCTGTTTGCGGCGGGGTAGTTTATTTAGGGTATGAGCGATGAGGAATATCCCTTTCAATAAACCCCACATGACGGGTCTGGAGCTGAGGTACATCGCGCAAGCGCATACCAATGGTCACTTGGCTGGTGATGGCTTATTCACAAAAAAATGCCACACTTGGCTAGATGATCGCACAGGTACACAAAAGGCACTGCTTACCCACTCGTGTACTGCTGCATTGGAAATGGCAGCGATCCTCGCCAACATCCAACCGGGTGATGAAATCATCATGCCCTCTTATACCTTTGTTTCAACGGCCAATGCCTTTGTACTACGTGGCGGAGTGCCTGTGTTTGTGGATATTCGCCCTGACACACTAAATATTGACGAATCCAAAATAGAAGCGGCCATTACGCCCCGCACTAAAGTGATAGTTCCCGTGCATTACGCGGGTGTAGCGTGCGAGATGGATGTCATTATGGGCATCGCGCGGCGTCATAATCTGCTTGTGATTGAAGATGCAGCGCAGGCCGTCTTGTCCACCTACAAAGATAAGGCACTCGGTGCAATTGGGCAGCTGGGCGCGTACTCCTTCCACGAAACCAAAAACATCATTTCGGGTGAAGGTGGCGCACTACTGGTCAATGACGAACGCTTTGCCGAGCGCGCAGAAATTATCCGTGAAAAAGGTACGAATCGAAGTCAATTTTTTCGTGGACAGGTCGATAAATATACTTGGGTCGATATTGGCTCTTCCTATTTACCCGGTGAAGTCATCTCTGCATTTCTATGGGCGCAAATGGAGGAAGCCGAGAGCATTACCCGAAAGCGTTTGGATATTTGGCAGCAATACCATGAAGCACTTGCCCCACTTGAAACCGCCAAAAAATTGCGCCGCCCTATTATTCCGCAGCATTGCCAGCACAATGCGCACATGTATTACATTTTGTTAGAGTCTTTGGAAAAACGCACTGAAGTGATTGCACAACTCAAAGCACAAGGTGTGAATGCCGTGTTCCACTATGTGCCGCTCCACAGCTCACCCGCGGGGAAAAAATACGCACGAACCAACGGTGAGATGCTTCACACGAATGATTTGTCAGATCGACTGTTGCGACTGCCTCTATGGGTGGGCATGGATGATGCGCAAGATAAAGTCATAACCGAGCTACACAACGCGCTCGGCTAGGCCGCAGAATCAACTTTTCTTAACCACCTGCATCGCAGTTGCAACCATACCTGCTATATCCGCCGCGTTGCCGGGCAATATCATGGTGTTGCCTTGTTTGGCGATATTGCCGAACGCATCGACAAAACGTTCCGCGACTTTGAGGTTGACAGCGGTGAGGCCACCTTCTGCTTGAGTTGCGCTAGCTACCACGCGTATCGATTCAGCGGTAGCGTTGGCAACCAGTAACAGCGCCTCTGCCTCACCTTGAGCGTTATTGATGGCAGCTTGCCGTGTTCCTTCGGACTCGCGTATGGATGCGGTCATCTTACCTTCGGCGAGATTGATTTCTTCTTGTTTTTTGCCTTCTGACTGTGCAATCAGCGCGCGCTTTTCGCGCTCGGCGGTAATTTGCTTTTGCATCGAAGCCAACACTTGTTGTGGTGGCGTGATGTCTTTTATTTCGTAGCGCAACACCTTTACGCCCCAGTTCGGGCTGGCCTCATCCAACGCAAACACCACGGTGCGGTTGATTGCATCGCGATCTTCCAAGAGCTTATCCAAATCACGTTTGCCGCATTCCGAACGCAGTGCCGTTTGCGCCAGCATGGTGATCGCGGCGAGATAATTCGATGTACCGTAACTGGCACGCGCCGCATCCGTGACTTGGTAGTACAGCACACCATCCACTTGCACTTGCGTGTTGTCTCGGGTGATGCAAACTTGTGGGGCGATGTCGATGGGGAATTCGGTGAGGCGATGCTTGTAAGCGATGCGATCCATAAACGGAATCACGATATTCAAGCCGGGCTCAAGCGTGGCTTGATATTTACCCAGCCGCTCCACCACCCAAGCGTTTTGCTGCGGAATAATTTTGATAGTTTGAAACGCTAAAAAAATCGCAAATGCACCCAAGCCAACCACGAACATATCCATATCATTATTCTCCTTATTCAATAATCAATTGAGAGCCAACCATTGCTTTAATACGCCACGTCGTTTTTGCAGCATCGGAAATTACCCCTCCAGCCAACTCCGCATCCCATGCCGCACCGCGATAATTTACACGCGCATGACGTTCATCCGTCCAGCTTTCGATCTGTACGCTCTGGCCAATATCGTAAGCAAGATTCATTTGCCGTATCGGCTCCGCTTGCTTACGCCGCCAAAAATAGATCGCCGCGACGCTCGCACTGCACGTTACCGCCGCTGTTACAGCTTGCCCACTCCACGTCACACCCATAAACGCCGCTAACCCCGCAGCAGCCAAGCCTACTGCTACTGCCAGCAAATAAAATGTACCGCTGAACATTTCAGCGATAACTAATGCCACAGCCGCTAACCACCACACCCAATATGCATCCATCTCGCCTCCTCAGATACTGCAACGCGCGCATTCTGCCACGTTTACATGACATAAGTTCCGTTAAAATCTGCCGATGTCGAAAGCCTTCAATTCCTACTACTTTACTCAGTTATTTTTTGCTATGATTCTCATTCAAAAATTTTTTTATTCCTTTTTTAACTCCGCACTCGAAAGACTACGATCATGTCCATAAAATCATTCCATCCTCCCGCACGCACCTTAATGGGCCCCGGCCCTTCCGATGTAAATCCTCGTATATTGGAAGCCATGTCGCGCCCGACCATTGGTCACCTTGACCCGATGTTTGTGGCGATGATGGATGAAATGAAAGCATTGTTACAGTACGCATTCCAAACTAAAAATCCTTTGACGCTGCCTGTCTCCGCACCAGGTTCAGCAGGTATGGAAATGTGTTTCGTTAACCTGGTTGAGCCAGGTGACAAAGTCATCGTTTGTCAGAACGGCGTATTCGGCGGACGTATGAAAGAAAACGTCGAACGTTGTGGCGGAATCGCCATCATGGTGGAAGATACATGGGGTAGCGCAGTTGATCCCAATAAATTGGAAGCCGCGCTCAAACTAAATCCTGATGCAAAAGTAGTCGCATTTGTGCATGCAGAAACTTCAACAGGCGCGTTATCCGATGTTAAAACGCTGGTTGAAATCGCACACCGTGCAGGCTGCCTTACCATCGTGGATGCAGTGACTTCACTAGGTGGCTCACCGCTCAAAGTGGATGAATGGAATGTCGATGCGATCTATTCAGGCTCACAAAAATGCCTATCCTGCACACCGGGTTTATCTCCCGTGAGCTTCAATGAACGTGCGGTAGAACGAATCAAAACACGTAAAACAAAAGTACAAAGCTGGTTCTTGGATTTGAATTTAGTCATGGGCTATTGGGGCAGCGGCAAACGCGCCTATCACCACACCGCGCCTATCAACGCGCTATATGGCTTGCACGAAGCCTTGGTAATTTTGCAAGACGAAGGTTTAGAAAATTCTTGGGCGCGCCACACTCGCAACCACCTCGCATTAAAGGCGGGTATCGAAGCAATGGGCTTACGCTTTGTCGTGAAAGAAGGCGAACGCCTGCCACAGTTGAATTCAATTTACGTTCCCGACGGTGTGGACGAAGCCGCAGTTCGCACTGCTTTGCTCAACGACTACAACCTTGAAATCGGCTCAGGTCTCGGCGTGATGGCAGGCAAAATTTGGCGCGTAGGCTTGATGGGCTACGCCAGCAATCCAACCAACGTGTTGTTCTGCTTAGGTGCGCTGGAAGAGGTGTTGGCACGTCAGAATGCGCCCATCAAGCAAGGTGTGGCGGTGGATGCGGCACGTCAAGCGTTGGTTTAATTTAGTTTCCACACTCCTTAAAATACTGATTCCACTATTTGAATCTCCTTGAGTGCCGCCAACGTTATTGGAATAGCATCCTAATACGCTGGTGCGGCACATCGACTATTTCTTTATCGCGCCCTTTGGGGTGGGGTAGTGCTTGCAATCTTGCTTCGTGTGGCACGGTAACGCGCACAATATTAATTGTCATCTATTGGTCAAACAGTGCTTCTTAAATTTTTAGCATGATCTGGAGATTTGCCCTGTGAATTATTGTGGATTGGTAGTTGTCAGAGTTGCATTGGTGGTCTGTGAGGTGGTTTTTGGGTTAGCATGAACGCTTGAGCAGCGATGTTTGATTGAAGACTTGGAGTGTTTGCATGAATACTAAATTGTTAGCCATTTTATTGGCGTTAACTGCGACTGCGCAGGCTGCCAAATTAGAGTCTGCGCCGCCACCTATCCTGTTGCCTCAAGCGCAGCAACTCGAAGCTGCGCACACTAGCGCACGCCTACTTACTCGTTATCATTACAAAGTGATGCCTTTGGACAACGCGATGTCTGAACAAATTTTTAATCGCTACCTTAAATCGCTCGACTCCGAAAAATTATTCTTCACCCAAGCCGACATTGACCATTTTTCAGGATCACGCACGCGGCTTGATGATGCAATTTTCGGCGAAGATTTAACAGTTCCTTTTGCTATTTTTAATTTATACGAACGGCGTTTTGTTGATCGACTGAATTATGCGCGCAGCTTGCTCAAGCGCGGCTTTGATTTCAATCAAGAAGAAAGCTATCACTATGCGCGGAGCAAAGAAGCTTGGGCCAGTTCTGAGGAGGAGTTGCAGAACGTTTGGCGCAAACGCGTCAAGAATGATTGGCTGATGCTAAAGCTGGCAGGGAAAAAGGACAAAGATATTCGTGCGACGCTCGACAAGCGTTACAGCAAATCGCTTTCCCGTGTTTATAAAAACAAAAGCGAAGATGTGTTTCAAATTTTTATGGATGCCTATGCGATGTCCATTGAGCCACATACCAATTATCTCGGCCCAAAAGCATCGGATAGCTTTAACATTTCGATGAAATTGTCCCTTGTTGGCATTGGTGCGGTTCTGGTGGAAAAAGATGAATACACCACCATTCGGGAACTGGTCGCAGGCGGCCCTGCCATGCTGTCAGGCAAACTGAAGGTGGGTGATCGTATTGTGGGTGTCGGTCAGGGAAAGGGCAGTGTCCCGACAGATGTGGTGGGCTGGCGCATTGACGATACCGTTGAGCTGATTCGCGGCAAAAAAGATACTGTGGTCGTACTCGACATTCTGCCCGCCAACGTTGGTTTGGACGGCAAACACAAATTAATTTCCTTGGTACGAGACAAAATAAATCTCGAAGAACAAGCGGTTAAAAAATCTATCATCGAAGTCAAAAACGATGACGTGACCCATAAAATCGGCGTGATTTCATTACCTACGTTTTACCAAGATTTTGAAGCACGCGGCAAAGGTGATCAAAATTTTAGAAGTGCCACGCGTGATGTGACGCGTGCCTTGGATGAGCTGAAAAAAGACAAGGTTGATAGCATTCTCATTGATCTGCGCAACAACGGTGGCGGCTCATTGAGTGAGGCAATCGAAATGACGGGATTATTCATTGACAAAGGACCCGTAGTACAGCAACGCAATGCGGGGGGAGATGTCAGTGTACAAAGTGACGAAAATGAAGGAGTCGCTTGGAGTGGCCCGCTGGGCGTACTCATCAATCGTGGCTCGGCTTCGGCTTCTGAAATTTTTGCCGCAGCCATGCAAGATTATGGTCGTGCAGTGATTATTGGCGAACCTAGTTTCGGCAAAGGCACCGTGCAAACTGTCATCAATTTGGATGAAATTTCTGGGGGCGATAAGAAAAAATTTGGCGAATTGAAAATGACGATCGCACAATTTTTCCGGATTGATGGCGGCACCACGCAATTACGCGGCGTGTTACCCGACATTAACTTTCCCTCCGCATCAAATGCGGAAGACTCTGGCGAAGCAAGCCATGACAATGCGCTGCCTTGGGTGCAAATTGATGCGGCGAACTATCAACCTGCAGGTGACTTGGTCAAGCTACTGCCTAGCTTAAGAGCGAGCCATGAGGCTCGCATTGATAAAAATAGAGGCTTCCGGTATCTGGCGGAAGATATTGCTGAGATCAAAGAGCGTAGGAAGAGTAACTCTATTTCGCTCAATTTGGCGGAAAGACGTAAAGAAAAAGAAGCGCGTGAACTGAAGGAGAAAACTCGCGAAAAGGAGGGGGATGCAAGCACTTCTGATGTTGAGCATGGCGAGGCAAGTGACGATGGACTTCAGGCCAACGAACGCAGTCTTGATCAGGAGTTGGTTGCTGAAAGGGCGCGAAAGAAAATTAAGGATGTGTTGTTAGATGAGGCGGCGAATATACTGAGCGACGAAGTATCTTTGGTTGCTAAAGGAGCAATAGTTGGGACGGCAAGAGCGGTGTCGAAGCTCACGCAAGGCAAGAGCAACATGTTCCAGTAGAGCCAATTTACACGTAATGCTTAAACAGGGATTTCCAACGGAAACTTTGACGCTTCAGTAAGCGACCAGCTTGTTGTGAGGCATCGTTTTTGGCTTATACCTGAGTGCTTTAGGTGGGTAGCTGCGACAATTTGCCGCACTTTTCCTTTGCACTCTTTTGGTGGGTGTGGCATCATCCTGCTAGCTTTTAGAATTGTAATGAAGCTGCGAGGAAGAGATGTGTTGTTTGTCTCCGTGCTTTTGGGGATGACCACACATTATTTTTTTAACTTGGCTGGAGGAGACTACTGTGGGAGCAACTACTGCAACACCAGTAAAATACGATATGGACGTGGTCAGGTGGTTTACCATCATGGCGTGCGTTTATGCAGTGATAGGTACGTTCATCGGTGTGTATGTCGCATCAGAATTGGCGTTTCCGTTTTTGAATTTTGATATTGCTGAAATTACATTCGGTCGATTACGGCCGACGCACACCAATATGGTGATTTTTGGGTTTGGTGGTTGCGTGCTGATTGGTACGGGTTATTACATCGTGCAGCGTACCTGTTCAACTGCGTTGTGGAGTAATTCACTAGCTTGGTTTACCTTCTGGGGATGGAATTTTATCGTCCTTTGTGCGCTGATTGTGCTGCCGATGGGTATGTCCTCAGGCAAGGAATATGCTGAATTGCCTTGGTGGGTTGACATTGTCATAGCAATTGTCTGGGTTCTGTATGGTTTGAATTATTTTATGACCATCGGCATACGCAAAACGTCGCACATTTATGTGTCGAACTTCTTTACCGCAGGCATGATCGTGATGATTACTTACCTGCACGTAGTGAATAGTATGGCGATCCCAGTAGATTTGTTTACCGCTTATTCCATTTACTCAGGCGTACAAGATGCCATGATCCAATGGTGGTGGGGTCATAACGCGGTCGGCTTCTACCTGACGGGTGGTTTCCTTGGCATTATGTACTATTTCATTCCCAAGCAAGCGCAACGTCCAATCTTCTCGTATCGTCTTTCAGTGTTGCACTTCTGGACATTGAGCTTCGGTTACGTGTGGCTGGGGGCTCACCATCTGCAATACACCGCTTTGCCTGATTGGACGGGTTCGTTGGGCGCGGGTATTTCCTTGGCGATGATTATCCCTTCATGGGGTGGCGCGATGAACGGCATGATGACCTTGTCCGGTGCATGGGATCGTTTGCGTAACGACTATATTTTGCGCTTCTTGGTCACGGCAATGGCATTTTATGCGATGTCCACCTTTGATGGCCCAGTGATGGCGATCAAGTCAGTCAACTCCTTGTCGCATTATACGGATTGGACGGTAGGACACGTTCATGCGGGTGCCTTGGGTTGGATGTCGATGATTTCTTTCGGCGCAATTTACCACATGGTGAAAAAATTGTGGAATACCGAAATGTATTCTGAGAAGTTGGTCAACATTCATTTCTGGGTCGCCTTGGTGGGTGCAACTACTTATGTGGTGGCGATGTGGGTGTCAGGCATCATGCAAGGTTTGATGTGGCGTGATTATGATGAGTTCGGAACGTTAACATACACCTTTGTTGAATCAGTCTCCGCTATGCATCCATATTATGTGATGCGTGCAGTTGGTGGTGCGATTTTCAATCTGGGTACGTGGATCATGTTGTTTAACGTGATTATGACGGTTCGTCAAGCAAATGCAGTGCGCGGCGTAAATGCTGTTGCGGCTAAAGCGTAAGGGAGAAGAAACATGTCTGATCACAGTCAAATTCATTCAACCAAACTTCAGGACTTGATTGAGCGTAAAACGCTCTTGATGTTTGTTCTCACAGCACTTACCGTTGCAGTGGGCGGTATCGTGGAAATCGTGCCTTTGTTCTATTTGCCTAACACGGCGATGTGCCAAAACGATCCTACCTGTAACGGAACGTCACATAAAGACTTGCAGGGAAATCACATTCCAATGGATAAAATCATCTGGAATCCGGCTACTTCTGCGCACAAAACTTTGGATACTTGGGTGCCGGGTGACGGTGTGCGCCCTTACAAGCCTTTGGAGTTGGCTGGGCGTGCCGTGTATATTCGCGAAGGCTGTTTCTTGTGCCATTCGCAAATGATTCGTCCATTCCGTGACGAAAAAGACCGTTATGGTCACTACTCCATCGCGGAAGAGTCTATGTACGACCACACGTATCAATGGGGTTCCAAGCGTACCGGCCCGGATATCGCTCGTGTGGGCGGTAAGTATTCCGATGAGTGGCATCGTAAACATCTTAAATATCCGCGTGATGTCGTGCCTGAGTCGGTGATGCCTAACTTCTTTATGTTGGAAAACAATCCAGTTGACCCGGCGAAGCTGACCAAAACGATGGAGGTGATGACGCAAATGCCGTTTAACCCCGTGCCTAAGACAATTTATACCGACGCAGTGATTGCGGGCGCGGCGAAAGAAGTTGAGGGCAAAACGGAGATGGATGCGATTATTGCCTTCTTGCAATCTTTGGGTAATCACGTGAAGTTTGAAGAAGGTGTCAACTACCGTGACTAAACTAATGGATTACCTGCACACAGATTGGGCGGCAATGTCATCAAACGACTGGCAGGGGGTGGTGTTAACCGTGCTGGCATTTGTAGCAATGATCGTGGTCTATGTGATGGTATTTAATCCTAAGAACAAGGATGTATTCGAAGCGCAGAGCGATGTGCCTCTGCGCGACGAAGATGTGTACAACAATTCGGGAGATAAAAAATGAGTGACAATCACAATAGCTCTGGACACAACACTTCGGGTGGTGTGCCTACCGCAGGGCATGTATGGGATGATGACCTGGAAGATTACCTGAATCAGCCGCCAAAATGGTGGATGATAGGTTTGGCTGCCAGTGCAATTTGGGTGGTGGTGTATTGGACAATGTATCCAGCTATTCCCAACCCAATGGCGGGAACACACTTTAAGGGCTTAGGCTTACCAGGGTTAAATTTACATCTACCAGGTACCGACCCTAAAGACGATGGTAAATGGACGGCGATTAAGGAGTTGGCTCAAGATCAAGCCATTTTGGATGAAGTACGTGGTCCGTACGAAGCCAAGCTGAAAGATATGACACCTGCTGCGATTTTGGCGGATGCCCAGTTGTCCCAGTATGTGGAGCGTTCAGGCAAAGTGTTGTTCAGTGACAATTGTGGTGCGTGTCATGGTCAAAACGGTGTCGGTTCGATACAAAAAGGGGCAAAGTTTGCAATGCGTGAACAAGGTCTGATGGCTCCGGTTCTGCTTGATGATGATTGGTTGTACGGCGGCACGATTGATGCCATCCACGAAACCATTAAAGGTGGTCGTCAAGGCATGATGACAGCGCATAAAGACACTTTGTCCGAACAACAAATCGTTGATGTGGCGCACTACGTCAAAGCGATGGGTGACACGGGTAAGGAAGCTGCGGATGCCAACGCTGCGGTTGCTGCGGGCAAGAAAGTGTTTGAGGAAAGCGACTGCACTGCTTGTCACGGACCGGATGCCAAGGGTATGCAGGCGATGGGTTCTGCCAATTTGACCGATAAAATTGCGCGTTTTGATACTTCTGTAGAAGCAATCAAGCACACGATTACTTACGGTGTGAATTCGGGTGATCCTATGGCGCGTGTTGCCATCATGCCTGACTTCACGGCAGGCGGTAAATTGTCCGCAGTTGAGATGAAAAAATTGGCGGTTTACGTGTACAAGTTTGGTGGTGGTCAAGCTGACCCTGTCCCTGTTGTAGAGGCAGCTCCCGTAGCTGAAGCTGCTACCACAACCGCCGCTGCTAATTAAATGCCCGTTTGACTGCACGGTGTTACGCCGTGCAGTTGCTTAAATAAGGAGATTGTTATGAAGCACGATTTTACTTGGTGGGTTTTTATGTGGGGAACAGCGGGAGCATTTGCCGCGTTGGTTGCTGCATTGGTTTTTTTGTTCGTTAATTCGAGAAAAAAACGCGGCGACAGGTAAGTTGATCATCGCAAAAAAGGAGGAGGCTCAGGTCTCCTCCTTTTTTTATTCGGTTAACCCTTATAATAATCACGTTTTGCATAAATCTTTGTTGTGTTGCATAAAGATTTATGCAAAGCTTTTTTACGGGGAATAAATAATGAATGAGTCTGTGCAAAAAAAAAATACCGACAGTGTCGGTGTCACCAGTATTTACCACGAGCAAGAAGAGTGGGCAGTCAATCTCGGTGACAAAACGGTACACGCGAAACGGATGCCAGGTCGTTTCCGCACTCTTAAATATATTACCCAATCGCTTTGGTTGATTTTCTTCTTCGGCGCGTATTTGCGCTGGGAGGGCAAGCAGGCAATTTTGCTGGACGTGACCAATCGCCAGTTCCATTTTTTTGAACTCACCATTCTTCCGCAAGACATATGGATGGTGTCGCTGCTGTTGTTGATTTTAGCCATGACTTTATTCGCGGTAACCTCGATTGCTTCGCGGGTGTTTTGCGGCTACTTCTGTTTTCAAACGGCGTGGGTGGATTTATTTACCTGGGTCGAAGGGAAGGTTGAAGGTACACCCAATCAGCGTCACAAATTAGATGCCGCACCTTTGGACGCGCGAAAATTTCGTCTCAAAGCAATCAAGCATTTTTTGTGGTTAGCGATTGCCATATTTACAGGGATTAGTTTCACGGTGTGGTTTGTCGATGCACACCAGTATTGGCGTGACTTGCTGAGTTTCAATCTGTCGATGATGGAATGGGCGACGCTGACCGCCTTTACTTTGGGTACATATTTCCTTGCGGGTTTTATGCGCGAGCAAACTTGCTTGTGGCTGTGCCCTTATGCTCGTATTCAAGCGGTGATGGCAGATAGCCAAACAATCTTGCCGACTTACGATATTAAGCGAGGCGAGCCACGTGGCAGATTGCGTCGAGGCATGGAAGCAGATGCTGCGACGACCACGCAGGGCGACTGTATCGACTGCTTCCAGTGCGTGCAGGTGTGTCCAACGGGCGTTGATATTCGCGAGGGTCAGCAACTCGGTTGTATTACCTGCGGTTTGTGCCTGGATGCCTGTGATTCAGTGATGGATAAAATTGGTCGCCCACGCGGGTTGATTCGTTATGCGTCGCTGGATGAAATTGAAGGTCGTCCTGTCAAGAAGCTCTACCAGCATCCCCGCACCTTTGTATATCTAGGTATTTTACTGCTCGCGTTGGGCGGTGTGGTTTACGGGTTAACGCACTTGGGCGCATTAACCTTGCGCGTTGCACCTGAGCGTCAGCCACTATTTGTCAGGATGAGCGATGGCTCAATCCAAAATAAATACACGTTCAAAGTGCTGAATAAAACCGGTAAAGATTTACAGGTTAATGTCGTCGCAGAAGGCGGCGTTAAAGGACAAATATTGGTTGGGGCTGAAAAGCCGCAAGTGGTCACACACGGTCGGGCGACTTCATTTACGGTTTTTGTTAAAGCACCTGAAGAAAATATAACGAAAGAAGTGACCGACATCGAGTTTTATGTCATTAACACCGAAGATGCAAACGTGAAAGCCGAGTACACCACTAAATTCACTGGACCTGTACGTTAACTAATATGCTGCACAAAGGGTTGAAATGATTTCTCAAAAAAACAAGCAGGCGTGGCGTAACCCGTGGGTGCTTGGCTTACTGTTGATTGTGTTCGCGGGCGTGTTGAGTAATGCCAAAATGTTGTGGAACGTATTGTCACACCCTGTGCGCGTATTGGACGATAACTACAGTGTAAAAGCGCATAATCAGTACGATGCCAAGTGGTTACAGCAACAGGCGGAGCGCTCCACGCTAGGCTGGCAGGCAAAATTACATTCGCCGCATTTGTTGGCAAATGATCCTGAAGCAATGCCGAGCGCGATACGTTTTGTGTTGTTGGCGAGTCCTGCGGAAATACAATTTGATTTGAAAGACAAAGGCGGTCAATTGATTCAAGGTGGGAAAGTCGTTATCAACACGCAATGGCCAGGCAATCCTGAGTTTGATTTTAGTTCTACTCTAAACGAAACCACGGCTGGGCATTACGTGGGGAATTTGAATTTTTCCCGTCCGGGTAGTTGGGACATGCTTATCAAGGCTGAACACGATGGCAGGGAATTCGAGATGGAGCAAAAAGTTTTTGTTTCAATTTCAGCACAACCATAACGGTGCCATAAATGCCGAAGCGTGAGGCAAGCACGCCCAATAATGCGGGGTGTTTCCATTGTGGTTTGCCCGTTCCATCGGACACGCATTTCCAAAATCAGCTAGAAAATAAAACACGAGAATTTTGTTGCTTTGGTTGCTTGTCCGTGTGTGCCGCTATATACGATGCCGGCTTGCAGGGCTACTACCAGCGCACCCCAGAGGGTGCATTGCTCGGACCGCCACCCGCACCACCCCAAGACATTGAGATGTACGACATGCCTGAAATTCAGCAGGATTTTGTTCGTGCTCAAGGCGATAAGCGCGAGGCGCATTTATTGGTGGAAGGCATTCACTGCGCGGCTTGCGTGTGGTTAATTGAGCGTGGCTTGAAACGTATTGCAGGGGTGGAAACCGCTAACGTCAACATGGCAGGCAAGCGCTTGCATGTGAGCTGGGACGATACTCGCGTCAAGCTCTCCACCTTGATTCAATCGCTATCCAAAATAGGTTACGCAGGTGTGCCTTATGATCCGGAAGCGGCAGAAGGCGCGATGAAAAAACGCAATCGGGCGATGTTATTCCGCCTGTTTTTTGCGGGCTTCACCATGATGAACATGAGCCTAGTGGCGGGTGCGCTTTATACGGGAGCGGATCAGGGTGAATTCCGTAATTTTTTTCATTGGATGGGCTTTGCTTTAGCCACGCCAACTTTGCTGTATTCCGCTTTCCCTTTTTACAAAGGTGCGTGGGGTGGACTGCGCAATGCGCACTTGACGATGGATGTACCCATTGCGATTGGACTATCGGTCACGTATCTGTACTCGATTTATGTCACGCTGACGGGCATCGGCGAGGTGTATTTCGATACGGTGACTAATCTGACTTTTTTAATTCTAATCGGGCGATACTTGGAAGGTCTGTTCCGCCAACAAGCTGTGGCATCAACCAGCCGCTTGATGAAATTGCAGCCGCGTGTTGCTACCGTGGTGCAGGATGGTGTGGAGACCATGACTCCGATACGTGCGGTTAAGGTGGGCGACCGCGTGTTAATTAAGCCTGGCTCGTCGGTGGCGGTGGATGGCGTGGTGTTGGAAGGACACAGTGCGGTAGATGAATCCATGCTGAGCGGTGAATCGCTCCCCGTTAGTAAATCGGTGGGTATGACGGTATCGGCGGGTACGCTCAACACAACGGGGGCATTATTGGTCGAGGTACATAGTGCGTTGCAGGACACTACCTTGTCTAAAATTATTCGCTTGGTAGAGCAAGCCCAAGCCTCCAAAGCCCCGATACAGCGCATTGCCGACAGTATTGTGCCGTGGTTTGTTTTGGTCACGCTAGTGTGCGCCACGGCTACGTTTGCGTGGTGGTATCCGCAGAATTTTGATATTGCATTGATCGCGGCAACTTCAGTGTTGATTATTACTTGCCCGTGCGCCTTAGGTATGGCAACGCCGATGTCGATAGCGATTGCATCAGGGTTGGGGGCCAAATACGGTATCTTGGTGAAAAATGGGCTGGTACTGGAGACGCTCTCCAAAGTGACGCATTTCGTGTTTGATAAGACAGGTACGCTCACCGAAGGCAAGATGAGTGTTGCCCATTTACTGCTTGCTCCCAGTGCATCCAGAGATGAGGTGTTGGGACTCGCTGCGGCAGTAGAACGCTATAGTGAACACGCCGTGGCAAAAGCGATTACGAATGAAGCAGAGCAACAACAACTACGCTTTCGTGACCTCGCCGTGACAGACTTCCATGCGACAGCGGGCTTGGGAGTGAGTGCAAAAGTGCAAGAAAAAACCATATTGCTGGGTAGCGCGGAGTGGCTGGTGCGCAATGGCATTTTATTGAATGTGACGCTGCAAAATCAAACGCATGAATACGAGGCGCAGGCTATGAGTTGCGTGCATGGCGCGATTGGGGGAGCGCATCTCGCCGTGTTCGCACTGGCGGATCAACTGCGTACCGATGCGCAACAAATGGTCGATGAATTGCGTGCGGCGGGCATTGCCATGACGTTACTGAGTGGGGATCGCAAACCTGTTGCCGAAGCCATAGCCAAACAGCTGGGCGGCATGGCAGTGATTGCCGAAGTATTGCCACAGGACAAAGATCAGGTGATTCAGAACTTGCAGCAACAAGGCGCGGTGGTGGCCATGGTGGGCGATGGCATCAACGATGCACCCGCGCTGATTCGTGCCGATGTGGGCATTGCACTGGGTTCGGGTACGGATGTGTCGGTAGAAAGTGCCGACATTGTGTTGATGCACAATGAGCTGAATAAAGTGCGTCAGGCAACGCTGCTGTCACGCCGCACTTTGCGCACGATCAAACAAAACATTGGGCTGTCATTCGTGTATAACGCCATCATGGTACCGTTGGCGATGGCAGCGATGGTTACCCCCGTGATTGCCGCGATTACCATGCCGATTAGCACGCTGTTGGTGGTGGGCAATGCGGCTCGAATTAGAAATTTGTTTAAGGAGTAATTCAAGATGGACGTGATTTATAGCCTCATTCCGGGAATGACAGTGTTGGGTTTGCTGATGGTAGGCGTGCTTATTTGGGTGGTGCGCAAAGGGCAATATGAAGACATGGAAGGTAATGCCAGCCGCATTCTGCACGACGATGATGAGGACGCGATGCTGGCGAGTCAGCCTAAGAAAAAGGTGTAGAATTTTTCGCAGAGCGTTGTTTGCAGACGCTTCTAATAGTGCGAAACGAAATCATTCTGGATTCAATCGAAGAGCGTATTATTAATTGGCGCGGACTCAAGCTTGAAGTGCAACGCCTGACTTGATGAATACCTGGTTGGGCGTTTGGTATCCAAGTCGTTTTCTGGGTCGGTTGTAAGGAACAGTCGTATCCAACGACTAACCGTCATCAGCAAAATTGTTTAGGCAGTTGTGCTGGTATCACTTACAAACTAAGGAGACACACATGAAACAAATTAAAAAATCACTGCTGATATTTTTGGCGTTGTTATTTCCATTGTTCGCCCATGCGATGGGTGAGCCGTTCACCCGACAAAAATTGGATGCGTTGAATAAGGCTGGCAGCCCAGTGCTGGTGGCGGTTCATGCCAACTGGTGTTCAGTTTGTCGTGCGCAAGACTATGTTTTGAAGAGTTTGTTGCAGCAGCCAAAATTTCAAGGAATTAAGACGCTGCGCGTGGATTTTGATCAGCAAAAATCCGAGGTGAATGCACTGGATGCCGAGTACCAAAGTACGTTGATCGTCTTCAAAGGCGGCAAGGAGGTTGATCGCATATCTTTCGAGAGAGATTCAGATCGCATTGCTGCCTTGCTGAAAAAAGCACTGTAGCAAGATCATGGAGCTGAGCCTCACCAGCTATGGGCTGTCATTTCTGGCGGGCATACTGACCACCTTATCACCCTGTGTGTTGCCGCTCATACCTATTCTGATGGGTACGGCGGCGAGTACGCATCGCTTTGGCTCATTTGCTTTGGTGGGAGGATTGATGCTCTCGTTCACGGCAATAGGTGTCGGGTTGGGTTCGCTGGAGGCATCGGCGGGGTTGAATCAAGATGCATTGCATGTCGCAGGAGGCGCACTTCTGATTGCCTTCGGCGCAATTTTATTATCCAGCACTTTGCAGACATACTTTAGTAATGCGTTCAGCCGTGTAGGCGTTGGTCAAGAAATGCTGGCACGATTTAACTTGGACGGCTTGCACGGGCAGTTTTTGTTAGGCATGTTGCTGGGTATCGTATGGACTCCGTGTGTTGGTCCAACGTTGGGCGTGGCAATTACACTCGCCAGCCAAGGAAAGGCGTTAATGCAAGTTAGTGCAGTGATGCTGATGTTCAGTTTGGGAGCGGCGTTACCATTGCTTACAATTGGTTTTTTATCGCGCCAGGCATTGGGTAAATGGCGTAACCAAATGTTGGTTACTGGGCAAAAAGCCAAAAAGATTTTTGGAGCGGTATTACTGCTGCTCGGTATTCTGATTGTAACGGGAATGGACAAATTTATTGAGACCAAAGCAGTGAATGCAATGCCAGATTGGTTGGTCATGTTAACCAGTCGTTTCTGATCGGAAGCCAATAGAATTAACACAATAGAATGAACATATTTCCCATACACAACATAAAACATACACTATCGCAATACCAGTGCGACAAACCATGACTACCTCTTGGTTGCAATCACTACGCGTTCAAATTGGCTTTGCCTTGCTAGCTATTTTTCTGGTACTTGCGGGGACGCTGACGTATACGCTATTCAAACTTAACTTACGTCAACACGATTACTTAATCCTAAATTTAACCGGTCAAATGCGCGTTATTAGCCAAACAATGGTAGAGCAAGCGCGTTACTACCGTGTTCGAGCAGCAGAGGGCTACGCCAGTGGTAATCACGGTTTGGAAATTTATGCGCAAGACTTGCAAAAGCAAACAACACTTTTTAATCAAATTGTTATTTCCCTAGAAGATCGGCAGATTGCTGCTGATCTCACCCCAGATCCAGAGCATGGAAAAATTATTTGTACCTGGGATGATCAATCACGGTTGCAGATGAGCAAAACGGCTGCCGACTGGAAGCAGTTCAAAACGGGGCTAGATAGTCAGCTCGGTGGTCATTCTGAGCAATCTCGCCTGATTCTGGCAGCCAAGTATATTGAGGAGCGCGGTAATGTATTGGTGCAATCTTCTGAACGCCTTGCGCAAGCCTTTCAGTACATGATGCAAGCCAAGCTCGATGAAATCAGGTTGTTCCAATGGTTGGCGGCAGGAATGGGGATCATTTTGCTGGGCGTGGTGGTGTATATGATTCAGCGGTTGGTTATCCGACCTCTGAATATAACGCTGGAAGGGTTTAGTCAGGTTGCAAACGGCAATTTTAAGCACCGTTTACCCGTATTGGCGCGCAATGAAATTGGGCAAATGACATGGGCGTTTAATCGCTTAACTGAACGGCTCAATAGCATGTTTCGCTTAACGGATCGCATCAATCAGGGCAAAAAATTGGATGAGATGCTTGCCTTTGTGTACGAGGAGCTACACAGTTTTGTACCCTTGGATTGGGTGGGTGTATTTTATGCCAGCCCGGATGGATCCAACCTTTCATTGGAACGGCACTTCAGTCAACGTTCAATGGGGCTAAAAGAGGGTGATTGCTTTGATATACACCTAGGTGGCTTGGCAGCAATATCTCAAACACCTTTGGCACTCTCTTTAACAACGACAGATATTGCACCAAATAGCTTAGATGAGGTGTTGCTCAACAATGGGTTAAATGCCGCTGTTTACCTACTTTTGCCGACCCAGGGCAGTAACCGCGCTGTGATGGTGTTTGCGAGTGACGTGCAGGCTTATGAGCGGGAGCATGTAGAGTTTTTGACCAACATTGCGGGTACGATTTCGCACGTATTGGAAAAAACAGTGGTGATGGAAAGTTTGGTCGCTTCCGCCGTGCAGGGGTTGGCGAAGTTAGCTGAGAGTCGTGATCCCGAAACGGGCGACCACTTAACTAGGATGGCACTGTACTCCGCGCTAGTTGCCGAAGAGTTGGCTCGCGCAGGCTCTTATGTTCACTGCATTACCCCTGCATATGTACGTGACGTTTACCATTTTGCACCGATGCACGATATTGGAAAAGTGGGTGTGCCTGACGGCATCTTGCTCAAACCGGGCAAGCTGAATAATGAAGAGCGTAAAGAAATGGAGCGGCATCCAACCATTGGGGCGGAGGTGTTGCGTCGTTGCGAGGCGCAATTAAAAGCACAGGGACACAGCATGTTTCAAATTGGAATTGAAATTGCCGAAAGTCATCACGAAAAATTTGATGGTAGCGGCTATCCTGTCGGGCTTAAGGGGCAGGATATTCCGTTGTCTGCACGCATAGTCGCTGTGGCGGATGTGTTTGATGCACTTACGTCAAAACGCCCATATAAAGAAGCGTGGACTATTGAAAAAGCAATTAGCGTGATGCAAGAAAACTCGGGTACGCATTTTGACCCGGAAGTATTCGCTGCCATGCTGCGTACGCTACCCCGCATGATGACAATCTACAATCGGCTAAAGCATATTTAGGGAAACGCCGATTAAGTCCGTTCGTGGTGAGTGTTTTTCGTTCGCATCTTCGATACACCGCGCTGGGCGCGGCACTGATGAAACAACTAGCCATTCGACTAAGCCAGCAAGCTGGCAAGTCGCTGGTTATCAGGACGAACGGAAAATGTATCGAACCATAATTTGGACTTAATCGGTGCTTCCTTAGTTGCGCTCACGCAACCCATCGTCACAAGCGTGTAAGTATTTGCAATTGAGTTTGTTGATAGATATTGCTATTTCGAGAATTAAAGTTAAGTTACACTTTGTGATATCGACACAGGGTAAAGGGAGTCATCATGCAATCACCTATTCATACAAGCGCAACTATTAAGCTCTGCATATCCATTATTGCCTTCACTGTCTTAACACTTTCCGGATGTGGCGGTGGTGGCGGTGGTGAAACGACACCCAACAACACTGTGCAAATGGGCGGTGCAAGGCAAGGTATTCCGTTGAACGTAAACACGGCTAGCACCTTTGCTGGGACGCCAGGTGGAGTGGGTGGGGCGCATGATGATAGTGGTGCGGCGGCAATCTTTTATTATCCGCAAGGGCTCACGAGTGACGGCACAAACCTATATGTAGCAGACACTTATAACCACACCATACGAAAAATTGTGATTGCCACAGCTGCGGTTACAACCTTAGCAGGTTTTGCAGGGACTCCTGGTGTAAGTGGCTCGACCAATGGCACGGGAAACACGGCTAGGTTCTGGCTTCCCCAAGCCCTCACCACGGATGGTATCAATCTATATGTGGCGGATACGAATAATCATACTATCCGCAAAGTGGTAATTGCGACTGGGCAAGTGACTACACTGGCAGGTCTGGCGGGAACTTCTGGCGAAAGCGATTCGACAGACGGCACGGGTGCAACGGCGAGGTTTGATTCACCCGCAGGCATTACTACCGATAACACCAATTTGTATGTATCGGACAGTCTCAATCACACGATACGCAAGGTGGTAATTGCCACGGGTGAGACCACCACATTTGCTGGGTTAGCAGATACTCCAGGCTCTTCGGACGATGTTCGTGAGTTGGCTACCTTTAATCACCCCACTAGCCTCACCACCGATGGTTCGAGCTTATATGTGTTGGACACGGGGAATCACACTATCCGAAAGATTGCAATCGGTACGGGCAATGTCACCTTGTTAGCCGGTATGGTGGGTACGCAGGGTGCATTGGACGGCATTGGTACTTCGGCTTCATTTGATACGCCTGAAGGTATCACTACTGATGGAGCAAATTTATTTGTGGTCGATAATGGTAGTCACATTATTCGCAAGGTGGTGATTGCCACACGTGCAGTTACTACGATTATGGGTGTGGAGGGGAAAATAGGGTCAGCTAATGGTATTGGCGCATTAGCTACTTTTAATCGACCTTACGGTATTGCCAGCGATGGTACTCGGCTGTATGTGGCAGATACTTATAATCACACTATCCGAAAAATTCAGTAAGGTAAGGTGAAATACGCTGGGTACGCTTGATTCGCACAAGCGTACTCGGCTTATTGATTGTTTCTTCGCAGCACCTCTTGTAATTCCGCGATTCATCCCAATGTTGGCACTCGCAGGTAGAGAGTGCTAAACTTCACCTCCAAATTTTTTCAATCGTTTTTAGGAGACTCAGCATGAAAATTCGCCCATTGCACGACCGTGTAATTGTTAAACGTATGGAAGAGGAGCGCAAAACCGCTTCGGGCATCGTTATTCCTGATGCAGCAACTGAAAAACCCGATCAAGGTGAAATCATCGCTGTCGGTAACGGCAAGACAAGTGATGACGGCAAATTGCAGCCTATGAGCGTCAAGGTTGGCGACAAGGTATTGTTCGGCAAATACGCAGGTCAGGCTTTCAAAATGAACGGCGATGAATATATGACGATGCGTGAAGATGACATCATCGGCATCGTTGAAGCTTAATAAATTTTAGAATTCCAGGAGAAAAATCATGGCAGCAAAAGACGTAAAATTTCACGACGCAGCGCGTGCAAAGATGGTGGTTGGCGTAAACATTCTGGCTGACGCAGTTAAAGTAACTTTGGGCCCAAAGGGTCGTAACGTGGTGTTGGATCGCTCGTACGGTGCACCAACCATCACTAAAGACGGTGTGTCTGTGGCCAAAGAAATCGAACTGAAAGACAAGTTTGAAAACATGGGCGCGCAGATGGTTAAGGAAGTAGCTTCCAAGACTTCTGATGTGGCGGGCGACGGTACAACAACCGCTACGGTGTTGGCGCAATCTATTGTTCAAGAAGGCATGAAGTTTGTTGCTGCGGGCATGAACCCGATGGACCTGAAACGCGGTATCGATAAGGCTGTAATCGCTGCGGTAGCTGAATTAAAGAGCATGTCTAAGCCGTGCACTACCAGCAAAGAAATCGCTCAAGTGGGCAGCATCTCTGCAAACTCTGACACTGTCATCGGCGAAAAAATTGCCGCTGCGATGGAAAAAGTAGGCAAAGAAGGCGTGATTACCATTGAAGATGGTACGGGCTTGGAAGATGAACTGGACATCGTTGAAGGGATGCAGTTTGATCGCGGCTACCTGTCACCGTACTTCATCAACAACCAAGATCGCCAATTGGCACTGATGGAAAATCCATTTATCTTGTTGCATGACAAAAAAGTTTCCAACATCCGTGACTTGCTGCCCATTTTGGAACAAGTCGCAAAAGCAGGTCGCCCATTGCTGATTATCGCGGAAGATGTGGATGGCGAGGCACTGGCAACGCTGGTGGTGAACAACATTCGCGGCATCTTAAAAACGGTTGCAGTTAAAGCACCAGGCTTTGGTGATCGTCGTAAAGCCATGTTGGAAGACATCGCTATTTTGACTGGCGGCACTGTGATCGCTGAAGAAGTCGGTTTGACTTTGGAAAAAGCAACCCTCGCTGAATTGGGTCAAGCTAAACGTATCGAAGTAGGCAAAGACAATTCCATCATCATCGACGGCGCAGGTAAAGAAGAAGCTATCAAAGGTCGTATCGGTCAAATCAACAAACAAGCTGAAGAATCAACCAGTGATTACGACAAAGAGAAGTTGCAAGAACGCAAAGCCAAGTTGGCTGGCGGTGTTGCAGTGATTAAAGTCGGTGCAGCAACCGAAGTTGAAATGAAAGAAAAGAAAGCTCGTGTTGAAGACGCATTGCACGCCACACGTGCAGCCGTTGAAGAAGGCATCGTCCCTGGCGGCGGCGTAGCATTGTTGCGCGCCAAAGCTGCGGTTGCCAAGCTGAAAGGCGACAACCACGATCAAGACGCGGGTATCACTATCGTGCTGCGTGCTATGGAATCTCCATTGCGTGCCATCGTGTTTAATGCTGGCGAAGAAGCCTCTGTGGTGATCAACAAAGTGTTGGAAGGCAAAGGCAACTTTGGCTACAACGCAGCGACTGGCGTGTATGCAGACATGTTGGAAATGGGCGTAGTGGATCCCACCAAAGTAACTCGCACTGCCTTGCAAAACGCAGCGTCGATTGCTGGCTTGATGTTGACCACGGCTTGCATGGTTGCTGAGTTGCCGGAAGACAAGCCAGCTGCTGGCGGCATGGGCGGCGGTGACATGGGCGGTATGGGCGGCATGATGTAATTAAGCAGGCTGTAACATGTCGTTACAGCAGTTTAATCTGTAGAAATAAGCAAACCCCGCTACGGCGGGGTTTGTCATTTAGCGCGTTATCGGTATAATGCGCGGCTTCGCAAATGGTCGTGTTTCAAGGACGGCGAATAAAGTAATAATGGCCTGGTAGCTCAGTCGGTAGAGCAGAGGATTGAAAATCCTTGTGTCGGTGGTTCGATTCCGCCCCGGGCCACCAAAAAACAAGGAGTTGCACGCTGTGCAGCTCCTTTCCATTTTCTCCTTGTCAACAAACTGTCAACGGCTTTTACGTTGTGAGTTTGTTGATGCTTCTGTCTCGCCGGCTAGAGGAATCTGTTTAGTCTGGGCTTGGGTTACAGCCGCGCAAGCGGATTAAACGCCTTCGCTTCTTGCAAGTGACCTGGCGCAAGATGTGCATATCGCATTGTCATGGTCAAACTGCTGTGGCCGAGGATTTTTTGCAACACTAAGATATTTCCGCCATTCATCACAAAGTGACTGGCGAAGGTGTGTCGCAAAACATGTGTGAGCTGCCCTTTAGGCAGTGTTAAACCCGCCTTCTCTACCGCAACGCGGAATGCGTCGTACCTTGACCTGAAGAATCGTTCAGCAAGCTCTTTACCGCTTCCATATCGCTTCACCAAGTGCGCATCAAGGGAAGCAATCAAACCATCATCAACAGGTACGGAACGATTCTTTCCTGACTTTGTGCCTGTGAACTGAATTTGACCATTGCGAACTTGCGACACACGCAACCCTTCCGCCTCACTCCATCGTGCGCCCGTCGCCAAACAAACTTGAGCAATCAACAACGCATCATCTGATAGTGCATTGAGCAAAAGCCGTATCTGCTCAATGCTCAAAAAAGACAGCTCACGTTCGGCAATCTTCATCTGTCGAACATGAGCAAGCGGATTACTGTCTTTCCAGTGTCCAAGCCGTGTAAGTTCATTGAACACCGCGCGTAAATACGCGTGTTCACGATTCAGATTATTCGGTGAAATCCCGGCGGCCAAGCGAGAAGCGCGATATTCCGCAAATTGTTCTGGCCGTAATTGATCAGCGTAAGGATTGCCCAGCGCAACACACAACAACCGCAAGCGTGAAACTGTATTTGCGCCAGCTCGCAACCCTATGCCGTGATGTTGAAACCACAATTCCACTAGCTCCAACAATCGCCGTCCGTCGCGGCGTGCTGGCTGCCACTCTGGCGATTGTTGCACCTTGGCTTTAATCCAAGTTTCCCAAGCCAACGCCTCCGCCTTGGTCGGCAACGTCTTGCGAAACCGCTTGCCTCCGCGTCCCGCTGGTTGAATATCGACATTCCAGCCTGAAGTGGTTTTGCTAATTGCCACTAACTAGCACTGCCTCGTAGTGGTCTTTCATGCAAAGAACGCTTGCGTTTGTGATTGCTCCGTTATCTTGACATTCACGAACAGGTTTGCCTTTAACCATTCTTTGTTCGTAGTGTGGTTGTATCGTGTCAATTCTTCTACTCGCTTCGGCTTGTGATGTTTCTTGTTGGGCGCGCAATCTTGCATTTGCCTGTATTTCTGCGATTTGTTTTTGTGTGTCAGTCGCAGTTTTGCCGATATTTTTTATAGTGTTTTGGGCAACGCTATTCAACCCCCAAATTGTAATTGCTCCGACAATGGTTCCGAAGATGACCTTGATAAAAAAAGCTTGGATAGTTTTTTCTGTTCTCGAAGTTCTGCTTGTTTTTTTCTCGAACGCGTAAACTCTTTCCGATGATTCGCTGAAGGCGATTGGCTGTTTTATCAGGGTGCGGATGTTGTGCGCCTCTTCTGGCGTGCGAATGCGTATCAGTTGAATTTTTGCTTCAGTCATCCAACGAGATTTATTTGCATCACGTCGTTTTCCGTCTTCTGTGTCGTGTGTTGAATCATCCAATTCAACGGCGGCTATCGTGTTTGCATTTTTGTCGCTGATTACAAAATCTAAATGATAGCCGCGCATGTAAATATATTGCCTGCCTGCGTGGATTACATCTACCAAGCGCATATTTGCCCTGATGGTGTATTCGGGTAAGGCTGCTTGCAATATCTTTTCTGTTTCAAGTTCACGTGAGCTTAGAGCTTTTTTCTTTTGCATTTCATTCTCTCTTAAACCAACGTTGATAAATTTTCTGAGCGATTACTTTGCCTTTTTCGCTTTGGGCAATTCCTGAGCAAGGCTTTCCACTTCTGGATTCTTTTGTTTTGTTTCTACGTCGTCTGATAGTAGGTATTTTGCGTATTCAGGAAATGCGGTCGCAACCGCAATTAGTATTCCTGCTTTTGGCTCTCTATTGCCTTGTTCTACGCCTATTAGCGTCCCTTTTGCGATACCTGTTTTGTCAACGAATTCCTGCCTGCCCATTCCAAGGAATTCGCGTACTTTTCTAATTTTTTCGCCGATGGGAGTTGACAACTTATATTCCAGTATGGTTATATCTCATTCAGAGTATATTTCAACTCGAATATAGTGCTGCATAGTGCTACAACGAAGAGGCTTCGATTATGAACGCACCAACCCAACAAGGTCAATTTTCACCACGGCTTGCGCCGCACGCGCTGGCTTTGCCGTTGATTTCCCCTGCGCGTTTTGCCGAACTTTCTGGAATTTCCGAAGGCGTGCTTCGTGGCTGGTTGGCGAAGGGCTATATCCCAACCTACTCAATCGGTAAATACACCTTGATCAATCTCGCATTGCTTAACCAAATGGCAATGCAGAAAGCGTTCACGGTATGAGCAACCCTCAATTTTCTCGTACTCGCTTAATCGGCGTAACCAGCATGATTCCCGCTTCTCTGGAATCTGAGTTGCGCGCTGTTTGCGCTCGCCAGCATCACGATATAGGCGTGGATTACGCAGAAACATTTTCTGAGGTTGTTCGCCTTGGTCTTCAATCAATTCAAGCCAAACGTTCTGCCGCTTTGATGAGTGGTGTTGAAGTTATTAGAAGGGCGAATCATGGCTAAGCGTCCGCCTGAACCACTTGTTTCTGATGCTGATATTCGTCGTGCAACCTCTGGTGAGGGCGGTGCTTACCCGTTGGAGTCCGTTCAGGTTTCCCGTGTTTTAGCTGAGGTTGTTCAACCCGAATTCGTTCAGCTAGTACTCTCCGATGGCAAGGTAAAACAAGTCCCTAATCGCATGAACTATGGCGATAGCGTTGCTTTCATTGACTGGGTAAATTTCACAGTGCATGAATCAACCATTGTTGATTGCAACATTGAGCGCACTATGTTTACCGATGAAGATTTTATGATTGCATGGTCTGCGCAACTGCAAAAATTCTTTGGCTTTGGTCTTACTAAGCGCATGGAAAAAGGTCGCAACTTCTACCAGCAATCATGGATGCTCGGTGATGATTTTGGCTTTGTCTGTTTCGGTGGTCAAAACAGCACGTTGCTAACCATGCTTAATGGTACTGGTTGTATGGCTGCAACCAAAGGTTGGGAATCTCGCCTCGCTGATTTTCTTTACACCAAAGCGGATTTGCCGCGCATTACTCGTGTCGATTTGGCGCATGACGATTACACGGGCGAAACGTACAACGTTGATAAGTGCATGGTTGATTACGATTCTGGTTTGTATTCGGCGGGCGGTCGTCATCCTAATATCGAGCAACGTGGCAACTGGCGCAACCCTAACGGCAAGGGTCGCACCGTTTATGTGGGTGTCCGCACCAATGGCAAATTTCTTCGTGTTTATGAAAAGGGTCGTCAGCTCGGCGATGAGAATTCCAACTGGAATCGTATCGAGGTTGAGTTGCACAACGTGGATCGCGTTGTTCCTTTTGACGTACTCGTTAAGCCAGGTGCATATCTGGCTGCAACTTATCCAGCTTTTTCTTTCCTCTCCCGCGCTCAGTGTCGTATCGACACTCAACAACGACAAGTTAAAGCCGGATACGCACACACACTCAAGTGGGTGAAGCACCAATGTGGCGGCGCGCTCTCCATTGTTGAATATGTTGAGGGTAGTGCCGATAAAGCATTTGAGCTTCTCAAGCGTGAACCTGAACTTAAGGGGGCGTTGTTGATTCCAGAACCTATTCAAACACCGATACACGAAAAGCCTCGCTTCATTCATCACGATATGGTTCTTGAAGAGGATTAAAAATTTACCCTCCGACTATTTCTGGCGCGTCGGGTAGAGGGTTTTAGCTGGAATTACTTAAAGGAAAAATATCATGCAATTCAAATCAATCGTAACGGTAACGGGTCTTAAAAAGTTCAAGGGTGATGTGGAAGGTAATGCGTATGACAGCACGACCGCTTACATCCAAATGGACATGGATGAATCCAAAAAAACTGCACGCGGTTTTGCAACTCAGGATTACAACATTGGTACTAGCGAAGAGTTTGACAAACTCAACGCTGTCCCGCTTCCGTTTCAAGCTGAGGCAACTTTTGAAATGACCACGAACGGTAAGACACAACGTCAGCGCGTTTTGTCTCTTGTTCCTCGTAAGCAGTGATTCAGATTCAACAAGTATGGGTTATCCAATGCAAATCATCAGGTCACTTTCTAACGCCCGAATTGGGCTTTTGCACCAGCTTAAAGGGTGCGGGGAGGCTCTATGACCTTGATGAGGCGTTGGACACTGCAACAGGCAATTTGGAGAGTGATTTTGAGCTGCATTCGTTTTTCCAAGTTGACCAGCAGCAAGCGCATCGATGGCGGAATTATGGGTGACGCTGACACCTATTTTTTATTGGGATTTTGTAGAGGCATCCCCTTTAGCGACCGCTTGCGGCGCGATGGGGATGCCTCCTCCCCCCCTAATAAGATGGGGGGAAAGTCGATATTCTGGCTAATTTGCACCATATTAGTGCGTAAATGTGGATTGGTTTTTGTGAAGGGTGTTTGTAAGAGCTACCGCCTTAGTTTTTTCGTGCAAAAGCACTCTTCACAAAAATTTAATTGATTGGTATTTGATTATGGGTTTTCAGTTTGGTGAAAAATGTTATCCCGATGCCGTTACCGCTTTGAATGGTTGGTTGGAGCAATTTCCTACTAAGCCTGATTCAACTGGTGCGATGTGGTATGTCAATGCTGCAACTCAAACATCTACTGCAACATTTATGACTATTACTGGCACGCTTAAAAAAAGCACGGGTGTTGCTACTGCAACAACTGCAATTACAGGTGTTCGGCTTCCTGTTTGTACTCAGGATGTTGTTAATCGTGTTTTGGACAAGTATCCGGTTCAGGATATAAATTTTGCAATTGCTTTAACGATAGTGGTTTTTATTGGATTTGTTTCAGGGCGTTTGCGATGAGCGACGTGATGGGACGAATAGTTGTCGGGCTTATATTTGCGTGGCTCGCTGGCTTTACGTTTGGAGTGCTTTTTACGGCACTTCAAAATTTAATTAACGCAATTTTTTCTAAAGAAGAAAGTGAGTAAAAAATGAAAGCATCTAAAGTTGTTTTAGCTGTGGTGGCTGTATCGAGTGTTGTGCTTGTAGGCGAGGCTTCCGCCGCCAGTCTTTTGACTGTGGCTGATACCGCCGCAATTACTTCTGGTTGGACTGATTTGAAAGATACCGTTATCTCTCTGATTAGCTCAAGCTGGGCTCCTATGTTGGGTGTTGCCGCTGTGATGATGGGTCCATCAATCGTCAAGGGCATGTTCCGCACTGCCACTGGCAAGTAATAAAAGAATTGAAGAGGCGGCTTCAAT
>JBEBKA010000010.1:0-46655 GCA_040079595.1 Gallionella sp.
GGGGGAGGTCGCGTTAAGGATTTGCGCACTTGTAATTTACTCGCCGCCCTTTCATCCGGCACGTTGTCCAAGCAACTAATCTACATTAGTACCAGCGGTGTGTATGGTGATTGCGCTGGCGATTACGTGAGTGAAACGCGCCCCGTTAATCCTATGAGCAGTCGCGCGCAATTGCGAGTGGATGCGGAGAAGCAAATTCGTGCTTGGGCAAAACGTACAGGTGCGCGTGCCAGTATTTTGCGCGTGCCAGGCATTTATGCGCATGATCGATTGCCGCTAGATCGCTTGCGTGCTGGCTCGCCAGCCATTGCCGCGATAGAAGACGGCTACAGCAATCACATCCATGCTGATGACTTGGCGCGCATCGTGGTTACTACGTTGCGTTATGGAAAAGCTAGCCGCGTGTATCACACCGTGGATGAAGACGAGATGAAAATGGGCGACTACTTTGATGCGGTGGCGGATGCGTTTGACTTGCCCCGTCCACCACGTTTGCCGCGTGATGAAGTGCGGCAGAAAGTGTCGCCGATGATGTGGTCGTTTATGAACGAATCGCGGCGCATGACGGATACGCGCATGAAGCGGGAGTTGAAGGTACGATTGCTTTACCCTACTGTCAGTGACACCTTAGAAAGCCATAAGCTTTGACATAGTCAGTATTTCCTTAAACCCAATTTCCTCCAAACTTTGCCATCGCTTTAATGACATCGCGCAAGCCTTTCCCCAATGTGGTCAATTCATATTCGGTAGTGGGCGGCACGGTCGGATAAACCGTGCGGGTCAACATCCCGTGCTGCTCTAACAAACGTAATCGCGCTGCCAATAAACGCGGACTGATTCCCACCAAACTGCGTTGTAACTCCGAATAGCGTTTTTTCCCACCTATCAAATCGCGCACGATTAAAGTCGTCCATTTACCATCCAGAATTTTTGCGGTTCGTTGCACGGGACATGAGACATCGCAATCACCCGACAGCACTGGTGTTTGCGCGGCAACAAGTTTTTTGGTCTGCATAACTTCCCTTTCGGTAACTACTTCACAATGTAAAGTGTAGCAATTATATTGCGTCTTACCGCCATGTTATTCAGGAGAGCATATATGTTTCGCATCGCATTAAAAGTTGTTGGCAGCATACAAATCGTATTGGGGCTGGCTTATCTGCTAGCCCCCAACATGTTGTTATTAAAAATGGGGCATAGCCAATGCGCTGCTGATTTGCTCTATCCATTTGGAATGCTGGCCTCGCGCTTCTTGGCTTATGGCATAGGGTTATGGATCATTAGCAGCGACCCAGAAAAACACATTCTGTGGATACGCTTGATGGCATTCATTCAATTGATCGATCTGGCTGTCGGGGTGTTTTACACCGCAACAGGCGCAGTACCTTTGTCGCTTTCCGCATTCCCCATGTTTAATGCTATTTGGATAGGGTTGCTGTTTGCTTTTTGGAAACCTGCTTCCCTCAGCCCACGCAAAGCAATTTCCGCATGAAAAACATTATTGGGCATTTGCAACTCATCTGGCTGATGAAATCACCACCCGCTTTATTCAGCCGATTATTCGAGTTGCCTTGGTATCGGGACATGCTAGAGCGATGGTGTGAGCCTTTGCTCACACCACATGCAAGTGTATTGGAAGTGGGCTGCGCGGGCGGTGATTTTTCACGCCTACTTGCGGAGCGAAGCATGAAAGTAAGCGGTATAGATCGCTCCGCACAAATGCTGAAAAAGGCAAAACAGACACCGAGCTCTGTGCAATTCAAACAGGCGGATGCAACACAACTGCCTTTCCCGAATCAACACTTCGATGTGGTGCTGGCGGCTTCTTTAATCAATATCGTTGACTCCCCGCGCGCAGTGCTTAATGAGATGAAGCGCGTATGCCGTGAGGGTGGAACGGTATCCGTATTAGTGCCAAGCAGTTCATTTTCAAATGCGGATGTAAAACGTTATCTTGAAACGACGCAGCTAACAGGCTTCTCTGCGGCAGCATTGATGATGTGGCATTGTATGGGGCGAAAAGTGAACGTAGATTCTTTACACAACGACTTCAAAGAATGTCGCATGACAAACATTGCAACTCAAACTTTGTTGGGAGGTATGATAGTTACTGTTTCAGGTCATTTATGAATGAATCGCGGCGCATGATGGATGCGAGGATGAGGGCGGGAGTTGAAAATACAGCTACTGCACCCCACGTTGAATTATGTGCTGATTGAAATAAAGCGCAGCACATAACTGCTAATCTGGAGATCGCCATGAATACCATTACCCCATTTACACCGCGCCAGTCGCGTAGTGTCGAACACTTAATTGCAGGTGTCGCCACCTCAGATGGCGCAGGCGTGAAGTTGACCCGCGTACTCACGGGAAAATTGCAACAACGCCTCAATCCTTTTTTGATGCTGGATGCGTTTGGTAGCGATAATCCTGATGACTACATCGCGGGCTTTCCCGATCATCCGCATCGCGGTTTTGAGACAATCACCTATATGTTGGCAGGACGTATGCGTCATCGTGATAGTGCTGGGCATGAGGGTTTGCTGGGGGATGGTGGGGTGCAATGGATGACGGCTGGACGCGGCGTGATTCACTCCGAAATCCCCGAACAAAAAGATGGCGTGATGGAAGGTTTTCAACTGTGGCTCAATCTGCCCGCCAAGCGCAAGATGATAGAGCCTTGGTATCGAGACATTAACAGTGCGGAGATTCCCGAATACCTGACCGCATCGGGGGTGAAGGTGAGAGTGATTGCGGGCAGCAGCAATGGCGTGAGCGGCGCGGTCACGCGTGAAACGACCGAGCCTGTGTACTTGGATGTGCATCTGCCAGCGGGAACAGAGTTCTCCACGGAGATTCCCCATACACACAACGCGTTTATCTACGTTTATCGCGGCGCAGTTAAAGTGGGCGAAACGGTTGTGCCGATTAAACGCATGGGTATTTTGCACAACGCGCCAGAGGCTGATGGAATAACGCTTACAGCAACTGAAGAAGCCCGTATTATCTTGGTTGCAGGCAAGCCGCTTAATGAGCCTATTGTGCAATACGGTCCATTTGTTATGAACACGCAAGCGGAAATCGAACAAGCACTGAGTGATTTTAGGGGTGGTCGGTTAGTCTGAACTATTACAAAAGCCGGTTTATTTTTGAATCGTATTTTGTAGCGCGTGAATTGCATCCAAAATGACAACGAAGCGACCACCAAACTCAGTAAGATAGTATTCAACCCGTGGCGGCGTTTCAGCAAACACGCGCTTTTCAATCACGCCAAAGTGCAATAGCTTTCGCAGCCTTTCGTTCAACACCTTGGCAGACAATCCATCAATCGCGTGTTCCATTTTCCCTGGACGATTCACGTCGCGCCGAATTAGGTCGAGAACTGTGAGTGACCATTTGCACCCGACCACGCTTTCCATCATTTGCCCAACCGTCGGATGTGCAATATCCAAAATATTTATTTCATTTTTCATCAGCAAGATGCACCAATAAGTAAGTGGGTTACCGTTTTGTACCCGCTATTGCGAGCGGTGCGACTAGGCTACATTGAGTTCCCTTTAATTACAACCTGAGGAGAACACCATGAAAACATTTTTGAAAATGAGCTTGTTGGGCAGCTTGATCACCTTGTCTGCCAATGCAGTCGCACAAGATGTGCCTTACCCAAATGGATACCGCGATTGGCATCATGTGAAGAGCATGGTAATTAGTCCGGGTCATGCCTTGCATGATGCGTTCGGCGGCATCCATCATCTCTATGCGAATAAAAAAGCACAGCGTGGTTATGTCCAAGGAAAGTTTGCGGATGGCTCGGTGATCGTATTCGATTTGCTGGAAGCGAATGACGGCGGCAATGCGTTAGTCGAAGGAAAACGCAAAGTGGTTGGCGTGATGCACAAAGACAGCAAGCGTTATGCGGCGACAGGTGGCTGGGGATTTGAGGGATTTAAGGGCGATTCAAAAACGGATCGTGCGGTAGGTTCAAATGCTGCCAGTGCGTGCTTTGGATGCCACGAGCCGCAAAAGAAACATGATTATGTGTTTAGTAATTTACGTCCATGAAATGAACATTACGCGGCGTTACCAAACTCAACAATTGATTAAGTTGAGTAACGCCGTAGACTACTTTAGCTGTGCATTTTATTAAGCTGTTTCGCAATCACATCATGGTTTAACCACAGCACGGGACCAGCGGGATGGGATGTCTCGTTGAACATCAGTGGCCCTGTTCCTTCCAGCACCAACGCGCTTAATACGTCTGTCACCAATTCGCTGCGGCTTTTGTGCATGTCGGTGATTGCATCCGATGTGCCTATCATTACGTCGGCTAACTCGGGCGTGTTATCCATTGGCCATGCGGCGAAGTTGCGGAATGTTTTCATTACGTCGCTGGCATTGTAGTGATCGATTTTTTGCAGTAAGTCTTCTAGTGTGTGGCTGTCTTGCAACACTGCACGGCAGGCTTGCCATTGGGCTTCTGCCCATGCGCCACCGTGTTCCTTTTTGAGTGCGTTGAGCAGTGGAAATAACGAGAGTTCTACACCGACAAAAATGTCCGATGAGTTGGTGCGTATCTCCGGGCAGTTATACACCGTGGCCTTAATGCCCTGCTGCCAAGCCGCTTCGGCAATGTGTTCCAAGCGCATCTTGGCATGACCTTGGGTGTAGCTGGTGTAGGTTTGCCATTGGTATTGATCGTCGATCAAAATCTCTGTGCCGTGGTAACCGTAGGCGGTGTAACGCACTTGTCCGCCAGATTTTTCTAAGCGATTGCGAATGGCTGCACTACCTTCGATAAGATGTTGAAAAGTGTTGGCGGTGACTTCGTTAAAATTCATCAGCATGACTTTACCTAAGTCACTAGTAAGCAAAGCGCTGGAAGAAAGATAACGCTCGCCACGACCCTTGTAAACACGATTAGCGACAGCTAAAAGAACTTTAACTTTAGGAAGGCCGCCCGCCATGGTGTGCGCAAAAAACGCGTTGCTGCCATCAGGAATCATGCCATCCAATTGGCTCATCACTTGCGCAACGGAATCTTTGAATCGATTGATTCCAACTGTACGACACCTCTCAATATGTGACCAGTCGAGCTTGTCATTTTGCCAGCTCTTGAGGCTCATATCGGCAAGTAAATCGTTGGGTGTAGGTGTACCTGCTGGCGCATCCAGATCGAAGCCCGCCATCAGCGGTACATTGATGATACGCCCGCCCAGATTGGCTTCGGCGGTGACAAGCTCTTCTGCAGTGAGTGCGCGCAAGGCGTTGTTTTCATCACGGCGACCCACTGTCACGCCGACGATGGTCATGCCCGCATTGCGCGCTTCGTTTACCAAGCCGTTGGCATAACCGCGTCCGAATAATTCGCCAAACAGCACAAACACATCGCCTTGGTGAAAGATGTTGGTCTGCGGGAGACTGCGTAAGGGAATAGGGGCTTGCATAGGACGTTCCAATTTATAAGTGCTGCGAGGGTAGCATTATGCCGCAGCGCGGTGACTGATGCTAATAAGCTGCGCGAGCTTGGTTTTTGCTGCGCCGCTGGAGATGACCTGAGAGGCTTTATTTACGCCCTCTGCGAGCGAGTTGGTCAGCCCGGCAACGTAAATCGCTGCGCCCGCATTTAACAACACGATGTCGCGTGCTGTGCTGGGCAGGTTGTCCAACACCGATAGCAACATGGTTTTTGCTTCGTCTACATTGGTAACGCGGATCGTGTCCAGTGATGCAGCTGGCAAACCGAAATCTGATGGTTGCACGGTGTACTCGATGATGTTGCCATCTTTCAACTCCGCGATGTTTGTCGATCCACTGATGGTAATTTCATCCATGCCATCCGTGCCATGCACCACCAACACGTGACGGCTACCGAGGCGCTGCAATACCCGTGCTTGGATACCGACCAAGTCGGGATGAAATACGCCCATTACCTGATTGTCTGCGCCCGCAGGATTGGTGAGTGGGCCCAATACGTTGAAAATGGTGCGCACGCCTAACTCACGTCGCACTGGTGCGGCATGTTTCATCGCGCCGTGAAAGTTAGGCGCGAACATAAAGCCGATGCCGATTTCGTCGATGCTATGGCCGACTTGTTCCGGTGTGAGATTGAGATTTACACCGAGTGCTTCCAGCACATCCGCCGAACCGCAGGTTGAAGACACTGAACGGCCACCATGCTTGGCAACACGCGCTCCTGCCGCTGCTGCAACCAAGGCGCTGGCAGTGGAAATGTTGAAAGTGTGCGCTGCATCGCCGCCCGTACCGCAAGTGTCCACCAGATGTTCACGCTTGCTAACGGGCACTTTGCTAGAGAATTCGCGCATCACAAACGCGGCTGCGGAAATTTCTCCTATGGTTTCTTTTTTGACGCGCAAGCCAACCAAGATGCCCGCGATCTGCGCAGCAGAAACTTCGCCGCTCATGATCTGGCGCATCAGCGATAACATCTCATCGTAAAAAATTTCTCGTTGGTCGATCAAACGTACCAGTGCTTGCTGCGGTGTGATCATGTTTATTTCTTTCCTTCCAGAAAATTTTTTAACATGTCGTGCCCATGTTCGGTGAGGATGGATTCGGGATGGAATTGCACACCATGCACAGCAAGTGTTTTGTGGCGCACCCCCATGATCTCGTTATCGTCCGTCCATGCAGTGACTTCCAAACAATCAGGCAAAGATTCGCGTTCAATGACCAGCGAGTGGTAACGCGTTGCGGTGAACGGATTAGGTAAGCCTGTAAACACACTATTGCTGCTGTGATGAATCAACGAGGTTTTGCCGTGCATCAACGTCTTGGCGTGGATGATTTTTCCACCGAATGCTTGACCGATACTTTGGTGGCCGAGGCACACGCCAAGTAGCGGAATCTTCCCCGCAAAATGTTTGATGCTTGCAACAGACACACCTGCTTCATTGGGTGTGCAAGGTCCTGGCGACACCACGATATGTTGCGGATTTAAGTTTTCAATTTGCTCAACGCTGATTTCATCGTTGCGCTTGACTACGACATCCGCCCCCAGCTCGGCGAAATACTGCACCAAGTTATAGGTAAAGGAGTCGTAGTTGTCGATCATTAACAGCATAGTTTATGTGTACCTATTTCATTTCGTAGGATGGATGGAGCGCAGCGATACCCATCAATTTATACCGTGGAGTGATGGGTATCGCTGCGCTCCATCCATCCTACAGTGTTATATTTTTCGTATGATACTCAAAGCCACCGCTTCGGCAACCTCAATTCCATCCACTGCCGCAGACAAAATCCCACCCGCATAACCTGCACCTTCGCCTGTCGGGTACAAGCCTTTGGTGTTTATGCTCTGGTAGTCATCCTTGTTGCGCTTGATGCGTATCGGCGAAGAGGTGCGTGTTTCGACCCCGGTCAGCACCGCATCGGCCAGATCGAATCCTTTGATCTGCTTGGCGAAACCAGGCAATGCTTCACGTATCGCGGTGATGGCGTAATCGGGCAATGCGCTAGCAAGGTCGGTGAGATGCACGCCGGGGGTGTAAGAAGGCAACACTACGCCAAACTTGGTTGAAGCTTTTCCCGCCAAAAAATCGCCGACCAGTTGCCCTGGTGCTTGATAAGTGCTGCCACCCAATTCAAAGGCGCGAGATTCCCAGCGGCGTTGAAACTCCACACCAGCCAATGGGTCGCCGGGGTAATCTACTTCAGGCGTGATGCCCACTACGATGCCCGCATTGGCGTTGCGTTCGTTGCGCGAATACTGGCTCATGCCATTGGTCACCACGCGCCCAACTTCGGAAGTCGCCGCCACCACTGTGCCGCCCGGACACATGCAAAAGCTATACACCGAGCGACCATTGCTGGCGTGATGCACCAGCTTGTAATCTGCCGCACCCAATTGTGGATTGCCCGCGTTTACACCGTAGCGCGCGCGGTCGATCAGTGCTTGCGGATGCTCAATACGAAAGCCGATCGAGAAAGGTTTGGCCTCGATGTAAATGCCGCGCTTGTGTATCATCTCAAACGTGTCACGAGCGCTGTGACCGACAGCGAGCACCAAATGTGTTGTGGCGATTCGTTCGCCACTGGCGAGCGTCACACCGCTTACCGCACCCGCTTCAATCTCAATGTCATCCACGCGACTCTCAAAACGGATTTCTCCGCCTAGCGATTGGATAGTGGCGCGCATCTTTTCCACCATGCCGACCAGTTTGAACGTACCGATGTGTGGATGACTTTCATACAAAATTTCAGGCGGCGCGCCCGCTTTGACAAATTCATCCAACACTTTTCTGCCCAAATAGCGCGGGTCTTTGATCTGGCTATACAGCTTGCCATCGGAGAATGTCCCCGCACCGCCTTCACCAAATTGCACATTGGATTCCGGGTTGAGCACCCCTTGCCGCCACAGTCCGAAAGTATCCTTGGTGCGCTCGCGCACCGCTTTGCCGCGTTCTAAAATCAGCGGACGGAATCCCATCTGAGCTAACAATAACCCAGCGAATAAACCCGCAGGGCCTAAGCCGATTACGACGGGACGCGAGGTTAAATCTTTCGTAGCCTTTGCGACGAAGTGATAGCTAGTGTCTGGTGAAATAGTGAGATGTGAGTCACTTTTGCAGCGCGCCAAAATCGCCGCTTCATCACGTACTTCAACATCAAGTGTGTAGGTAAACAAAATAGCGCGCGGCTTGCGCGCATCCACTCCGCGCTTGAATACAAAGTGGCTGATGAACGCATCCTCAGCGATGTTCAGACGTTTGAGTATCGCAGCTTTGAGTTCGCTATCAGTATGGGAGAGAGGTAGTTTTATTTCGGTTAATCGCAACATAAGGAGGTATTTATAACGCGATGACTTGCGCGAGAAATTTTGTAGCCGCGCTTTCGTCGATGTTTTTTTCTAGGTGCAGTATGAGTTTGCTAATTGCCTTCCCTTCAAACTGACTGACTCCCCTAGAGTTTCTTCCAGCCCAATGTTTAAGCAAAATGGTCGCGTTTAGCAAGCGTTCTTGAAACATCGATACCAGCACGGTATCAACAATTTTATTGGGCTCAACACCGACGAAGTAAAACATGAAAACAGAGCGTTCGACGACCAAGAATTCGAGCATCTTGTCGAGATTGTATGCCTTGGGGTTTGAATCCAAGATCATGATTTTTGTTTTTACATCAGTCTCAGTAGTAAATTTATCAAAGTTTTTGGTGTAGTCACCCAAAGAGTTTTCCGTCTTGAACGGTGGAATACCTTTGGTATTTTTTTGCAGTGCATCAATTATCTCTTGGCGAAGGCGATCATCCTCTCCAGCAATCAGGTACTCGATGATCCTGCCGCGCACATTTACATTTTCAATAAGCGCGGCCAACAAAATTTCGTTCTTAAATTTTGTGACTTTTGCATCGAGCTCGGCTTTAAGGAATGCAGCATCAGCAGAGTTTACAAACGCAATAGCTCTGGCAGGCGCAGCCAAAATTTGCTGACGATGTACTTCATTGACCTCAAACTTTTTACCCGTTGGGCTGATGTTGTTAGTGGCTTCAACCAACCTAGCGAGATTACCTTCAAACCCGATGCCAGCATGTATGTTAAATAGCCTCTCTAGGTTTTCCGAGTTGTTCGCAATCCCTTCAAACTCGCGCATGATGTCTGAGCCGTTAAAGCTGCCACGGATGTTGTTTTCACGTAATTCTTGGGAGCTATGGCTAATCTTCTTTAACAAGCTGGTGTTTGCCAGAAGCGTATAGTTTTGAGTTGGCGTTACCAGACAAACAATAAGCGGGCGGTCATCAAACTTTTGTAGATTTGATAAAGAGAGAACCGTATTGCCAAAATTAGGGCTAGCCGAGGCACTAAATCTGACAGCAAAATCTGCACAATAAAATACGGAGCGATCTTTAGTTAATTGAAAGTTCGATACGACGAGGCTTGCAAGTTTTGCCTTGTCGTTAATGCCATCGTTAGCCTGTAAAAATTGGATGAGTCTATCTATCGGCTGGCTCATCAAATAATCCCACGAGTTCTTTGGTTTCAGAGTGAGAAGTCTTTTGAGATTTCTGCGCGGCTAAACTATTGCGCTCCCAAAAATAGCCGTCGTGATAACCCTGTATTGTTTTGTCAGCGTTGGCGCGATCCAGCCGTTTGATAGCTAATTGGCAATACTCGGACTCTTGCTCCACACCGGAAAACTTCCGCCCTAATTTTTTGGCAACCACGCAGGTTGTGCCTGATCCAACGAAGGGATCGAAAATAAAATCTCCAGATTTTGAGCTGGCTAAGATCAACTTGGCGAGCAGCTTTTCGGGCTTTTGTGTTGGATGATCGGTGTTCTCCGGCATAGACCAAAATGGAATCGAAATATCTGTCCACAAGTTAGAGGGATGGGTGAGGCGATAATTGCCATTGGTACTTTCTTCCCAGTCTTTTGGTTCGCCTGCTGCATCACGATATGGCGCAATTATTTTCTTTTTTAGCTTTACCGCATCGACATCAAAATAGTAGTCATTTGACACGGTACAAAACCAAATATCCTCAGAACAATTTTTCCAATTAGCAGCAGCCCCGCGCCCCTTTTCGCGCTCCCAAGTAATCCTATTTCTGATGATGAAGTGTTTTTCGAGAATGCTCTGAACGGATTTTGATGATTGCCAATCGCAGCAAACATAAAGCGAGGCATTCGGCTTGAGACACCGAGTTATTTTTCTCATCCAGCTATCAAGCCATTCTTCATATACGCCGGAAGTGGTTTTAGAAAACTTATTTCCTCCGTATTGCTTGCTCAGGTTATACGGAGGGTCAATTATCAGCAGGTCGATAAAGGCATCCGGCAGTAAGTCAGCGCATGAAAATAGGTCTTGATGAATTATTTGACCTTCAATTTCCTGGGGCGATGCTTTGGTGCGCAGGCTAATAGTTTGCTGCATGAGGGAAGATGCCTCTTCCTCATGGATGGTTAACGTGCGGTTACGCGGTGCGCGTTCTTTGACTTGATGAACTAACATTAACCCCCCTAACTTTTTTACGCGCTACTTTACTCAACTCTTCCAGACGGCAGGATTGCGTGTGCCTCGATACAAAACGGGGAATTGCTCAGGGTTGTTGGCAGCGCGCTGGAGTAGGTGATCTATTTCGGCGAAGAACTCAAGTCCAAGCCCTGCGCGTTCTCGTTCGTACCAATCGCCTGCTTTGTTTAACTCACTGCGCGCCTGTTGCCGAAAAACAATTTGACGCATTACCGTTGCCAGCGTTTTGCCGCTTCCGTTTTAATGGACTCCCAAGAAAACGTGTTATCTGGTGCAGCATCATCTTCGTCAAGACGGCGGTCAAGTTCAGCTTTTTCTGAAGCACCGAGAGGCAGCAGTCCCGCTTCAGCGGCGACTGAATCCCAGATGTCTTGTACCAAGGCGATGCGGTCTTCGACGCTCATGCTGTCTATTCCCAGTGCGTGCAATGCTTGTCCCATAATGTCCTCCTGTGCCTCAGTATTTTACTGCAAATAGTATATGGCTAACATTTAGCGATGCGGCTGTACGTCGAGCCCTTCCAATACCATCTCTGCTGCACGTAGCACGGCACGCGCTTTGTTTTGGGTTTCTGTCCATTCACTGTCGGGGTTGGAGTCGGCAACGATGCCTGCGCCGGCTTGGGCGTAGAGCATGTTGTTTTTTACCACGGCGGTGCGCAGAGCAATCGCTAAATCCATGTCGCCATTGAAACCGAGGTAGCCAACAGCACCCGCGTAGATGCCGCGTTTGCTGGGCTCCAGCTCGTCGATGATTTCCATGGCGCGCACTTTTGCCGCGCCGCTGACTGTTCCCGCAGGGAAGGTGGCTTTGAGTACATCCATCGCATTCAAGCCGTGTTTGAGTGTGGCCTCGACGTTGGAGACGATGTGCATGACGTGCGAGTAGCGTTCGATAATCATTTTTTCGGTTAAATTCACCGTGCCGTTTTGCGCGACGCGTCCGATGTCGTTGCGACCCAGGTCGATCAGCATCAGGTGTTCGGCCAACTCTTTAGGGTCGGCCAGTAAATCCTGTGCGAGCTCGGCATCTTGTTGTGGCGATTTGCCACGTGGGCGTGTTCCGGCGATGGGGCGCACCGTGACTGCATCCCCTTCGAGGCGCACCAAAATTTCCGGTGATGCACCCACGACATGATGATCGCCCATGTCGTAATAAAACATGTATGGCGAAGGATTGATGCTGCGTAGCGCGCGATACAGTGACAGCGGTTCGGCAGGGAAAGGCTGCGCCATGCGTTGCGACAACACGACTTGCATGATGTCGCCATCAAAAATGTATTGCTTGGCTTTTTCAACCGCAGCTTTGAATGCAGCTTCGCCAAATTCGGACTTCGCCTCAACGTGTGGCGAGGGCGGCGCGTAAGGTATCGTGATTGGCAAGTGCAACATGCCAACGAGTTCACGTAAACGTTCACGGGCAATTTGATACGCGTCTTGCTGCGCTGGATCGGCATACACGATGAAGCTGAGTTTGCCCGAAAGATTGTCAATTACCGCCAGTTGCTCGGTGAGCATCAACAAAATATCGGGCGTGCCGATGGCATCAGGCTTTTGCACTTTAGCCAAACGCGGCTCGATATAACGTATCGTCTCGTAGCCGAAATAACCTGCCAATCCGCCAGTAAAGCGCGGCATATTGGGCAACGGTGCAGGCTTGAAGCGCGCTTGATAGTCGCGAATAAAATCTAGCGGATTGTCGATAGTTTGGGTGGTTTCGTGCGCACCTTCAGTAAGCGTTACTTGCTTGCCGCGCACCGTGATACGGGTGTTGGCAGGCAGGCCGATGAAAGAATAACGCCCGAAGCGTTCACCACCTTGCACCGATTCCAGCAGGTAAGAAAAAGGTTTGTTGGCAAGCTTGAGATACAGCGACAGCGGCGTGTCGAGATCGGCGAAAGTTTCGACGACCAGCGGAATGCGGTTATAGCCCTGTTTGGCAAGTGCGTGAAATTCTTGTTCGGTGATGGGGGACAGCATGAAAAATCTCCTGTTATTGGTCGATGTTTTGCAATACAGCGGTGGGCAAATTTTGCCCACCCTACGGCATTAACACCATCGCCAACAATTTTTTTGATACAGGAGGTTGTCCATTTTTAGATACGATTTATTAAAGGCATTGCAGCCGGAAGGTTAGCGATGACCGCATCTTGATCCAGTGTTTCCACTGGCTCGCCGTGGTTGTATCCGTAAGGCACACAGAACACGGGGCAGCCCGCAGCACGTGCCGCCAATGTGTCGCTCAGCGAGTCGCCAATCAACAGCAATTGTTCAATTGGCACACCAAAGAATTTCGCAGCATGCAGCAAAGGCATTGGATGCGGTTTTTTTTCAGGCAGGGTATCGCCCGCTAACGTGATCTCGAAATACTTTGCCAGCCCGATGCCAGCGAGCAGCGGGGTGGTGTAACGTTCGACTTTGTTGGTGATGCAACCCAAGCGGAAGCCCCCAGCTTTCATGGCATCCAATCCTTCGATCACGCCGTCAAACGTTTTGCTTTCGAGCAATAGCTCGGTGTAGTGCTTCTCGAAGATCGGCAGTGCGTGGTCATACAACGCCGCATCGGGCGTGGCATGCATGTCGCCTGTTAATGCGCGCTTAACCAACCAGCTGATGCCGTTGCCGATGTAGCTGGATAGTAGTGTTTGCGACACAGGTGCATAGTCGATGTCGCGCAACATACGGTTGGCAGCTTCGGACAATTGCGGCGCGGTGTTCAGCAATGTGCCGTCAAGGTCGATGACAATTGCGGCAACGGATAATGGAAATTTTGTAAACTGCATTACTTGCCGACCTTTGCCAGTTCCGCACGCAACTCTGCGATGACAGTGTCGTAGCGATTTTTGTCGTTTTCATTACGTTTGCTAAATACCGCAGAACCAGCCACAAAGGTATCCACGCCTGCTGCCGCCACTTCGCGGATGTTGGCCGGGCCCACGCCGCCGTCAATTTCCAAACGACATTTGTAACCGCCCGCATCAATCATCTTGCGCACGGCGCGTGCTTTGTCTAACACGTAGGGAATAAATTTTTGTCCACCAAAGCCGGGGTTGACCGACATCAACAACACCATGTCCAACTTGGGCAGTGTGTATTCCAAAACATCCAAGGGCGTAGCAGGGTTAAATACCAAGCCTGCTTTGCAGCCGCTTTCTTTAATCAAGCCGATGGTGCGGTCGATATGTTCCGAAGCCTCCGGGTGAAACGTGATGTAAGTTGCGCCTGCTTTGGCGAAGTCAGGAATGATGCGATCCACAGGCTTAACCATCAGGTGCACATCTATGTCTGCGGTTACGCCATGCTTGCGCAATGCTTCGCATACCAACGGGCCTATGGTCAGGTTAGGCACGTAATGATTATCCATTACGTCGAAGTGAACGATGTCCGCACCGGAAGCGAGTACGTTATCGACTTCCTCGCCGAGGCGAGCAAAGTTGGCGGAAAGAATGCTGGGAGCGATTTGGTACATGTTGAATTCCTTTAGGGAGTAAGTTAAAAGTAGCTAAGTTATATTTTTATACGGCGGCTATTCTAACCGAATAGTTAAAAAGCTCTACTAAACGAGAATTCCCGCGAGGCGATAAAAGCCTTGCAGGTCGCTAAGGTCATCCAGCACTGCTGCCGCTCCGGTGAAATCTTGGGTATGCGTATATTGATTGATGGTGACATAAGTTTTGATGTTTGCAGCAAGCGCAGAGCGCAGGCCATTGTTGGAGTCTTCCAGCGCAATGCATTCACTCGCAGCGATGCCTATTTTTTCTAACACCCAAAAGTAAATATCGGGCGCGGGTTTTTTGTGCGGCACGATGTCGCCGCAGCCATTGGCAGCAAAGTAATTCGCCCAATCTTTTCCCAACGAGACTTCCAGTAATGCGGAAACATTCTCCGGCGTGGTAGTGGTGGCTATGGCAAGGGTAATGCCTGCTGCGTGCGTTTCTTCAATAAGCTGCTTAATGCCAGGACGCAATGGAATCGAGCCTTCTCGGAGCATCGTGGTGTAGTGAACGGTTTTTAGTGCGTGCAGATTTTTCACGAAGCCGTCGAAGTCGGTGGGTTTGGTAAAGCTAGTCAGAAAATCGCTAAGGAAAAATTTGATGCGTTCTTTACCCCCCGTAACTTTAAGGAGTTTGTCGTATAGCGCGACATCCCAATTCCAATCGAGTCCGCTTTCAGCGAAGGCTTTGTTGAATGATTTACGATGTCCGTCTTCGGTATCGGCGAGTGTTCCGTCCACGTCAAAAATAATAGCTTTTATGCTCATAGTGATTTCCAAAAATTAAGTTGGTGGGTAAGTAAAAAATCAAAAACATGTGTCCATGAACGACACGAAAAGCACGAAAAATGACCCCTGAAAGATTTTGATTCGTTCGTGCCTTTCGTGTTTTTCGTAAATAAAAATGGTTAGCGCATCCCCGGCAATTTGCCCGCCATGCTGCGCATCATCTTCGCCATGCCGCCACCCTTGCTGAACATTTTCATCATTTTTTGCGTTTGTTCAAACTGGTTGAGCAGTTGATTCACGTGCATCACTTGTACGCCCGCGCCCATGGCAATTCGACGTTTGCGTGAAGCTTTGATGAGCTCAGGTTTGCTGCGTTCTTCCAGTGTCATGGAGTTGATGATGCCCTCTAAACGATTGATGGATTTGTCATCTACTTTGGATCCGGCGGCTGCTTGGCTGAGTTGCGCGGGGAGTTTGTCCATCAGCGCGGACATACCGCCCATCTTGCGCATTTGCACCATCTGCATTTTGAAATCGTTAAGGTCAAAACCTTGACCACTTTTCATTTTTTTGGCGAGCTTTTCCGCTTCGCCATGATCGACATCACGCTGTGCATCTTCAATCAGTGACAGCACGTCGCCCATGCCGAGTACGCGTGATGCCATGCGTTCAGGATGGAATGCTTCGAGGCCAGTTGGCTTTTCGCTCACGCCGACAAACTTGATTGGCTTGCCGGTTATGTGGCGCACCGAAAGTGCCGCGCCACCACGGGCATCGCCATCCAGCTTGGTTAAAATAATACCCGTTAACGGTAGTGCTTCACCAAACGCTTTGGCGGTATTGACAGCGTCCTGTCCCGTCATCGCATCGACCACGAACAAGGTTTCAATCGGCTTGAGCGAGGCGTGTAACTGTTGAATCTCGGTCATCATCGCCACATCAATTGCGAGGCGACCGGCCGTATCGACAATCAACACATCGTGATGACGTTTGCGCGCAAAGTCTAAAGCGCCGAGTGCGATGTCTTGCGGATTTTGCGTGATTTCAGAACTGAAAAAATCAATATCGAGTTGATTGGCGAGGGTGCGTAATTGCTCGATTGCAGCAGGGCGATAAATGTCGCAACTGACCAGCAAAACTTTTTTCTTGTGTTGGTCGTGCAGCAATTTGGCGAGTTTGCCGCAGGTGGTGGTTTTGCCCGCGCCTTGTAAACCTGCCATTAAAATCACGGCGGGCGGAACGGCGGCGAGATTCAATGCATCGTTATGCTCACCCATCAATTTGGTGAGTTCGCGATGCACCACGCCTATGAGTGCTTGGCCTGGATTTAGATTGCCAATGACCTCATGTCCCAGCGCAGCTTGTTTAACTTGCGCGATGAAATCTTTAACCACGGGCAAGGCAACGTCGGCTTCCAGTAAGGCCATGCGCACTTCGCGCAATGCATCTTGTATATTGCTTTCAGTGAGGCGCGCTTGACCGCGCAGGTTTTTAATTACGCCGGAAAGGCGTTGAGTAAGGTTGTCCAGCATGAGAGTTTTACAAGTTTGGTGTAGAATTATCTAAGTCTAAAACATCCTGACAAAAAATGCCTAACGTTCTCCTCTCACTATTTGCTTTAATTGGATATGGCGCACTTGCCATTTATTTTTGGCGCGAACACGCCCGTGGTGCGGGTGATGCGTTAAATCGTGGCGTGGCGGGGCATTTGGTATTGCTGCCGCTTGCCTTACATGCTTATTTGCTGACGCAAGATTTGTTTGCCGACGGCGATTTCAACTTGAGTGTGGCTAACGCGTTGTCGCTCATTGTATGGCTGACGTTAGCTGTATATTGGATCGCGCGCTTTTTTTATCCTATCGGCGGATTTCAGACTTTGATATTGCCCGTAGCGGCAGTTGTGGTGATTTTTCCTGAACTATCCCCGTCTGAGCATGCCCTGAACAATACCAATTTGTTCGCCTTTAAGGCACATATAACCGCTGCAATGCTAGCTTACAGCTTGTTCACCATCGCAGTATTGCATGCGGTGCTCATCGGGCAAGTTGAAAAGCGACTACACCACGCACAGATGCCGCGAATACTGCAAAACTTACCGCCGTTGTTGACGATGGAAACATTGTTGTTTCGCTTGATTGCGGTTGGCTTTGGTTTGCTAACACTCACACTGTTATCTGGCATCGTGTTCTCCGAGCAAATCTTTGGCAAAGCTTGGCAGTTCAATCACAAAGTGTTGTTCGGTTTTATTTCATGGGGCGTGTTCGCAGTTTTGTTGTGGGGACATCATTTCTACGGCTGGCGCGGCAAAGTAGCAGTGCGCTGGACAATCAGCGGTTTTGTATTCTTGTTGCTTGCTTACTTGGGCAGCAAGTTTGTCATAGAAGTGTTATTGCAAAGGTAAGCCGCTCTAGATCGGCAAAAATTTTGCGCCTCACAAAATCGAGCTAAATTTACCAAGGTAACGCTAGCTTGAGCAACCATTCAACCAAGCACGCAAGCATTCGTATTCTTGGCATAGATCCCGGTCTGCGCATCACAGGTTTTGGTGTCATAGACAAAGTCGGGCAACAATTGCATTACGTTGCCAGTGGCTGCATCAAAACTCCCATCGGCGAATTGCCTGAACGGCTAAAAAACATTTTGAGTTCCTTGGGTGAAGTAATCGCGCAACATCAGCCTGAGCAAGTTGCAGTTGAAAAAGTATTCGTCAATGTCAACCCACAATCAACTTTGCTATTGGGTCAAGCACGTGGTGCTGCGATATGCGCAGCCGTGCTAGTCAATCTACCCGTCTCAGAATATACCGCATTGCAAGTAAAACAGTCGGTGGTAGGCAATGGTCACGCCAAAAAAGAACAGGTGCAACTGATGGTGCAACGCTTATTGAGCTTATCGGGTGTCCCTAGCCCAGATGCGGCGGATGCATTAGCTTGTGCAATTTGTCATGCCCATGGAGGGTTGGGGTTGGGTGGGTTGGCAACCGCTGGGTATCGGGTGAAAAAAGGACGATTAATTTGATGCGTACTCACGCAATCTCGTTGTTTAACAAAAATGAAATTTCAGCCAAGCGAAATTTTTCGCTTGGCTGAGGAATTATCCACATTGCATATTGACAAAACCACTGGCTTAGCCTCGCTCTTTGCAACCGGCTTTCTGGCTACCACCCTCCCTCCCTCGTGGATCTGAAATTGCATTATTCGCAACACTCAAACATTTCCCAGACACACTTTGGGTAACTCTCGCGCTTGCCACGCAAGGCAACACGCTCGGTGGCATGATCAGCTTTGGCATTGGTTGGCTGTTACCGCTGATAAGCAGCTCAAGTATGTTGAGAAGGTCCGTAAATACGGCACGCCAGCCTTGCTGCTAGCTGGCTGCGGCTGAATTGGTGGCAAGCCGCGCTGTTCATGTCCATCGGAAAATTCGCCCGTTATTTGGGTGATTACTATTGTCGCCGTTTAATTTATTGGCACTCCCCAAGCAAATTTATTATGAATTACCTTGACTGCGGCACACAACTCCCGTAAAACGCTCGCAGGTATTTGATTCAAAGTTTCTTGGTACTTGGTTACACCATGTGCACTCTTCGATTCAGATTGTTTTGCGGGACGCCTCCCGTTTTTTAATAAGGAAGTAAACACATGGCAACAGGTACAGTGAAATGGTTCAACGACGCTAAAGGTTTTGGTTTCGTTACACCCGATGATGGCAGCGATGATTTGTTCGCGCACTTTTCAGCAATCAACATGAACGGCTTCAAAACCCTTCAAGAAGGTCAAAAAGTAAGCTTTGAAGTTACGCAAGGCCCAAAAGGCAAGCAAGCTTCTAACATCCAAGCTGCTTAATTAGCTTTTAAGTGAGAAAAAGCCCAGCGCGGAAGTGCTGGGCTTTTTTGTTTGGGGTGCTGCTAAACTACTTGAGAAATAAAATAGCTGATTCCAAACAGCCCTATCCACGCAGCCGATGTTTTGAGGACATCTTTTTCATGCTCCATATTTGTGTAAAAAAAATGTCCTAATAAAGTTGCTAGTTTGGAGGTGCCTAAAATGAACCCTGCAACAGCAGGAATTATTATCAAGCAAAGTAAAACGAACCAAGTAAACCAACGAACATCGTAAACCCAATATTTAGCGAACCAATATGAGCGTCTAAAAAATATGGACAGCACAATCATATTTGAAACGTTGAAAACTATAGGCGCAAGAATAAATCCCCAAAGTCTATCGGAGAATTTAACTTCTACTTTATCCATTGAGTTTCTTGATGACTCGTTCGGGATACTCAATTACCTGGCATCCGATAACATCCGCAACCCCCAAACCACGCCAAATCCTGTCACATCACTTGCCACGCTGCCCAGCCCGCCTTCGCAGCGGCTGGCTGACAAATCAACATGCAGCCATGCGGGTTCTTCGTCTGCCTTAGCGGTTGATTTTTTACTTACATCCGATACCAAGAAGCGTTTCAAGAATCTTGCCGCGAGGATGTGGTCGGCTTCACCTTCCAGCGTGCATTGTTTGATGTCGGCAACTTTTGAATCCAGCGCGGGTTCGTAATCTTCATCCAACGGGAAGGCGCACAAGCGTTCGCCGCTTTGTTGACCTGCCTGTACAGCCGCTTGCAGCAAGGCTTCCCGATTGCCCAACACACCGCTGTAGCGCGCGCCCAGAGCCACTGCCATGCTGCCCGTGAGTGTGGCGAAATCGATAATCAGATTCGGCTTCCCCCGTGCGGCGAGCGTGAGTGTGTCGGCCAGCACCATGCGTCCTTCGGCATCGGTATGCATGATTTCGATAGTTGTGCCGTTCAGCGCGGTGACGATGTCGTTTTGTTTATAAGCTTTCGGTCCGATATGATTTTGAGCAATCGCCAACCAACAATCAATGTTGACCGCCAATTTCTGTTGCGTGGCCGCCAGCAAAATGCCCAGCGCGACTGCCGAGCCGTTCATGTCCTCGTGCATGCCGTTCATGTAGCGTGCGGGCTTGAGGTTGTGTCCACCCGTGTCGAAGCAGATGCCCTTGCCGACCAAAGCCACAGTTTGCTTGGCTTTGGCGTGGCGATAACGCAAATGTACAATCGCGGCATCGTCGTCATGGCTACCCTGAGCCACAGCAACGAATGCACCCGCACCCATTTTGCGCAACGCTTTCATGTCGAATTCTTCAAGCTGCCAGCCATTATCTTGGGCGAGTTTTTTCACACGCTGGCGATAGTTTGCCGGTGTCAGTTCATTCGGCGGCAACACCGTCAATGAACGGCACAATAGATTTCCTTCAGCTTGCGCATGCAGCCCATCAAATTTTTTCTTATCTGCCACACCAAACAACGCGAGTTTCTCCAGCGGTTTGCGCGTATCTTTTTTCTTGTGCAGGGGCAACAATGCACCATTCACCCAAGCTGTATAAACGGCATGTTCGGCGATTTGTTGCCGCTGCGCTTCGTCGCCTTGCACCACGATAGCAATCTCGTCGGGGTGTTCATCCAACAACAACTGCACGGCTTTGCGAACTTGTGTTTGTATGGCGAATACAGATTTACCGAAATCTACCATCGCCCACACCATCATGTTGCCATTCGTCTGATTTGCGGCAACAGGAGCATCAAATTCATCCGCTTTGATATTGCGGCGTTTCAACACAGCGGCTAATAAATCGCGTTGTGGGAAATCAGCGGGCAAGGTTTTGCTCTTGGGCAATAACACCAGCATATGGGTAACGTTAAGCGATTTTGGTAGGGTTGGTGATACGGTCAGTTGTGCTAGCATTACGTCCTCTAAAAATGTCATTTAACGCCGCGATTATACGGCGAACATCATGCGTCAATATCTCGATTTAATGCAGCATGTGCTGGATCACGGCACGAAAAAATCCGACCGCACGGGGACCGGGACGATCAGCGTATTTGGCTACCAGATGCGCTTTGATTTAGCGCAAGGCTTTCCGCTGGTGACCACTAAAAAGTGTCACATGAAATCCATCACTCACGAACTGCTATGGTTTTTGCAGGGCGACACCAACACGCGTTACCTCAAAGAAAATGGCGTAACCATTTGGGATGAATGGGCAGATGAAAACGGCAACCTCGGCCCGGTGTATGGCAAACAGTGGCGTTCTTGGGCTACACCTGATGGTCGGGTAATCGATCAAATTAGTGATGTCATCGCGCAGATTAAAAAGAATCCAGACTCACGTCGCTTGATTGTGTCGGCTTGGAACGTGAGCGACCTCGACAAAATGGCACTCGCGCCCTGCCATGCGTTCTTTCAGTTTTATGTGGCGGATGGGAAGTTATCTTGTCAGCTGTACCAACGCAGTGCCGATATTTTTCTCGGCGTGCCGTTCAACATCGCCAGCTACGCCCTGCTCACCATGATGATTGCACAAGTGTGTGACTTGCAGTCGGGTGACTTTGTTCACACCTTTGGCGATGCGCATTTGTACCTCAATCACCTAGAGCAGGCGCAGTTGCAGTTGTCGCGCGAACCACGCGCTTTACCGACCATGCACATCAACCCAGAGGTAAAAAATATCTTTGAGTTTAAGTTTGCCGACTTCACGCTGGAGGGTTACGACCCGCATCCCGGCATCAAAGCACCCATCGCAATATGAGCCGTGTATCACTCATCGTCGCGATGGCAAACAATCGCGTCATTGGCGTGAACAATACCCTGCCATGGCATCTGCCCGCTGACCTCAAGCATTTCAAGGCGTTGACGATGGGACATCACATCCTGATGGGGCGCAAGACCTACGAATCTATCGGCAAACCTCTGCCGGGACGGACTTCGGTGGTAATTACACGCAACGCTGACTATGCCGCAGCAGGTGTAACGATTGCGTACAATCTTGAAGCGGCGATTGCAGCATGTGGCGGCGACCCAGAAATTTTCATCATCGGTGGTGCGGAGCTCTATCGGCAGGCAATACAATTAGCCGACCGAATTTATCTGACTGAGATTGAATTGGAAATAATCGGGGATGCGCACTTTACTGAGCTTGATAAAAGCGTGTGGAAAGAGGTAGGACGCGTCAGTCACGCGCCGGATGAAAAAAATCCACATCGCTATCATTTCATTGTGTACGACAAGCGCATTACCGCCTAAATACATATCAAAAGCGGATTTTATTGCTGATAGCTAACATTCTGTAAATTGCGGTTGTGGGTAGAAGGGTATTTTGCTATAATCGCGCCCTCAATTTTTTAGTAAGGTAGTTTGTCCATGACAACAGTACGTGTAAAAGAGAATGAACCGTTTGAAGTTGCGATGCGCCGTTTTAAGCGTTCGGTAGAAAAGACAGGTCTATTGACTGATTTGCGCGCGCGCGAATTCTACGAAAAGCCAACCGCTGAGCGTAAGCGTAAAGCGGCAGCGGCAGTAAAGCGTCACTACAAACGTTTGATGGGTCAAACGCTTCCTCCAAAGCTCTATTGATTAAGTTGCCGCGCTAAATTTTTTAGTGCGCAGCATTTTAATGATGAGTCTCAAGCAGCAAATCTCCGATGATATGAAAGCCGCAATGCGTGCCAAGGAAACGGCGCGTCTTGGGGCTATTCGTCTTTTGTTGGCGGCGATGAAGCAGCGCGAAGTTGATGAACGTATTGAGTTGTCAGATGCCGATGTGATCGCCATTATCGAAAAGATGAACAAGCAGCGGCGTGATTCCATCAGTCAATACGAAGCCGCAGGTCGTCAAGATTTGGCGGATGTCGAAAAGTTTGAAATGAGTGTGCTGGCGGCTTATATGCCTCAGCAGCTCAGCGAAGCCGAAATCATCGTTACCATTACTGAAGCGGTTGCGGCATCAGGTGCGGTCAGCCCGCAAGACATGGGAAAAGTGATGGGCATCGTTAAGCCCAAGTTGGCGGGACGCGCTGACATGGGTAAAGTTTCCGCCTTGATTAAGGCGCAACTCTCCAAATAATTCCCACCATTCCTCGGCTTGAAGTCGGGCGCAATGAAAAGGCGGTGTTAGCATGATTCCTAAGAGCTTCATTCAGGATTTGCTCAATCGTCTCGACATCGTGGATGTCATCGAGCGGTACGTGCCGCTCAAAAAAGCGGGAGCGAATTACTCCGCTTGCTGTCCTTTCCATAACGAAAAATCCCCCTCTTTTACCGTTAGCCAGACCAAACAGTTTTACCATTGCTTTGGCTGCGGGGTACATGGCACAGCAATTAGCTTCGTCATGGAACATCTCGGTCTGGGCTATGTAGATGCCATTGAAGAGTTAGCGCGCAGCGTGGGTCTGGAAGTACCTCACGAACGTCCCGCCGCAGGTGAAATACATCAAAAGGTCGCACCAGATTTATACGAGGTGATGCAAACTGCCACCCGCTATTACCGCGAACAACTCAAGATTTCGCAACGCGCGATTGATTACCTCAAGCAGCGCGGACTCAACGGTGAAATCGCTGCCAAATTTGGTATCGGCTACGCGCCAGATGCCTGGCAAAACCTAGCTGCTGCTTTTCCAAATTACGCCGATGAAACCCTGAATGAAACGGGTTTGGTGGTCAGCAATGACGAAGGTAAGCGTTATGACCGCTTTAGGGATCGCATTATGTTCCCCATCATCAATGTGCGCGGACAGGTGATTGGTTTTGGCGGGCGTGTGTTGGACAAAGGCGAACCCAAGTATTTGAACTCGCCCGAAACACCGTTGTTTGAAAAAGGGCGTGAGCTATACGGGTTGTTTCAAGCGCAAAAAACCATACGTGCGGCACAAAAAGTTCTGGTGGTGGAAGGTTACATGGATGTGGTGGCACTGGCACAACTGGGCGTGGAATATGCTGTTGCGACACTGGGAACGGCAACCACACCCTATCACATCCAAAAATTATTGCGCATCACCGAACACATCGTATTTAGCTTTGACGGCGACAAAGCAGGACAAAAAGCCGCTTGGCGTGCGCTGGAAAATGCCCTACCCCATTTACAGGATGGCAAAAAAATCAGCTTCCTATTTTTGCCTACAGATCATGATCCCGATAGTTTCATACGTGAGTTCGGTAAAACGAATTTTGAAAAAAGCGTAAATGAAGCGATGCCTTTATCAACTTATCTGTTGAGAAAAATCAGCGCGAACCTAGAATTACGCACTCCCGAAGGACGCAATCAACTATTACAGCGCGCCAAACCATTACTAACCGCGATAACCGCACCCACTGCCGCATTATTATTGCGCAAGGAAGTCTCTGCGCTTGCAGGAGTTAGCCAAGCGGAATTGGAAGGGTTGTATGAAGTTAAACCCGTGGCACGTACGGCTCGTCCTGCGATGAGTAAAGCGAGCCGCACGCACATATCGCCGCAACGTACCTTACTGCGTTGTTTAATTGCGCAGCCCAGCTTGGCGGCGCAATTAAAAGAAGCGTGGTACGGCGAAGGTCTCGAAGCAGAGGCGATTGCCGCGCTGCTGCCTGTGTTGCGCGATAGCAATTTTGAAATGACCAGCCCCGCTCTGATGCAGTATTTTCAAGGCAGTGCTTATGAAAAACTATTAGCTGTCGAACAAGTCGGCGTGATGGAATGGGGTGAACACTTTGAAGTGGAAAATTATTTTTTAGATGCACTGAAAAAATTACAAACCAACCAAGAGCCGCAACAACGTCAAGAATTTGAAAATAAGCTGGCGAATAAAAGCGTGCAGGAGATGAGTGCGGCAGAGCGTGAGGAGTACATGCGCCTACTGAGACGGGTGTAGCAACCTTATTGCGCGGTGACACTTGTGCTGCGTGCGACATCACCACATCCAATAAAATCCAGCTTGGATTGGACTGGGGGTTTATTGGCAAACCAGTCACGATGCGTTTATTTCTTAATGACTGCGTCGTTGTCAATTCTCACTGCGTCACCCTTGATGACATTCGGCTGTGTCGCTTGGTGGAACACCACTTCTTCGCCCGTTTCCATTTTGACTTTGATGTCATACGTCTTGGTCTTTTTTGAGGTCTTCTCGATTTTATTACCTGCAACTGCTCCACCAATCGCACCTGCGATGGTTGCCAGATCTCGCCCCGTGCCATTGCCCACTTGATTACCCAGCAAACCACCGACAACGCCGCCTGCCACGACACCAAGACCAGAACCCTTTCCTTCCGCCTCAATCTCAGCAACCGAGATTACCGTGCCACAAGTTGTACATACTATTTTTTTAGGTGCGACAACAGGAGGTAAGCTGGGTGCAGCCTCTGGCGCAGTAGTCGGGGTTGCTATAGCTGCAACCGCTTTGGGCGGTATTGGAGATTTTGCTTTTGCAGCCGCCTGCTGCTTTTCTGCCATTGCTTTTTTGGTGTCGGCAATCGCTTGTGCAACAGCCGCATCTTGCTTGGCTTTAGCGGCGGCGGCTTCTGCGACTTGCGCTTCTTGTTTAGCCTTTTCGGCTGCTTGTTCGGCAAGTATTTGCTTCTTGGTTTCAGCCACTGCTTGATCGACGAGAGCCTTAGTTTGCGCTGAGGTATCCTCGGTGGGTGCTTTGGGCGAGCAGGCGGCAATAACCATGAGAGATGCCAAAGCTAAGAGTATTTTGCTGAGTCTGGTGTTCAAGATGTTTCCTTTTGTTAGGTGTGTAAGTAGTAGTCAACGTACCGCATGGCAATTCGTTTGCGGCGCGCATCATATCAGGGATACGTTGATGAACTCGCGACATTAGGCAGTCGTTTACTTGTTGAGTTCATTAGTGCCGCAACATTGAATACCAAATAAACGAGATAACTGACGCAACACAAAACAGCCGAACGTTCCAAACTCATGCCATCCGAAAATTGCCATAGCAACAGGGCGTACAGCGGCAGCGATAATAGCTCACCTACAATAATCAGCTTAGTGCGATGGGCGGCGAATAGTCCGAATAAGAACACCCATGAAGCGATGCGTATCCAGCAGCCCAACATGAACCATGCCGCTGTTGCATCACTCACGGCAAAGCGAGAGTCATACAGCGTGGTGAGTATGGCGTGTTGATTGAGGTAAATGATGGCCAGCAGGAAAGCGGTTGGAATCAGCACCATCACGCCCGCCCGCGATAGCTCAGATTTGAATCGTGACGAGCCATAAGCGTTGCTGAAGCGCGGCAAGAATATCAGCGACAACACCCCCGCTGCACTTGCGGTAATCCACTCTGTAGAACGCCATAAGGCTTGCATAATGCCCGCCTCATCCCACGATAGCGTTTGCGCCAATATGCCGCGTATCAACAGCATTGAAACGGGACTCATGATGCCGATTGCCAATCCCACTGGGACAAATTTCATCAGCTTGTCCCGATAGTCCAACGAGTTTTTTTGTGCAAGGTTTGCACGTAACAATTTGCGCAGATACAGCCAGCACACAGAGCCGATGACAGTCAGCACTACACATTGCACCAACAGCAATTCGCCTATGGGAAATTTTAGCCAAGCAGCACTTGCCACCATGAGTAATGCCACGCTGGTGAGTAGCGCGAGCCTTAGCATGCGCTGCTGCTGGTGTTTGCCCAACCAATAGGCGTTGAGCGAGGCAGGGAGGATGGCGATACAGCCAATCAATGCGGCAAGCAAAAATAACGTCGCTGAGACTTTTCCTTGCGTGAGCCACGCGGATAAAAATGGGGATGAAAATGCCACGAATAGCGCGACCGACAGCGCGGTGATGAATGCCAGCTTGAGCGCATGACGCAGTAAAATGGGCTCGTCGCTAGGCTCGTGCAGTTGTGCGGTCATAACCGTCAGACCAGTGAGTACGCCGACAATTGTGACCCCGCTGACCAGCTCCACCACTGATTGTAGCTGCGCCCACAGCGCGATAGTTTCTGGTCCGCCGACTAACGCCAACACTTTATCCAAACCTGCTCGTGCAAACAGATCAATTAGGATAATGGCGAATGCAGCAAGGACGCTTTGCGGGGTGGTCACTAATCGTTTACCTAAAAAACAAAGCCAGCATGAAGCTGGCCTTGTGGTGAATCATGTACTTCTTTGCCAACTACATCGATTGAGATGCGCCACCCATCGGGACATTTTTCGCGCCATGCAGAATCGGCATCGCATCGAAGTATTCTTGGCGGGTAACTTTGCCGTCTTTGTTGCTATCTACTTCACTGTAGTATTTGGAAAGCATCGGCATATTGACGGCCTCCTCAGAATCTAAACCGCCATCATGGTTGGCATCCGCCGCCGCAAAGCGATTATCCAAATGCGCCGTACCACCGCTGTTGGCGGCTGGCGGCTTTGGCGTACTGCCTGGCAACTCATTGGCGGTTAACTTGCCATCATGGTTAGCATCCATCTCATTGAAGTGTTTGGCATTATGCTTGGTGTAGTAGGCATTGAATTCTTTTTTAGAAACCGCCCCATCGTGGTTGCTGTCCGCCGAGCCCAAAATGTCACCGCCCATTCTGCGGTGTTTTTTATTATGTTTAGGCGTGTCGCATGTCTCACCTTCAGCGTGCTTTTGTTTGTGCATGGGTGAATCGCATTTTTCTCCCTCAGCATGCGAGGCAGCGTGTTTTTTATCGTGTCCCGGCAAGTCGCACTTTTCGCCTTCAGCGTGCTTGTGTTTGGTTGAGTCACATTTCTCCTCTTCAGCGTGTACAAAATTTGCACTCAAAGCAAGGCTGAACAGAATGACAAGTAAGCGGGGTATTGTTTTCATGGTGTTTCCTTAATTAAAAATTGATTGGGCGGGAAGTTGTCAGGGATTACTCTAACACGTCGTGGTACTAAAGCGTGACAGTGCGCTAAAGACAGGCGGTTGAATGATAAGTTCAAGGGTTCTTCCGATCTGACCCGCATTATTGACGAGGCAATGCAATCGCATTACCATGGACGCTCATATTCATAGACGCAAGGGAATCTATCATGGCTCACACAATTAAGCTCGAATCAACCCTAACGGACCGCTACCAGACCACCGTTCCCAATGCGGTTCGTCACGCGCTCAAGCTGGGCAAGCGTGACAAAATTCGCTATCAAATCCAGCCAGACGGTGCTGTCATGCTGGCACGTGCAACCAGCGAAATTGAGCATGATCCTGTATTGGGAACGTTCCTAAATTTCCTCGCTCGTGATATTGCCACTCACCCAGAGCATTTGAAAAGCATTGATTCTGGTTTGCGCAAACGCATCAAGTCGCTGGTAAAAAATGCTACGGTTAACTTGGATACACCCCTAGCGGCTGAAGACGAATGACCTCGAAATCGTCCGCATTAGTTATCAATGGTTGGACAATTTTTGCACACCCACTTTTTCTGGATACCCTTGAAACGTTAGCTGCGCAAGTAGCCGCGTTGCAGCAAAAATACCCCGGCGGATACCTCAACAAAAATGCCAGCAAGCGACTGGCAGCCATCAACACCTTGGCTTTTGAAATCATCCCGCAAGACCCAACGCGACCAGAATATCGTCAAGGTGCAACGCTGGGTGGCGATCATAAGCACTGGTTTCGCGCCAAATTTTTTCAGCAATACCGATTGTTTTTTCGCTATCACCAAGAAAGCAAAATCATCGTGTATGCGTGGGTTAATGACGAAAACACCAAACGCGCTTATAACAGCGATACCGACGCTTACCGTGTTTTCAAACGCATGTTGAAGCGCGGCAATCCACCCGATGACTGGCTCAATTTACTTGCCGAAGCGAAGCGTGTGGGTGAACGACCCATCAAAAAATAATGGAGAGGGGGGATAACAGCAGTTCGCGAAAAGGCTTGTGGAATAAGGCTTGCGGGGTGATAGAAAACAATTCGACCCCTTTAACCCTGGGTCTCTTCTTAATTCAACCGACAATATTCAGGATTCCCATTGATACGCCAGCCGACAATAAGTTGGCTACTTCTATCAACAATCATTACATAACGGCACGCGCTCCCCGCAGGATCAAAAAGTGCGCGAGTTTTGTACCCATAAAAATACTCAACTTTCCCATCCCCCGTTTCATTACTCCACAAAAAATTTACGCCTTCTTGGCTTTGATAACGTTCAATACTCCAATTGATACGTGCGGTTAAGTTTTTTTCAAAACGTTGTTGAGACGTAAACTCCCAATAACTCATACAGGCTGTAACTAATAAAGTAACTAAGGCAAGAAAACAACGTTGTATATTAAGAGGGGTCATTTTCAATGGTTTTGCTTGACGCTCAGCTCTACGATCAAAGGTGCGGGCAGCAATGCAGTATAAGTCCAAGCAGCAGCAGGCAACATTGTTGCAACATTTGAAAATCCAGAGGTGAAAATATCGGTCAAGACATCGTGAGGTTTGGATAAGGCATTAAATCCAGGGATCGTATTCAATGCTTGACTACCTGACCCGCCTTGATCCCAGTTGCCTATGCTTTCATTAGGACCTGTTAAACCGTTATAGCCAATAGTATTCTGCTTTTGTGGTGGTATTGTTTTTAAAGGATATGTTGAGTTGTTGGGGTCATTCGTTCCAGGATTAGGATCGGCAGCGTACCCCATTGTCGCCTCATATCCCCACGCCGCAGCTTGAGACAAGAACATACTCCGCGTTCCCACTGCGAAATCGCCGCCTTGTGATCGAGTGATTAAGCCACTTGCCATCGAGCGAGATGCCATATTCGCTGCTCTGCCCCAATTACCTACAGTGGAAAAAGCACCCAGACCACCAAATACCCCTCCTGATATTGCCCCTGCCTTTGCACCTTGAATTGCACTTTGTAAATTGCCGCCCATGATACCTCCTGCAACCGCTCCGACTGCTGCCCCTGAGATTGCACCCGCTATCGCTCCCCCCGCATAAGCCCCAAATGCCAGGCTCTGCGTTGCCGTCGCCAATGAACCCATCAATGCGGGGGCGAGCGCATTGTAAACCATTGGTCCGAGATATATGGATGCGACGATTACGACTGCGGGCTTGATGTACTGATCCCTACTCTGACTCCAGCTCGTCCCAGTCACATCTTTCCATGCGCCGCCCAAATGGCTCAGACCGCCAGAAGCTACGGTTTCAAAGAGACCCCGCAACGAGAAATACCCACTCGGATCAGTATAGAAAAACGGATTGTTCATCACATAGCTGTAGCGGTTAAAGCTCTGCAAGTTTCCCGGTGACTGGATAGTGGGATCAGCCTGCAAGAAGCGTCCGGTGCGCGGGTCATATACCCGCCCGTTCATGTGGATGAGACCCATGTCATCGAGATGCTCATGCCCGGTGTAACCGTGATCGGTGCTGGAGGAGACCAGCGCGTTGCTCAGATCATCTGTACCGTTGGCATTCCTCCGTTTACCCCACGCATCGTAGGAGAGCCGTTCCACCACCGCCCCGACTGAGTTGGTGATGGCGATGATCGAACCCTGCCCGTCGAGGTGGAAGTATTTCAGGTCGTAGCTGGTGGTGTTGCTGGCGGCAGCCCAGTTGATGGTGTACGTGCCGACCGGACGGTTACCCGCGTAAAGGTAGTTGACGTAGGCTTTATCGCCGTTGGCTTTGACGCCCTAAAGGACTCCGATCCGCTATGGGCTAAAGCCACATGCGGAGTCGTATGCGGTAGTCGGCATGTAAGCCTGAGTCGAGACGGGGGTTGAAGGTGTAGCTGAGCTTAAAGCAATGCGCGTGTTTCAGGCGTTTCCAAACTGATGCGCCCAATTTTTCCGCCGCGAAATTCGGTTAGAAATAGCATGGAGGCTTTTTCCAAATCCAATCCGCCGCCTTTTCCTTTGAGGATGCAGCCGCGCTTTTTGGCGATGGCTTCCACTGCGCCGATGCCATCTAATTTTTCTGTGGCAAAACCGAAGCGCGCAGTCAATAACTCAGGGTAACGTTGCAACAAAATTCCGCCGAGAAATTCCGCGACTTCTTCTTCAAACACCGCGTTGCGTCCAATGGCGTGAATGGCGGCAAGCATCAGCCCGTCGCTCACGTGTTCGATCTTAGGCCACATCAAGCCTGGCGAATCGGTGAGTGTCATGTGATCGTTGATATTATGGCTTTGCTGAGATTTGGTCACAGCAGGCTCATCACCCACATTCGCCACACGGCGTTTCAACAGCATGTTCATCAACGTGGATTTTCCCACATTGGGAATGCCCATGATCATCATGCGCAGCGGCTTGTGCGTGTTGTCGCGATGCGGCGCGAGCGGCTGACACAGCTTGGGAACTTTGGCAGCATCACTGGTGCTTTTGCAGCTCAATGCAACGGCTTTAACGCCAGCTTGCTGATTGTAAAAATTCAGCCAAGCCTGTGTAGCAGCGGGATCGGCGAGATCCGCCTTGTTGAGAATTTTTAGGCAAGGACGCTGCCGATGCAAGCGCAATTCTTCAATCATTGGATTGCAGCTAGCTTCAGGTGCGCGCGCATCCAACACTTCAATTACAACATCGGTAAATTCCATTGTCTCGGCGGCTTTTCTGCGCGCTGAGGTCATGTGACCCGGAAACCATTGAATCGCCATCTGAGTTTTTTGGAAGGTGAAATTAAAAGCGGATTTTACGACAAGTGCCAACAGCAACTTAAAGAATTGCTGATTGAATGGGCATTGTCGAGACCGTAAGGTCTTCCGCACAATTTATCGCTATGACGGAAGGTATGAATTAATCGATGCTTTTCTTAGTGGATCTTAATGTTCAAAGCAAATCATCAAAAAGTATCGGCACTTAGTTTGCTGCCAAAGACAATGAGGCATGCATTTTACTTAATGCCTTTTGTTCAATTTGGCGAATACGCTCAGCGGAAACGTTGAACTCTGCCGCCAATTCGTGCAACGTCGCGGAATCATCCTCGCGTAACCAGCGTGATTCAACAATGCGCCGACTGCGCTCATCTAGGCTGGATAGGGCACTCTGCAAACCTGACGTTTGCAGGCGTTCATGTTCAGTCGATTCCAGGATGGCTGAAGGTTCATAATCAGCATTGTCTGCCAAGTAATGAATAGGGGCGTAGTTTTCCTCGTCATCATTCCCGCTCGGCTCTAAGGCCACTTCGTGATTGGAGAAGCGTCCTTCCATTTCGACTACGTCATGTTCGCTGACGTTAAGTTGCTGGGCGATTTCTTTAACCTGTTCTGGATTAAGCGGTGCTAAATCTTGCTTCAAGCTGCGTAAATTAAAAAATAATTTGCGCTGTGATTTGGTGGTGGCAATTTTCACCAGCCGCCAGTTGCGTACCACAAATTCATGAATTTCAGCACGTATCCAATGCAATGCAAACGACACAAGGCGCACGCCGCGATTAGCATCATAACGCTTCACTGCCTTCATTAACCCGATGTTACCCTCTTGAATCAAGTCGGCTTGTGGCAGACCATAACCCGCATAACCCCGAGCCACACTCACCACCACGCGCAAATGGGAAAGCACCAGTTGCCGCGCAGCATCCAAATCATTTTGCACATGGAAGCGGGTCGCCAAATCATGTTCCTCCTCTTGAGACAAGATGGGAAAGCGATTTACCGATTGGATGTAACTCTCTAAGCTGCCTGCCGAAACTATCAGGGGATTCATCGTGTACATGGTTTATTCCTCCTTGGTGAATAATTGCATTTTAGCACTCAGCGTATTGGAGTGCCAATTTTGAAAATGGTTCTCTCACCTCGTAGGTGGCTGAAACTCACCCACCCCAACTCTATTCCGATATGATTGTGATATTGCAAGGACACTCAGGCTGGAAGGAATTAAGCATGTTTTCTTTTTTGAATAAACCAGACCACCCGATGGTAGATGTAAAGCAAACCAAAAAGTTGTTGGCAGAATTGCCTCAAGACGATGCGTTTAAGGCGTTGGGTGAAATTAAAGATTGGCTGAATTCGGTTAAAACAACAGCAGGTTTTCGCCCAGAAACTCGTGCCGAAATTATTCTGCTGCTGGATGAGACGGGGTTAGTTTTTTACGATAAATTGCTGGAGCTATATTTAGGTGAGCCGCACCTATTGGACTTTAAGGGCCACCAGCTTTGGCAGGTGATGCACGACCACAAGGAGGCCGTGGCAGATGCCTATATCGTATGCCTTGAGGAATACCAGCAGACCGAAAAAAAATCTGCGGGGTACACTCAAACTGCGGCTCTTGTTTGCGTCCGATTGATTCGCACCATATCCGAGCAAATGCAGCTGAATATGATGCGCTACATCGAGCCAGAGCAAACCGCCTGGGAGTATTTGTATAATTGTTTTGCTTTTGCCACTGCCCATCGTATCGTTGATGTGACGCTGCGCGCTTACCCAAATCAAACTCAAACAACCTCACCTCACCACGAATTTTTACGTGTGCTGATGCTCTACATTTCATCTCCTGAAACGCTTGCTCCAGATCAAATTGTGGCGTGTTATCACATAGCAGGACTGTTAGCGGGCTCGTTTGAGTTTAAGGAAACACCTGATGCAGGTTGCACCCATTTTATTGATTTTACCAAATCGATTGCGCCCAAAAGGATGTCCGACAAAGTGCAATCGGCCCCCAGCTTGCGTTACTTTGGGGCAACTAAAGCCGTCTCTAAAGTGGATAGTATTCTCGAATTTCAAGCCCAAGCAATCGCCCACAAAGAACAGCGCGGCAAGAATGAATTTGCGCCTTCGGGAAAGTTAACATTACTGAAGCATTTGCATTTGTACTGGGGTAAGAAACAACCTGGGCGCAATCAAGGTCGTCAAGACACCATCTCAACTCTTGAGGTTGTACATGGCATACAAGCGATTAGCGAAAAGGTGACGCAAATTGACCAAGGAAATTTAGTCAATTTGCCGACAGATAAAGTTATCACAACAAGAACTTCGTCTGCCATCAAGTTATCAACTAGTGAAGTTACCGCTGAGACAGAAATTTGGATTGTATTTAATACCAGTGAAAATGGCGTGGGTGGCATTATTCCTAAAGCGACAGGAACTTGGGTAAAAATAGGGGATATATGTGCCATTAAGCTTGAAGATACTCACCTTTGGTGGGTAGGAATGGTGCGGCGGCTTAAAACGGGCAAAGATGGTGACACGCAAGTAGGTATCGAAATTCTTGCCAAAAAACCACTTGCGGTGTGGTTGCGTATGCCTAATCGCAACGCAGGAAAAGGGTTTGAGTGGGAAGCGGGATTAGCAACGTCTGTGCGGAAATCAAAGCCTGCGATTTTATTGCCCGACACCAATAATTCTTATGCAAATGCGACTATGCTGGTGGAGTCTGGGAGTTTTGCTGCTAACGAGGAGTATGAGTTGAAGATGGGGAAAACCAGTATCGTCAAACTTACGGGCTTGCTGGAAGAAGGTGAAGATTACGAGCGAGTGAGCTTTTCGTTATCCAATATATGATTGCGCGAAATTAAAGATGCCCTAAAGTTAGCAACGGAGAAATGAGTATGAATAGCTGGATAAAAAACATGAAGCACGGTTTAGTGGCAATGGGAGTGATGGCGTTAGCGGCAAGTAACGTGACTAATGCAGAGTCGATGACTAAAGCTCAGGGTGATGCGTTGCTTAAAGAGCTGCGTGAGATTAAACAGCTACTTGCGAGGCCTCAACAACAGATGCCCACCACACCCATGGCTCAGGCAAGACCAGAAAGTCTGTCTGTCAAAGCTGGTGGCACTTATGTGCTAGGGAAAAGTGATGCGCCTTTAACCATGGTCGAGTTTACCGACTACGAATGTCCGTTCTGCAAACGCTTTTATGACACCACATTTCAAACGCTAAAAAAGAATTATATCGACACAGGGAAGTTGAAATTCATTAGCCGAAACATGCCCTTACCCATGCATCCGCACGCGCTCAAAGCGGCTCAAGCAGCGATGTGTGCTGGAGAACAAGGCAAGTATTGGGAGATGAAAGACGCTTTGTTCAAAAATCAAAACAAGTTGGAAGTGGAGGGACTCACCACATACGCCTCCGCCCTCATGCTTGATAGTGATGTTTTCAAAATTTGCCTGTCAGATACGACGCGCGAAAAAGCAATTAACGATGAGGCAAATTACATTAACTCACTGGGCGTTAATGGCACTCCTGCCTTTGTATTGGGAAAATCAGTAGGCGATGCTGTCGAAGGCCGCAAGATAATTGGTGCGCAACCTGTAGCGGTTTTTGAGAATGCAATTAACGAAATGCTGGAACACTAAATCGCTAAACTTGGCGTGGGCAGCGATGCTGCCAAGTTTAGGAGCTAAGTACTACATTGGCTATACGTTTAGCAGTACCTGACTCCCAAATAAAATATCGAAATCTTCTCGTCAGGATTCCATTATCAAGACTGAGAAGCCATGATGAACACTGGGCTTGATTGATATAAGTTGCAAAAGAACGTTGCCATCACGTAGCAAAACGTCACCCACCTTTCTCATTGATAAGACAAATCAACGATTTTTTATCCTTGGTAATACCTTTAACTCACAATTCAACCCCAGCTAGTACTCCACAACCCAATACTTAAGCCAATCAGCAGCATCCCCCACCTTCTTTGGCACGCGATATGCTGCCTTTAATCACGCAAAGAAATATATTTCGGCAAGCATGTCTAGCCGTGGTGTTGGTAAGCAGAAGGAGGTGTGAGATGAGTATCGAAATGAACATGAACTACGACAAAATAGACGAGCCTTCGATGGATGTTGGGTACGGCGACGAGATATTGGATGCAGGTTGGAATCCAGCTGTTGGATTAGCTCCCCAAGAACAACATGCCTATATTTCCGACAATCAACAAGCGTCCATGCCGCCCGACCTGACGACCGAGGTCGTTGACCTTTTTCTCAGAAAAATGTATTCGATGCAACGTTAATCAAAAGCCCGCGAAAGCGGGCTTTTGATTTTATAGGTAACGAATTTTGTCGGGTGAGTACGCTGGCACGCTTTGATTAATCTACCCAGAAACCGACTTTGATACCAAATGCCCATCAGGTATTCTTCAAGCTAGGCGTTGCACTTCAAACTTGGACTCGCGCTTCACTATAAGTGGCAAACAACAGTTGCTATCGTTTTTCGGGTGGTATGGTTTTTATAGTTGACGAAAATAGTTCGTGAGCGGCGGTATCAACTGGTCTATGCTTTACTTGGGTACTGGCCGGATCATTACCAAGATAATTGTTTCCCCTCCAATTTTTGAGTGGTCTGATTGGTCTGGAAACAAACCCGCCGCCACAATTCGGACAGACGTTACTCAAAATGGTCTCAACGCAAGCAGCGCAGAATGTACATTCATAGGTACAAATACGTGCCTCCAGCGAATCGGGTGGCAATGGCTTATTGCAGTTCTCGCAGGTAGGTCTAAGTTCCAACATAAATCTTCCTTTAATTTTTCTTGCCCATCACATAAATCATGTATTCAAAAAACACTTCGCACCAATCCTGATCGTTGTCTTTAAGCGAATGCAATAATTTTTGCACTTCCGTCACTGGCCAATTATGGTTGAACGACACCAGCATTTCTTCGGGATATAACTTACGCATTACGTCCAATCGATCCGCCATTTTTTTAACCGACTCCAGCATCACCGCAATGTCTTTGTCGGTCGCCATCTCAGCGGTCAGATCGCCATACACCTTGGGATTTTTTTGCGTGTAATTGACGAACTGAGTGAGGATATAAAAAAACTCGCCCTTATTATCTTTACCGACCGTATCACCCAACATAAATGGCATGACCGATAACTCCAGCCAGTAATACCCCAGCTTGGGATTGCGGTATTTAGACACGCCAACATAACCGTTTCGCGCCTTGGCACGCTTAATGACATCGTCGAGCAAAAGCTTATCCGAAGCGCGTTTGGTGGCCTGTTGATTGGCTAATGCGGCAGGTTTCACCAGAAAAAAATGAGGCGATTCTTCGTAAATTTTTCCAGTATGATTTTGCGAGCCGAAATAGGTATTGAATAACCTCAGTACCAAACTGCCATTTTTTTCCACATCGTAATACTCACGGTTTTCAGTTCCGACCGTCTCGGCTTGTGCCATAAATTCATCTCCTAATTTGGCGGCAATCATACCTTGGTATGCTAGTATTGCCCCGATATTTTGGACGTGATTTTAGTACGAAACAATTACACTCAACAAGAAATATAGGGGAATGCCATGAAATATAGCCTGCTGCTTATTTTGCTGCTGTCCAGTACCAATGCCCTGCCTGCACTCTACAAGTGGGTGGACAGTAACAACCAAACACATTATTCGGAAGAGCCACCTGTGAATAAAAAAGCGCGACTGCTGCCATCAAGGGGGGTCGAAAGCGAGATGACGGCGGCTAGCGCACCCGCCGCCAAAACCATTATGGAACGCGCTGCTGAATTAAACAAAGTGAAAGAGGCAAAAAAAGCTACCGCTGAAGAGGTCGCCAAAAAGCAAGCTTACACCGATGCGCTGAAATCCAATTGCGATGGTGCGCGCAAAAATTTAGCCGCGCTGAAAGATGGCATTCGCTTAGTTGAAATGGATGCGAACGGTGAACGTTCATTTTTGAGCGATGCACAACGCGAACAGCGGATGGTAAAGGCGCAGCAGGACATTCAAGAGAACTGTAAATAGTCAGGCGACGAGTTCCTCGTCGCGCATCCGTAATGCTTCTTCAATGTCCACTGACACAACCTTCGACACGCCCTTTTCTTGCATGGTCACGCCGACCAATTGTTGCGCCAGCTCCATGGTGAGTTTGTTGTGACTGATAAAAATGAACTGGGTTTGTTGTGCCATTTTTTTGATCAGGGCGCATAAGCGTTCAGTATTAGTGTCATCCAGCGGTGCATCCACTTCATCCAGCAAACAGAACGGCGCAGGATTCAACTGGAATAACGAGAACACCAGCGCGATCGCAGTAAGAGCTTTTTCTCCGCCAGACATCAGATGGATTGAGCTATTTTTCTTGCCCGGCGGTTGCGCCATCACTTGCACGCCGCTGTCCAGAATCTCTTCACCGGTCAGCACCAAGCGCGCTTCACCACCGCCAAATAGAACCGGGAACATTTCAGCCAAATGCTCGTTCACCTGATTGTATGTACCCATCAACAGGTCTCGCGATTCCTTGTCGATACGCTGTATCGCCTCTTCCAGCGTCGCCATTGCTTCGTTCAAATCTTTGGCCTGTGCATCCAGATACGCTTTGCGCTCAGTCGCGGTTTGCAGCTCTTCGAGCGCGGCGAGGTTTACTGCGCCCAATGTCTCGATGTCCGCAATCAGGCGATTTAACTCGCTTTGTAGGGTGCTAGGCTTATTGTTTCCCGCCTCCAACAACGGCAATAACGCTTGCTCATCCGTGCCTTGCAACTGCTCTGACCATTGCTCAAAATGCAAACGAGATTCCTGCTCTTTGAGCGTTAGCTCGTTGAGTTTTTCACGCAGCGGATTGAGTTTGTGTTCACAAGACAAGCGTTCCTGTTCGGATTTTTGCAGATTAAGCGTCGCGTTTTCCAAAATGTTGCGCGCCTCAGCCAGCATCAATTCCGCAGCTTGCCGCCCCACCAACACTGCTTGTAACTGTTCCTTCGCTTGCTCGTCTTCGCTTGCTGTCAAATCAGTATTCATCTGCGCCAAGTTCTGCTCAAACTGCGCCAAGGCATCGGTGATTTGCTGAACATTGTGTTGCAGGTCGCTGATTTTTTCCGCACAAGTTTTGGCGAAGAAATTGGCTTCTTGCAGCGTGTGTTGCGCCTGCTGTGCGCGACTGCGCTGCTCACGCAAAGACGCATCTTGTGTATTGGCATGGCGTTGAGCCTCTTCCACTTGCGTGTAGAAAACCGCGCTCTGTTCACGCAGGGTGACCATCTGCGTATCAATACCCTGCTGCTGGGCTTGCTCGCCAGCCAACAACTCTGCCACTTCCTGCAACTCTTTGTCGATCTGCGCAGTGCGTTCCGTACTGCGCTCCTGTGCCTGAGTCAGTTTGAGTATTTGCATTTGCAAACCATGCAAACGTTGTTGCAATTCGTTTCCTGAGCTACGCAACGGTCCGATTTGGATTTCGATGGCTTGATAATGCTGCTCGGCTTGCGCGACTTGCTGTTTGACCAACTCGGTTTGGCGGTGCTGCTCTTGTGACTCTTGTTCCAGCCGCTCAATCTCGCGCTGCCTTGCCAGCACGCCGTGTAATTGGCTATCTGCCGCGTGAAATAAAATACTGTGCGCGCCGATTAAATGTCCTTGCGGTGTAACAAACCAGCCGCCTGTCGGCAGTTGCGCGCGTTGTGCATAAGCTTGTGCCACATCGGCAACGGCATAGATATTCACCAGCCAATCGCGCATCACAGGCAACACTTGCTCATCATGGCATTGCACGTAGCTGAGTAGCGACGTAAGTTGGTCTGAATGACCACCTGTTTCCACACTGGCATTTGTTGGTAAAAACAACGCCAGCTTTGCCGCAGGCGCATCACGCCAGGCCGCCGCATCAGCGAGGTGCGGCATGGCAATGGCATTGAGGCGTTCGCGCAACACCGCTTCCAGCGCATCATCCCAGCCCGCTTCAATACGAATGGATTGCCACAGGCGCGGTAGTTTTTCCAGTTGATGCTGTTGCAACCACGTATTGAGATTTTTGTCGTTGTCGAGTTGCTGCTGCAATTGTTGCAAGGCATGTAGGCGCGCTTCGGTCTGCGCCAGAACACGCTCTTGCTGATGTAAGGCATTGCGTTGATTGCGGCGTTCGTTGTCCGCCACAGGAAGCTGCGTTTGCAGGCTCGCCAGCTTTTCCTCTTGCTCGGCTCGCAGCATTTCAAGCTCGGTCATTTGCTGCTGCGCCTGATGCAATGCCTCGGCATCGACACGCGGCAAATTATCTTTCTCCAGCATCAAGCGTAATCGACGCGAATCCATTTGCTGAATGTTGCGCAGTAAGTTGGCACGTTGCGTATCCGCCAATTGCACTTGTTGTTGCAACTGAAGCTGCTCCCGCTGCAACTTGTTGTACTGCTCTTGTGCCGTGCGCGCCGCCTCTTCCGCTTGCGGCAAACTTTGCCCTTCGCTCTGCGCGTTCTGCTCGGCTTCGGCAACCTTGACCACACCACTTTCTTGCTGACGCTGCCAGTGTTCCAGCAGCGAATGCACGCCTTGGCGTTGATGTTGTTGCTGCTCAATTTGCTTTTGTGTATTGGCAATCTGTTGCGTCAATCGCTGGCGTTGATCGGCAACGTGTTTGATTTGCTGCTCCAGACGCGCAATCTCAGCATTCACGGTGTAAAGGTCACCCTGCTTGACGTGCATTGCATCCGACAACTGATAATGCCCGCTACGCGCGGTTTCCAGCTGGCTTTCAATGTCGCGCAACTTGGCTGTTTCCGCTTCCAACTCAGTGCGCGTTTTTTCAGTGGCAAGTGAAAACTTAACCCGCTGCGCTTCCGCTTCCTGTTTCTTCACCAACCAAAATAATTTTTGGCTGGTGTCGCGTTGAGCTTCGAGCGTGCGGTACTGTTTTGCCACTTCAGCCTGTGCGGTCAGATGCTCAAGGTTTTTATCCAGCTCTTGCAAAATATCGCTGACGCGCAACAGATTGTCGCGTGTATCGCCAATACGCAATTCCGTCTCACGGCGGCGGTCGCGGTATTTGGAAACGCCTGCGGCTTCCTCAAGAAAAATGCGCAATTCTTCAGGCTTGGCCTCGATGATGCGCGAAATCATGCCCTGTTCGATAATCGCGTAAGCCCTGGCACCCAGCCCAGTGCCGAGGAAAATATCGGTCACATCCTTGCGCCGCACATGCTGATTGTTGATGTGGTAACTTGAATCGCCATCGCGCTGCAACACACGCTTGATGGAAATTTCCGCGTAGCTCGACCACTGCCCATTGGCTTTGCCGAGTGAATTATCAAACACTAGCTCCACACTGGCACGTGCCACCGGTTTGCGTTTGCTGGAGCCATTGAAAATGACATCCTGCATGGTCTCACCGCGCAACGCGGATGCCTTTGATTCGCCCAACACCCAGCGCAACGCATCGATCACATTTGATTTTCCACAACCGTTCGGACCGACCACGCCGACGATTTGTCCGGGCAAGGATATGTGGGTGGGATCAACGAAGGATTTGAAACCAGCTAATTTGATTTGGGAAAGACGCAATTGACCTACCACGACAAAGATATAATGCGCGCCATTCTAACCGAAGCTGGATACCTAACCAAATGACGTCCCAACCGAGCAAAACACTGGAAACCTTCCTCAACCCCAACCCGCAACGCGACTACCATATTCACATGGAAATCCCGGAATTTACCTGCCTATGCCCCAAGACAGGGCAGCCCGATTTCGCCACCTTGATTCTGGATTACATCGCTGACCAACAATGCGTCGAACTCAAAAGCCTCAAGCTGTATATGTGGGCGTTCCGCAACGAAGGGCATTTCCATGAAGACATGACAAACCTTATTTTGGATGACTTGGTTGCCGCCACACAGCCCCGTTTTATGCGCCTTACCGCCAAATTCTATGTTCGCGGCGGCATCTTCACCAATGTGATTGCAGAACATCGCAAGGAAGGTTGGCAACCTGCACCTTTTGTTGAATTAAGCCAGTTCAGTACGCAGTCGAATACGCGCGGCTAACACACATTTGGCATCGCCAGACATCCTTAGATTAAACTTGCAAACTGGTAACATACTTGAAACCCAAATTGAGAAATCAAGGGCATCAAATGAGGAGTCAAGTCATGCAACGCACCACCATTAGCCTAGAACCAGAAGATCTTGTTTAGCTTGCCCACAGAGCGGAGGTGGAACACGTTCCACAAACCGAGGTGATACGACGGGCTTTGCAACTTTATCGCCAGAAAGCGGAAACACGCGGGACACAATCTTTCGAGGAATTGGCACAACTCACCAGCGGCATTCGGCAGGGCGAGGATGGGTTAATTACTCAGCAACGTCTGCGCGATGAGTGGAGCGGTCAATGAACTATCTGCTTGATTAATCATCTTGATTGACCATTTCAACGGACGACCAGAAGCAACTCAATTTCTGCTAGAGAACCGCGAATCAGCTATTTCTGTCATTACCCGAGCCGAAGTGCTAACAGGCTTTGATCCCGTGTACATCGTTGATCCCTATTCTTTTTTAAATCAGTAAGATCAAAGTATTTCTACCCAAGAACGATCAAAGCCCAAAGCACCTGTTACTTGCTCCCTAGATAGTAATGACGGTGCTTTGATTCGAATCGCCAAACGCTTTTCTGGCACATCCTCAAGAATCGTAAACTGAGAGCCATGGGGTTGCCACGTAAAGCGGTGCGTACCGCGTTTATCTAACCCCTCTAAGTTTCCGCGCTTATTCCACACCCAGGTAAAACTTTCTTCTGGATAAATTTCGGTATCAAATTCAAACAGTACCAACTCCAACAAGTCTTCCGATTTCAGCAAAACCACTGTGCGCATATGCAAGTAATTTTTCTTTATCGCCGCAACTCGCTCATTCCAAATATTCAGTATTTTTGAGCCGAGCTCGTTTGGCTCAACTTCGCTCACCTGCTTGTCACCAAAAGAATAAACAGGCGAGTTGCGACCTGAAATCAACCGTACTCGCTGCGCTTCCGCTGGGTTGTCATAATCGACTGCTTTAGTACTCCAAGCTGTTCGCTCCAAAACAACATCATCCAATCCATTGCTAGACGATTTCCGACGCCCCGAAATCAAGCGCGCAAAAATTTCTGTCCAATCACCGCCTTCAATTTTTGGAATTTCTCTTGATGCCCATAGATAAGCTACTTCACGACTAATATCACAAGGAAAATTATTGGGGAACTCGTTTAGAGAATAAGGCGATTCGTATTCTTGAGCATATTTAAGTTTTGAATTCAGCATGACTTAAAGCTTAGTTGACCAGCTTACTTGAATTATCTTCTGCTCAATTCTGTTGAACGGCAACCGCCCATTTAATGGATTTTGATACAAATCATGGAATGGATCTTCTTTGAAATTTTTTACCACAAACAAAAAGTATCGGTCACCTAAGACAGATGCAACTGAATGCTCTTTATTCGTTAGCGTAATATTCCCCTTAGCCTCATTCATACCCTTGACTTCCACACCATAAAAACCATCTTGTGAAGTTAGCTTGAAATCAAAACCGCATCCAAGTCTTGTGGTGTCTTCAATTTCAAATTCACTAAACAGATTTATCTCTTTATATTTGGATACGAAGTATTGCTCTGCTGCTTGACCAGTTATCAATCTTTGAGCAAAGGAATTCTTTTTTTCGCTTTCATCTTGCTCCAACTCTTCCATCAAAATATCGAGATCATGCTGTTTGTAGATAAGTTGTTTCAGTAAAGTTGAAAATTCACCCAAATCTAAACCAGAAAATTCATCATATACAGCTTTACAGTAAAGGCGCATAGGTCGCTTATGCCAACCTTTTCTTTCATTCTGAAAGAGCGGATCGAATTCGTCCCTGTAGTTTTTTATCGACGCAGGCTTAGTTCCCAATGAAAACCCAAAAACATTGAAAGCCTCTACAAAGCTTCTAAAGCCGAGTTGGTGCAAACCAATCGCATCAAATTTAGACAAATATAATCCTGCGAGGATTTGTTTTTCACGCAATGATAATTTTTTCATGTGCGACTATGGGAAACAGATATTCAGTTGGAACATCCCGCTTTCGCGCAGCTATCTCTAAGCCATAGCGGAATCCGCCTATGCCACAAAATAGATCCACAAAACGGAGAGGTTTCATAATGCAATTCCTAAAAAATTACGTTGGCATTCTAACGCAACTAACTTCCACCACGCAGCTTGTTAGTTTGTTGCATAACTTATTGAAGAAGGCTGCATAAAGGCAGCTAACTGCCGCCCCCTACCCTAAAATTCTTGTGTGTATAATCTCACCGCTGTTAGCCGCTATCAAGCTGACTTAGCCTTTCTGCAAAGATTGGGGAGCTAATTAGGGTCGCAAAACTAAACCAGTTGATGGCTAAGCCACACCCTAAAAAAGAGCGCCCAAAAGGAACGGTTAATTCGATACTCAAACAAGCGAGGCTAAAATGAACACACTCCATTACACCATCGTTATCGAACCTGGCGATGCAAAACATGCCTTTGGCGTAGTTGTGCCTGACCTGCCAGGGTGCTTCTCGGCGGGCAACACGTTGGATGAGGCTTATGCCAATGCCAAGCAAGCCATCGAAGCGCATCTGGAATTAAGTTTGGAACACAACGAAGCCATCCCAGAATGCAAATCTTTGGATGAACATCGCCACAACCCTGAATACGCTGGATGGATATGGGCGGTGATTGAGGTGGAGGATATTCCTGCCAAAAAAACTCCCATCCGTCTCAATGTTTCTTTGCCTGAATACTTGGTCATTCAAATCGACCAATATGCTCAAGCCCACCATTTAACCCGCTCAGGTTTCTTAGCTAAAGCCGCGCAAGCTGCGATGCGCTAACTGCAATCTATCGTCATAGGGCGTATGTTTAACTCACCCTATTTTCTCGGCTTGGATTTCGGCACATCCGGCGCACGCGCTTGTGTGATTGATGACGATAAATCCGTTGTGTGGCAACAGCACTTTGACTACTCAATGCCCGACGTACAAACGCCGCTCAATTGGCGCACGGCATTACATTCGCTGTTAAACGCGTTACCGAAGCCCCTCGCCGCACAGCTACACGGCATTGCGATCGATGGCACATCCGGCACGGTGCTGCTCTGCGATGCCCAGCTAGAGCCAGTCTCCCCTGCCCTGCTGTACAACGATAATCGCGCACAAGCTCAAGCGGCGCAACTCAAAGCCATTGCACCGAAGGGTCACACGGTCTGCACGGTGACTTCGGGCTTGGCTAAATTTCTCTGGCTGACTGCGCCAAGACCGTCAGCAGGACGAGTGTCTGGCGGCGTACCCTTTACGGGTGCGCAGCAAAATAACCACGAGCAAGCTGTGTATTTTTTGCATCAAGCCGATTGGCTGACGGGATTGTTGAGTGGACAAGCGGGTGTGAGCGATTATCACAACGCGTTGAAGACGGGCTACGACGTGGAGAATTTATGCTGGCCGGATTGGTTGATGGCTTTGCCGCATAGCCATTTTCTGCCGCACGTAGTTGCCCCCGGTGAAGTCATCGGCAACATTCAAGCGGACATTGCCGCGCATTTTGGCATCAATCCTGATTGCAAAATTCACGCGGGGACAACAGATAGCATCGCCGCTTTTAATGCGACAGGGGTAGATGAACTAGGCGTTGGGGTGACTTCACTTGGCACGACACTGGTTCTAAAACAGCTTTGCGAACATCGCATCGAAGCCCCTGAATACGGCATCTACAGCCATCGTTATGGCAACAAGTGGTTAGTGGGTGGCGCATCAAATGCGGGGGCTGGCGTGTTGCGGAATTATTTTTCCGATGCGCAACTCGCCTCTTTGAGTGCGCAGATCAATCCACTACAAGACAGCCCGCTGGATTATTACCCGTTATCCAAAATCGGCGAGCGTTTCCCGATCAACAATGCGCATCTGTTACCGCGACTCACGCCGAGACCCAGCGATGATGTGGAGTTTTTGCATGGCCTGTTGCAAGGCTTGGCGCGTATCGAAGCGGCGGGTTATGCCAAACTTGCCGAGCTAGGCGTGCCGACTATTCAACATGTGGTGACAAATGGTGGGGGTGCAAAAAACTTGGTGTGGCAACAAATGCGCAGCCGATTGATAGGTGTTCAGATTGATGCAAGTGCGTATTCTGAGGCGGCTTATGGGGCGGCGTTGCTGGCACTCACATCTGCTTAAATAGCTGGGCATAGCTACGACTCACCGCAATCTTCTCAACCCTATCGCGCAAGGTGAGCGACACTTTCCCCAATAAGTCGTGATGTGCGGCAACAATCTGTTGTACGTTTACCACCGTGCCGCGATGTACTTGCCAAAATTGTTCGGCATCGAGTTGCACGATCAATTCTTTTAACGGGGTACGCAACAACAATTCGGCATCGCGTGTTAGCACGGTGGTGTATTTATCGGCGGACTGGAAATAGCACACCTCTTCAACCGCCACCATGCGCACTGACTGTCCAACCTGTACACGCAACCAGCGTAGCGGGTCAGATTTTGCGGGAGTCGCCAGCAATTTTTGCAGGCGTGTCAGCAACGCGTCAGGCTCGGCTTCACTGCGCTGTTGCAAGCGTTCAACACAGCGCGCCAGTCGCTCATCGGAAACCGGCTTTAACAAATAATCCACTGCCGCTTGCTCGAATGCCTGCACCGCGTGATCGTCATACGCCGTGACGAACACCACACGACAACCATTCGCTGCGGAGCGCGCAGCGTCTAATCCGCTTTGCCCCGGCATACGAATGTCGAGAAAAGCAATGTCGGGTTTTATTTCTGTGAGTGCAGTTGCAGCGGCTATGCCATCGTGTACCACTGATGCGATGTGTAATTCAGGCCATAGCTTGATCAAACGACGACGCAAGTCTTCCGCCAGATGCACTTCGTCGTCGGCGATGATGGCTTTCATATTCTGCGCTCCCTCATCCCCACCCCTTCTCCCGACGGGAGAAGGGAGCTAGTTCCCTCTCCCTTCGGGAGGAGGGTTAGGGTGGGGGAACACACGTTCATTTTTCGCATCAGAAAGTTCA